>DASPXO010000028.1:0-4739 GCA_035637235.1 Gemmatimonadales bacterium | reverse complement strand
GCAGGCGCTCCCGGCCTTCGCGGCGGAGCTGCGCAAGGCGACGCTCAAGGGCGTGATCGCGGCGGGCATCTCCGGCGCGGCGCCGCCGCGCACGGGACCGTGAAAGCACGGACGTGCTTCAGGACCCGCCGGCGGCGCCGGCGTCCTGGCCCAGCGTGAACGAGAACGTCGCGCCCTTGTCGAGCTGGGCCACGGCCCAGATCTCGCCGCCGTGCTTGTGGATGATCCGCTGCACCGTCGCGAGGCCCACACCCGTGCCCTCGAACTCGTCCTCCCGGTGCAGGCGCTGGAACACTCCGAACAGCTTGCCGGCATACCGCATGTCGAATCCCACGCCGTTGTCCCGGACCGAGACGACCGGGCGGCCGCTCCGCGACGTGCAGGCCACCTCGATGACCGCCCGCTCGCGGGGGCGCGTGTACTTGGCGGCGTTCGAGAGCAGGTTCGTGAACACGATCTTCATGAGGCCCCGGTCGCACTCGACCGTCGGGAGCGGGCCGATGGTCCAGTGGATCGTGCGCTGGCCGAGGTCGTGTTGGAGATCGGTGAGCACGTCCTGCACGACGGCGTCGAGCGGCGTGGCCCGGGTGCGGAGGGCCTGGCGCCCCAGGCGCGCCAGAGACAGCAGATCGTCCACGAGCCGCCCCATGCGCTGCGCCCCCTCGTGGATGCGCCGCAGGTGGTGCTGCGCCTCGGGGGTCAGGCGTGACGCCAGATCTTCCTCGAGGAGGTGCGCGAACCCGTCGATCTGCCGCAGCGGCGCCCGCAGATCGTGGGAGACCGAATGCGCGAAGGCCTCGAGCTCCCGGTTGGCGCCTTCGAGCTGGGCGGTGCGCTCGCGCACCCGCTGCTCCAGGGTCTCGTTCAGGCTCCTGATCTCCGCCTCCGCCTGCTTCCGCTCGATCGCGTAGCGGATGGCGCGCACCAGCACGCTGCCGTCCACGTCCCCCTTCACGAGGTAGTCCTGAGCGCCTCCCTGCACCGTCTTGAGCGCGACCGCCTGGTCGCTGAGGCCGGTCAGGACGATGATGGGGAGGCGCGGCACAGACGCGTGCACGCGCTCGAACGTCTCGTACCCGCGGCTGTCGGGCAGCTCCAGGTCGAGCAACACGACGTCGATGTCTCCGCCACTGAGGCGCGCGACCCCATCGGCGAGGCGCTCGGCGGACTCGACCTCGAATCGCGCGGCGGCGGAGGCCAGCACCGTCTCTCGGATCAGGCGGACGTCGCCGGGATTGTCCTCGACGAGCAGCACTTTGATCGGTGTCGTCGTCATCACTTCTTGTCGGGCGGCAGCTTCACGATCGCCAGCCAGAAGTCCTCGATGGCCCGCACGACGGTGACGAACTGGTCCAGCCCGATCGGTTTCGTGACGTAGGCGTTGGCGTGCAGGTTGTAGCTCTTGAGCACGTCCTGGTCGGCCTTCGACGTCGTGAGGATCACGACGGGGATGCGCTTCAGCGACGGGTCCGCCTTGATCTCCGCCAACACCTCCCGGCCGTCCTTCTTCGGGAGGTTCAAGTCCAGCAGGATGAGGCCGGGGCGCGGCGCGTCGCGGTATTCTCCCCGGCGCTGCAGCCGGGCCATCGCCTCCTCGCCGTCGCTCGCGACCGTCAGCCGGTTGCGGACCTTGCTTTCCCTGAGCAGCTCGTGCGTCAGGCGGACGTCCCCCGGGTTGTCCTCCACGAGGAGGATTTCGACCGGCTGGACCGCTGATTCAGGCTTCATGGTGTCGCCCTCGGTTTGTTGCCAGCCGGGCCGTCCGGGCCGGCGGGAAGGGAGAACCGGAACGTCGCCCCGCGACCAGGCTCGGATTCGACCCAGATGGTGCCGGCATGGCGCTCCACGATCTTCTTGCAGATCGCCAGGCCGATGCCGGTGCCGGGATACTCTTCTCGCGTGTTGAGGCGTTGGAAGATCACGAAGATGCGCTCGGCGTGCTCCGGAGCGATGCCGATGCCGTTATCACGCACTGCGAAGCGCCACTCGGTGCCGTTGCGCTCGGCCGAGACGTGCACGCGCGGCGGTTGGGTCCCGCGGAACTTGATCGCGTTGGCGAGCAGGTTATGGAACAGCTGGCCGAGCTGCGTCTCGTCGCCCAACACGGTGGGCAGCGGGTCGTGGCTGATCACGGCGCCGCTTTCGTCCACGGCGAGCGTCAGGTCCGCCAGCGCGCGCTCCAGGACCGAACCGCAGTCCGTCGGGCCGAGCGCGGCCTCACGGCGACCGACGCGCGAGTAGGTCAGGAGATCGTTGATGAGCGTCTGCATCCGGTTGGCCCCGTCGACCGCGAAGGCGATGAACTCGTCGGCCTGGGCATCGAGCTTGCCGCGATAGCGTTTGGCGAGCAGCTGGGTGTAGCTCGCGATCATGCGGAGCGGCTCCTGCAGGTCGTGCGAGGCGACGTAGGCGAACTGCTCGAGCTCGGCGTTCGAGCGCGCCAGCTCCGCGGCGTGCTGCGTCAGGGCATCCTCCCTCACCTTGCGCTCGGTCACCTCGCGGCGGATCTCCTCCAGCCGCAGGCGCTCCGTGATGTCGCGCACGGCGGCGGTGACGAGCGTGCCCTCTTCGGTCTCCACCGGGCTCAAGCTGATCTCGACCGGGAGCTCCGTGCCGTCCTTGCGCCGGCCCCACAGCTCGATCCCGCCTCCCATGGGGCGCGGGTGCGGGTCCTCGAAGTATTGGTCCCGATGGGCGGGGTGGCCGCCGCGGAACCGGTTCGGCACGAGCAGCTCGACCCGCTGGCCGCGCAGCTCGTCGCGCGTGTAGCCGAACAGGTGCTCCGCCTGCGAATTGACCAGCGCGATCCGGCCCGTCCGGTCCACGATGACCATGGCGTCGGGAGCGGCCTCGAGCAGGCCGCGGAACTTGGCCTCGGTGTTCTTCCGGGCAGTGACGTCCCGGATGGCCGCGATCGCCAGCACGCTGCTCTCGATCGACAGCGGGCTCAGGCTGATCTCGACCGGGAACTCGGCGCCGTCCTTGCGGCGGCCCCGCAGCTCGAGGCCGCTCCCCATGGGGCGGGCTCGGGGGTCCGCGAAGTAGCCGGACCGGTGCGCCGGATGGCCGCCGCGGAAGCGCTCCGGCACGAGCAGCTCGACGACCTGTCCGACGAGCTCCCCCCTGGCATAGCCGAACAAGCGCTCGGTCTCCGCGTTGACGAGCGCGATGCGGCCCGCCGGGTCGACCACCACGATGGCGTCCGGCACAATCTCGAGGAGCCCGCGGAACCGCGTCTCCAGGAGGTGGGACTCGCGCTGGTACTTGAGGAGCGTGACGTCGCGCTCGTTCAGCACCAGGAGGGGGCCGCCGGCCGCGTCGCGGATGACCCGCACCGCCACGTCGACCCAGATTTGGCTGCCGTCCTTGCGGCGGCGCACGGATTCGTAGGTGGCGGACCCCGCCTCCACTGCGGCCTCGAGCCATTTGCGCTTCTCTGCCACGTGCTCGGGCGGAACGATCGTCTCGAAGATGGAGCGTCCGACGGCCTCGGCGCTCGCGAACCCGAACAGCGCCTCTGCGCCCGCGTTCCACGCGACGATGGTCCCGTCCGGCGCGAGCGCGATCAGGGCGCCGAGCAGCTCGTCAACGAGCTGCGGGTCAAAGGGAGGATCGTTCGGCATGCTGGCGCCGCTGCCGCCGTGGAACCGACGGCCCGGACGATGGAGCGGAAGGGATTCGAACCCTCGACCCCCTGGTTGCAAACCAGGTGCTCTCCCAGCTGAGCTACCGCCCCCCACCGAAAACTAGGGATGGAGGTCATAGACGGGTAGTGAACAGCGGGGTCTCGATGTTGCCGGACACCGTCCGGGGTAGCACTATTCCTAGCAACCGAGGACGACGGGAGGTGCGTGTGTCGTGGTCAACGAGAGCAGCGAGCGTCGTGGCCGTCGCCTCCTTCCTCTCCACGGCGACGGTCGCGGCTCAGGGCATCCAACTGCAACCCGGCGTGGCGACGGGGATGGCGTTGCCCACCGGCGACTATCACCGAGCGGCGCAGGATCAGGGGTTCAAGAACGGGTGGCAGGGCGTCGCGCTCGTCGCCCTGACGGTGCCCGGTTGGCCCGTCCGGCTCCGCGTGGACGGAACGTACGGCGCGCACGGCGCGAACGACCAGCTCAAGGCCGACCTGACGGCTTCCATCGGCCAACCGACCGACGAGAAAACCAAGCTGCTCGGTGCGAACGTGGACGTCACGTACCCGTTTCGACCAGCCGCTCGCGTGCAGCCGTACGTGCTGGGCGGGCTGGGAGCGTACCACGTCACGATCTCCGTCACCTCGGGCGGCTCCACCGTGGACAACTCCGGGACCAAGCTCGCGTGGAACGTGGGCGGCGGGGTTCTGTATCGCATGCAAGGCACGGCGCTGTTCCTGGAAGCGCGCTACGTCGACGTGGCTGCAGTCTCAGGCTTTCCCGGAACGACGTTCCTTCCGATCACCGCCGGCATCCGGTTCGGGCGCCCGTAGCCGGGTGCGGAAAAAAAGGTGCGGGCGATGTGCGGTGCCCTAGGAGCGGCTGACCCCGGGGCGGTGCCCCGGGGTTTCCAGAAACCCCTTCTGTGCGGTGGACCCCGGGCCGCCGGCCCGGGGTCAGCCGCGCAAGTGCCCCGGGGTCCCTGGCAGGGTGGTGAAAGGGGTCTCGACCAGAGGCTGCGGCGCGGCGTTCAGCTCCCAACCCGCGCCTGCAGTCGATACCGGCCGCCGAAGAATCCGCCGCCGACGGCGCCGGCGACCGCGA
>DASPXO010000027.1:0-3013 GCA_035637235.1 Gemmatimonadales bacterium | reverse complement strand
CGGGGTAGTTCTGCTCGACCGGGAACGGCGGCACGGCCATGCAGGGCGTCAGCAGGTGGTCGAACCGCTCGTACAGCTCACGGAACATGTGCCAGATCCGGCCGCGCGCCGCCGCCGCGGCGGCGAGATCGCGCGAGGTCGTTTGGAGACCGGACTTCACGTTGTTCGCCACGTTGGCCCCGAAGCGGTCCAGCTTGTCGAGCCGTCCGTACATCCACGTCACGAACCAGAGGCCGCGGAGCGTCAGGAATGCGGGACGCGCGAACGACAGGTCGAGCGTCACCGCTTCCACCGTCGCCCCGACCTGCTCGAGCGCGCACGCCGCCTCGCGGCACACGCGCTCGATTCCCGGGTCGATGCCGATCCCGGCGATGTCCGGACAGTAGGCGAGCCGCAGCTTGTTGCGCGCCCCGGCGCGCACCGCGGCCACGAAGTCTCGCCCCGTCACTGGCTGCCCGAGGGGGGCGTACGGGCTGGGCCCGCTCACGGCCTGGAGCATCAGCGCGACATCTTCGGCTGTGCGCGCGACGGGGCCCGTGACCTGGAGCGTGTCCCACCCCCAGTCGCTCGGGTAGGTCGGCACCAGCCCGACCGACGGCCGCAGCCCGACGACGCCGCAGAAGGAGGCGGGGATGCGGAGCGAGCCGCCCAGGTCCGTGCCCTCGGCGAGCGCGATCATCCCGGTCGCGAGGGCCGCCGCCCCGCCGCCGGTCGAGCCGCCCGCGCTCCTCGAGGGGTCCCACGGGTTCCGCGTGCTGCCGAACACCTCGTTGAACGTGTTGCCGCCGGCCGCGAACTCGGGGCAATTGGTCTTGCCGAGGATCACCGCGCCGGCCACGCGGAGCCGCTGCACCACGAGCGCGTCCTCTGAGGGCACGTGGTCCTTGAACAGCGGCGACCCGTACGTGGTCCGAAGGCCCGCCACCGGCGTCACGTCTTTGATGCCGACGGGGAGTCCGCACAGGGGCCCCGGCGCCTCGCCGCCGGCGAGGAGCCGCTCGAGCGAGCGCGCGTCGTCCACGGCCCGCGGATTCAGCGTCACGACCGCGTTGACGACCCCGTTGTATCGCTCGACCCGCGCGAGGCACGCCTCGAGCACCTCGACCGGCGAGACGGCGCGCGAGGCGACGAGCTGGCGAAGCTCGGTGGCGGAGAGGTCGGCGAGGGCGTCGCTCATGGACGATGCGCGGGGAGGCCCGTTCCGGCGCGGCTCCTCGACAGCCGCGCTGCCCCTCCCCTGGGAGCCGCGCCTCCAGGGCCTCCCCGCGCCATCGTCGAGCAACCTCTCACTTGCCCCACTCCCCCACAAACGCGACCACCCGAGCGAACGCCGCCTCGCCCCCCTTGAACTTCCACGGAAAGCACCCGACGATCAGCCGCGTGTTCTGCAGCTCGGGCGCGTCGATCTCGCCGCCCAGGTTCTCGATGTGGATGCAGTCTTTCGGAAACAGCGCGTTGTGCGTGAGCTGATAGGCGGAGTCCGGGAACATCCGGTCCACCGCGTCCTTCCCGCCGAACTTTTGCTCGGCCTTGGCCCGGACCCGGTCGCAGTGCCCCTGCGCGCCTTTGCCGAGGAACCGGCCGATCGGCAGGTTCATCGGGTGGTCGGTCGAGACGCAGTCCACGCCCCAGACGTGGATGCGCCGCTCGAGCAGCCACGGTACCAGGTCGGGATGGGCGCCGGGGTGATAATGGTAGTAGCGCTCCTCATCGGGGGTGGCGCCGAAGTCCGCGTACCGGTGCCACCCGGTGTGGAGCAGCAGCAGGTCGCCCTGCTTCACCTCCACGCGCTGCTCGATCATCTGCGGGGTGTACACGGCGAGCTCGTCCATCTCGTTCCGCAGGTCCACGATCACGCCCGGGCCGCACAGCCACTCGAGCGGCAGCTCGTCGATCGTCTTGCCGGCCGTGACGAAATGCCGCGGCGCGTCGAGGTGCGTGCCCATGTGGTTCGAGGTCATGATGTACTGGGCGTTGACGCCGTGTTCGGCCTTGCGCTTGATGTACTTCACCTCGAACGGCGGGTAGTAGGGCCAGAAGGAGCTGCGCTCGTTCAACGGTTGCGAGAGATCGTAGAGCTTCATCTTGCCTCCGTCTTTGGGACCCCGGGCCGCCGGCCCGGGGTCAGCCGCTCGGAACCGCCCACGCTCGGCTGACCCCGGGGCGACGCCCCGGGGTTCCGGCTGACCCCGGGACCGACCGCCCGGGGCGAAGGCCGCCGCATCAACGCCCAATAGACGCCGAACGCCATTCCCGCCCCGGAGAACCACGCGCCGTCGAACAGGAACCGGAGCCGGGAGTCGAGCGTCCCGGCGAGGGCGACGGCGACGCCGGCGACCAGGGCCGCCACCGCCCGCCGGTTGACGCCGCGCCGGTAGGTGTAGGCGCCGTCATCGAGATAGAGGTCGCGTAGCGACAGCACGCCCCGGCGGACGACGACGTAGTCGCAGACGATCACGCCGGCGACGGCGCCGAGCAGCCCCGAGTACGTGATCAGCCAGGCCTGGTACATGTCCAAGAGCTTCCACGGGAAGATGAAGATCCCGATCGCGCCGGCGATGAGGCCGCCCCGCCGGAAGCTCACGCGTTGCGGGCTCAGGTTCGCGAAGCTGTTCGCCGGGGCGACCACGTTGGCCGCGATGTTCGTCGTGAGCGTCGCGATCGCGAGTGCGACCATCGCGACCAGCCCGAGCAGCGGGTTTCCCGACTCGGCCGTCAGCCGCGCCAGCAGGTCCACCGGGTTCCAGATGGCCTGCCCGTAGAGGATCAGCGTCGCACCGGTCACGGCGACGCCGATGAACGCGAACAGCGGCATCGTGGTCAGGAGGCCGAGCGCCTGCCCCACCACCTGGTCGCGCTGGCTGCGCGCATAGCGCGTGAAGTCGGGGATGTTGAGCGACAGTGTGGCCCAGTAGCCCACCATCGCGGTGACCCACGGGATGAACACACCAAGAAACGACGCTCGCGCCGTCCGTGGCCGCAGGGCGTCCGCCTGCCGGAGAATCGCGCCGAT
>DASPXO010000026.1:0-4580 GCA_035637235.1 Gemmatimonadales bacterium | reverse complement strand
GAACAGGCTGGACGCGAGGGGGACGAGGGCGGCGGTCATTTGGTCTCCGGGGCGGTCGTTTCGACGCGCGCGATCATGTCGCGGATCTTGGCGAGGTCACCGGGGCTCACGTCCGCGCCCGACAGGAGGTGCTGGACCAGGGCGGTGACGTCGCCGTCGAAAAGGCGCTCCATCAGCTCACCGACCATCGAGTGCTGCACCTCTTGTTGGGTCACCGCGGCGCGGTAGTGGTACTGGCGGGACTGGGGGGGAGCCTGCCGGGTGACGACACCGCGGCGCTCGAGGCGCGAGAGCATAGTGGCGACGGTGGTTTGCGCGAGCCCACGCTCGGCGTGCAGGGCTTCCCAGATGTCTTGGACCGTCGCTTCGCCCTTGTCCCAAATGACGCGCAGGATGGCGAGCTGCAGCTCGGTGAGTTGATGGCGACCTGGCATCTCGGGCCTCTCGGTTGATCTACAGGCGTAGATTTACATGTGTAGTTTTACAATGTCAAGAGGGGTCGTCCCTGCCGGTCACGGCACACGTGGACCTGCCCGCCCTGTTCGCACGCGTGCTGGGCGAGCCGACGTAGCTCAGCGTGCCGTCTGCACCACTAGATCCCACACGCGCGACTCCCCGAAATGGAGCGCGGCGATCTGGCCCCTCTCGCGCGTGAACCACACCGCCGTGCCGCCTAGCGAAAAGCCGTCGGGATAGGTAGGCGTGAGCTTGAGCGTCTTCCCCGGCCGGTTCGAGACCACGAGGGTGTCGCGCTCGACCCGGACCTCGAACGTCGTGCCGACCTCGTCGCTCCGATAGCGGCCCGCGAAGGCCGCAAGGTTCCGCGGCGTGGGCGTCCACGGCTTGGGCGCCTCGTAGACGTAGACCACGGTATCGCCGTCGGGCTGGGCGATCCGCACTCTCGTGGGAGTGCCGCCGGAACCCACGTCGAAGTGCCAGCGCGCGCCGTTCGGGTGCCAGAACCATTCGTTGGGCAGCGCGCGCAGCCGCGCCGCGGCGTCCGCTCCCACTTGCAGAGCGGCGTGCGTGCGCTCACTGCGATACACGCCGGCGTACCGCGCGAACGCGGTTGAATCCACCTGCGCGGTATCGAGTGCGGCGGGCGGCGGGAAGTCCGTGATCACCCGGTCGGCGAGCTGGTGAGCGTAACTGGCGGCCGGGGCGTTCGCGGCGTTGCACATGACGGCGATCGTCAGGTTGTCGCGCTCCGGGTAGCGCGCCAGGAACGTCGAATAGCCCGCCGTCGCGCCGCTGTGCGAAATCTCGCGCAGGCCGCGATACCGGGTGATGAACAGGCCCTTCGCGTATTCGATCTCGCGACCGTTGGTGAGCCGCATGCGGTTGGTGAGCGAGTCCGCCCAGGCCGCGCCCAGCTTCTTGTCCACGAGCGCGGCGCTCCAGATGAGCCAGTCGCCCACGGTGGTGAGCAGTCCGCCCGGGCCCACGACGTCTTCGAACGGCATGTTCAAGTGCCAACCATCGGGCTCTTCGCCATACGCCTGCGCACGGCCGGGCACCAGGCGCGTGAAGTCGTCGCGCCATTGGGTGTGCGTCATGCCCAGCGGTTGAAAGATCCGCCGGCGGGTGAACTCTTGGAACGACGTCCCGCTTACGCGCTCCACGATGGTCATCGCCAGAGCGTATCCGGTGTTGGTATACGAGTAGTAATCCCCCACCGGGTAGTTGAGCGCCTTCTGCCGCACGACGATGTCGAGCAGGTCGGCCTGGGTGTGGGCGCGCTCGCCGCGCGGCCACCCGGCGGCCTGGACCAGCGAGCTCCACTCCCGCAGCCCGCTCGTATGCGTGAGCAGGTGGCGGATGGTGATGGGCCGGCCGTAGTCCGGGAGCTCCGGGATGTACTTCCGGGCGGGGTCGTCGAGACTGAGCTTGCCGTCGAAGACGAGCAGCAGCACTGCGGTCGCGGTGAACTGCTTCGCCACCGAGCCGGACTCGAGGATCGTCTCGGCCGTCAAGGGGGCGCCTCGCTCGAGGTCGGCCATGCCATAGCCGCGCTGGAGCAGCACGGTGCCGCCGCGTGCCACGCCCACGGCACAGCCGGGGGTGTGGGTGGAGTTCCAGCGCTGGAAAACGCTGTCCGCCACGGCCGGGAGGTTGGGCTGCTGCGCGGCGAGGGTCGCTGGAAGGAGTAGCAGGCTCAGCATCATGGCTCGGGCGCGAGAACATACGGTTGTCGCGCCGGACGGCAAGCGTCGTTTCAGCGCACCACCGTAATCACGGGACCCGCCGGCACCTAGCCTTCGGTTGCGAGACGTCTCAATCCTTCTCATCGTTAGCGGATGACCACCCGATCGTTCGCGATCACTCTCGCCGCGCGCCTGACACTTGCCTCGGTGAGCGGTCTCTCCGCCACCCAGCAGAGTGCTGCGGATTCCATCACACCGACCCACTCGGCGCCCATTGCGCGCGCGCATGCCGTCGTCACGCCGCCGGTCATGGACGGGCGTCTGACGGACCCCGCCTGGCTCGAAGCCAC
The DNA here is from genome assembly GCA_035637235.1 of Gemmatimonadales bacterium. Classification (GTDB taxonomy): domain Bacteria; phylum Gemmatimonadota; class Gemmatimonadetes; order Gemmatimonadales; family GWC2-71-9; genus DASUAL01. Next base: position 2,086 of record DASPXO010000026.1, on the reverse strand, counting down.
GCCCGTCACCGGGTTTGTGCAACGTGAGCTGCACGAAGGCGCGCCGGTCACCGAGCACACCGAGGTGCGCATCGTCACCGACGGCCAGGCGCTGTACGTCGGCGCCTGGCTGTACGACAGCGACCCCGCCGGGATCGTGGCCGGCGAGCGGGTGCGCGACGGCGACATCTCGAAAAGCGACTACTTCGGCATCCTGCTCGATACCTACCACGATCGACAGAACGGCTTCGTCTTTACAACCACACCGGCGGCCATCGAATACGACGCGCAGGTCGTCAATGAAGGCGAGGGCGGCGGCATCCAGCTGCCGGGTCAGACGCGGGCGATGGCTGGATCCCTGGGAGGTTTCAATCTCAACTGGGACGGCACCTGGACGGTCGCGACGTCGGTGGACTCGACCGGCTGGTACGCCGAGTTCCGCATTCCGTTTACGACGCTGCGCTATGGAGCGGGTGAGGCGCAGACCTGGGGACTCAACCTCGTGCGCTCGATCCGCCGCAAGAGCGAAGAGGCGTTTTGGTCCTTCGTGCCCCGGCAATTCGGCCTGATGAAAGTCTCGCGGGCCGGAACGCTGCAGGGCGTCGCCGTGCCGTCGCGCCGGGTGAGGACGGTGACGCCGTACGCGCTCACCGGCGTGGAGCGCAACTACACGGTCGATGCCGAGGCCCGGCGGCGCGGGGAGATCGGCGGCGAGATCAAGTACGGCGTGACGCCCAGTCTCACTCTCGACCTCACGTACAACACCGACTTCGCGCAGGTCGAGGTCGATGAGCAGCGCACCAACCTCACCCGCTTTCCGCTGTTCTTCCCGGAGAAGCGACCGTTCTTTCTCGAGAATGCCGGCATCTTCTCCGCCGGCACGCCTCAGGCTGTCGACCTGTTCTTCACCCGTCGCATCGGCATCGACACGCTCGGCCAGCCGGTACCCATCGTAGGCGGCGGACGGCTCACGGGACGCATCGGTCCATTCACGGCCGGTGGTTTGGAGATCTTCACCGAGCATCAAGCCCATTCCGTGGTGCGGTTGCAACGCGGGCTTGCCGCCCGGTCGCGGGTCGGTCTCATCGCCGTGCAGCGCATGGCGACCGCGAACACGGGAGACTGGAACCGCGTGTACGGGGTGGACGGGCGTATCGGCATTCACGACGCGTGGACTATCGACTGGTGGGGTGCGGCGTCGGCCGTGCCCGGGCCCGACGGCAATGCCACGGCGTACAGTGCGCGCCTGGGGCAGGAGACCGGCTCCTGGAGTAACGTGGCGCGCGTCATCCAGGTGGGGAGCGACTTCGATCCGCAGGTCGGCTTCCTCAATCGCCGCGGCGGCTATCGCTATTACGAAGCGGGCGTCGAGTGGAAGCAGCGCTTCCCGGGCATCCCGATCGTCAAACAGTGGATTCCGCACGTGAACTACCGCGGCTATTACCGGCTGGACGGCTACTGGCAGGAGGGGCGCGTCCATCTCGACCTGACCGAGGTGGAGCTCGCCAACGGTGGCCGCATCGGCCCCGAGGTCAACGTCGAGCACCAGGGTCTCGAGCAGCCGTTCGCGATCGCGACGACCGTCACTCTGCCCGTGGGCTCGTACGACTACACGTCGCTCGGCTTCGACCTGACGACCAATCCGAGCGCGCCACTGTCACTCGATCTGCGTCTGGACGTGGGCGGCTTCTACAATGGGACGCGTCGAGGCGGCACCGTTACGCTCGCTGCCCGGCACGCGAGCTCCCTCACGACGTCCCTGCGGGTCGAGTACAACGACGTGCGCCTGGACCAGGGCGACTTCATCCGCTCGCTGGTGGCGGCGCGTATCGCGTACTTCTTCACCCCCCGTGTCATGCTGCAGACTCTCGTGCAATACGGCAATCAGGCGCGCACCTGGACGGCGAACGCGCGGTTCGGCTGGCTCAGTACCGCCGGCACCGGATTGTTTGTCGTCTTCAACGAGGGCCGCGAGGCCGAAGGCTTCTTCCAGTGGGATCGGCCCCAGGCGCGATCGCTGATCGTGAAGTACACCCGCCAGTTTGGACGGAGCGGCTGACGCGGCGGCACACGTCTCACGGACGGTCGCGTGGCTCATGTCGCACCT
>DASPXO010000025.1:0-16144 GCA_035637235.1 Gemmatimonadales bacterium | reverse complement strand
CCGACGTGATGAAGCGGATTGCGGCGCCCATGGTCGGCGGCATGGTGACGGCGACGGTGCTGACGCTGGTGGTGATTCCCGCGGTGTACTTCCTGTGGCGGACGTGGGAGCTCGGCGGGGGCGGTTCACTCACGGCCACGGCGCGAGAGGCGCACTGAACGAGGTGCGGCACCGATGCCACATCTTGACCAACGATCGCCCGGTCCGTTAGCCTGCCCCGGCAGCGCGCAGCGAAGGACGGGATTCTCGACGAATGGACGACGCGCGACGTCCAGTAGGCGCACTCGCGGCCCGGCGTCGGACGGTGCAGATTCAGCGCCGTGCTCGGAGTAAGCCCCTGGTTCCTGATCTACGTGCTCGGCTGCGCCGCCGGACTGCTGTTCGTGGCTCGCGGCCGCTTCGGTCGCGGTCCTGAGGTGCCGTGGCACATGCTCTGGGGACGCCTGTTCCTCTGGCTCGCGGGCTCATTCGCCGCCGGCGTCGCGCTGTTGGGGGCCCTGTGGCAGCTGCAGCACCGCTCGCCGATTGTCTTGTACGCCGGCGGGTTGGTGCTGGGCACCGTGGTCCCGGCAGAGGCGCTCGCGCTCGGGCTGTATGTGCGCGTGCTCGCCGGCTCGGGGCTCGAGCGCTCGTGGCTGGGCGCGTCCGCCGGGAGCGGCCTGTTGGGACTCCTGGTCGCAGCGGCGTTCGCTGCCGAGGAGTTCGCCACAGGGTCCGGGGGCGTGGGGGAGCGGGTTCGCGGGGCGGTGAGTGCGGCTCCCGTCGTAGCGCTGTTCACGGCTGTGTCGATGCTCGTCGCTCGGCTGGCACCGCCGCTCTGGCCGGGACGGCTCCACTCGCGCACCTGGCGCGGTGCGAACTGGCCTCGTCAAGCAGATGGTCACCGCTAGCCGCCGACCCGGTATTCGCTTCTCCTCTGGCCTCATCACGGCCTGCGCGGTCGCGACGAGCTGCGGCCGGCACCGCGCGGTGTCGCCTCCGGAAGGGCAACCGGGTGCCGCGCCCGCCCCGGCCCCCGCCCCCGGGGGGGCTGCCGCCGCGCTGCCGCCGCGCGTCGTGCGCGCCAACGGGACGGAGCTCCATTACGTGGAGAAGGGGAGCGGCCTGCCGGTGGTGTTCGTTCACGGCAGCCTCGGCACCCTGGACGACTGGCGGACGCAGCTCGACGCGTTCGCCTCCCAGTACCGGGTGATCGCGTACAGCCGCCGGTACCATCCGCCCAACCCGGCGCAGCGCGACGGACAGAGCTATGCGCTCTCGCTCCATGCGGACGACCTGGCCGCGCTCCTCGAGCGCCTCGGAATCTCTCGCGCGCACATCGTCGGGTCCTCCTACGGGGCGTATGCGGCGCTGCTGCTCGCCCTGCGGCGTCCGGAGCTGGTGCGCACGCTGGTGCTCGAAGATCCGCCAATCCTTCCCTGGCTCGCACGAACTCCGGAGGGCGACTCCATCCGCCGTGCGTTCGACGCGACCGTCCTCACCCCGGCACGCGCGGCGTTCGCGCGCGGGGACTCGGTGGGCGGGCTGCGCCGCTTCCTCGACGGGGTGAGCGGCACCCCGGGCCGCTTCGACCGCATCCCGGAGGCTTCGCGCCGGGGGGTGCTCCGGCTGGCGTTCGAGCTGCGGCTCGAGCTGCTGGCCGACCCTGCCGCGTACCTCCCCCCGCTGTCCTGCAAGGACGTGGCGAGCATCCGGAGTCCGGTGTTGCTCCTCACCGGCGAGCGCAGCCCGCGGATGTTCCACGTGATCACCGAGGAGCTCGAGCGCTGTCTGCTCACGGAGGAGCTCGTCACCGTGCCGGGCGCAGGCTACGACAGTCACGCCGCGTCTCCACGGTTCTACGACGAAACCGTGCTGAGATTCCTCGCCAAGAACTGAACGGTGTTTCGCGCCTTCGTCCTCTGGCACAAAACCGACCGGTCACTCATCTTGTTGCCATCCTCCCTGCGTGAGGCGTCGCATGACGGCCCCAATCGGATCTGCCCGCCCGTGGGACGACCAGGCCGCTTCGGAGGCCGGGCCCAAACCGGCCCCGTCGGACATCGACGTCTTCGGTCTCACCGACCGCGGCCGCGTCCGCAAGGAGAACCAGGACCAGTTCCTGATCGCTAGCCTCCACAAGCTCCTCCGCGTCCACCAATCGAGCATCCCCCCCGACGACCTCACGACGCTCGTCACCGATTCACGCGGCTACGTCCTGCTCGTCGCGGACGGCGTGGGCGGGCAGCCCGACGGCCAGGCCGCGAGCGGCGTCGCGGTGCGGACGATCGCGCACTACGTCACCCACCTCACCGACCTGTACCGCCGCCTCGACCCGGAGCACGACAACGCGTTCCTCGGCGAGCTCGAGCGGGCGGTGTTGAAGATCCACGATACGCTGCGCGACGAGGGGGAACGGGAATACCGGGGGCGGGGCAGCGCCACGACGCTCACGATGGTCTTCTTTCTCTGGCCGCGGGCGTACCTGGTGCACCTCGGCGACTCGAGCTGGTTCCGCCTGCGCGAGGGCCGGCTCGAGCGCATGACGCGCGACCAAACGGTGGCCGAAGATCTGGTGCGCGCGGGGGCCCTGACACGGGAGGAAGCGAAGCGGTCGCCCCTGCGCAACGTGCTGTCCAGTGCGCTCGGCGGGCGCGAGGCGACTCCCTTGACACTCGTCGCCGATCGCCAGCGGGAGGACGTGAACCTGCTCTGCACCGACGGCCTCACCCGGCACGTGACCGAGGACGAGATCCGCGAGCGCCTCCTGCACCTCGAGTCCGCCGAGCAGGTGTGTCGCGATCTCGTCCGGCTGGCGCTGGAGCGCGGCGGCGAGGACAACGTGACGGTGGTAGTGGGGCGGGTCCGCCGGCGCAGCGATTAGCCGGCGCCGGCGCGTGCCGCAGAGGACTCGAGCCGCCATCGGATTCCGCGTGAAGTCGGGCTGGGCCACCGCCGTCCTTTTGGTCGGCCCGGCGCGCGCGCCGCGTGTGGCGGATCGGCGGGTCATCGAGCTGAGCGATCCGGTGGTGCCGTCGTCCCGCCAACCGTACCATGCGGTGATGGGGGCGTCCCGGGCAGCCGGTGCGAAGCTGGAGCAGCACCTGCGGAAGGTGGTGGAGCGAGTCACCCGTCGGTCCGTGGGCGTGCTGCTCAGGGAATACCGTACCGCCGGTCACGACGTCCGCGCCGCCGGCCTCGTCGTGGGGAGCACGATCGACCCGGCCAGGATCGCGAATGACCACATCCGTGCGCACGCGCTCGAAGGGCAGCTGTTCCGGGTGGTGCTCGCGGACGCGGCCGGATCGTTCGAGCTGCCGTGCACCGTGGTGGTGGAACGGGAGGCATACACCGAGGCGGCAAGGGTCCTGAGACGGTCGCCAGGGGACTTGAAGCGCGCGGTGGCTGGCTTCGGGCGCTCACTCGGTGGGCCTTGGCGGGCGGACGAGAAGACGGCGGCGGCGGCGGCGTGGATGGTGCTCCACAGACCGGCCCTAAGAAGAACGCGCGACTGACCCCGGGCGACTGACCCCGGGCGCGAGCCCGGGGTGCGAGCCCGGGGTGGCCGGGGCGCGGTCCTATTGCCCTACCGTGAAGTCGATTCGCTTCAGCACGGTCCCTGAGCCATCTCTCACCTCGACGTGCCAGGCGCCCGTCCAGTCCGGCGGGACCGTCTTGCGGCTCCACGTGCGCCACGGCGAGCCCGCGACGTGCAGCTCGACGTCGCCGACCTGGGTGTCGCCGTGAAACCAAACGTGGTGAAGCGTCGTCCCGGTCTCCGCCGGCGCGCCGCTCACTTTGGTCCAGCAGATGAGCTGGCCCACGTCCGCCGGGAACGCGGACCCGGTGTCTTGCGGTTGGCGGTCCACCAGCGACTTCGCCACGACCGCCTCGGTGACCTCGACGGCCGGCATCGCCATCGCCTGGGTGGTGTCCTGCGCGGCGAGACCGCGCGCGGCCAGCAGCGCCAGCGGAAGGATGCCGCAGGTCCGTGTCATGAATGTCCTCCTGTGGGTTCAGGCCGTTGTACGGCGCGGCGGCGTCGATGTTCCAGCCGGGCGCCCAGCACGGCCGCGAAGAGCGTACCCAGGCCGGTCCCGCCGGTCTGGAACAGCAGCTGGTATTCGAGCTGTCGCCCGTGGCACTTGGACGCAAACACCGCGCCCACCAGGCGGCCGCAGGACTGCATGCTGAGCGCGAAGCCGTAGCTCGCCCCGAGCCCGAACAGGAGGGGCAGGGCGGCCAGGAACAGATGGCGGAGAAAGACTTTCATCAGCCGCTCATGACGTAGAGGAAGACGTAGTTGTAGATCCCCGTCAACAGCGCGAGGCACCACACGAGCACCACGTAAGGACCGGTGTGCCGGTGCAGCGGGCGCAGCCTGGGCACCGTCCGGCTCACGAGCTGCCAGGCGATCCCCGCGAGCGTCGCGATCGCGAACGCGAGGTGAATCTTGAAGAAGGGCAGCGCCGTGAGCGCCGCGCGACGCGGGCTCGGCGTCATCAGAAAAGAGAACCCGACGACGACCGCGAGCTCGACGACGACGCTCACCAGCATCAGGGTCATGTGCACCCGGATCTGTCCCCGCCGCACCCGGGTCGCGGCAAGGACGAGGAGCGGCGGGCCGACGACCGCCCAGGCCAGCGCCACGAGCGCCGGAGGCGGCGGTGGGAACGATGGCAGCGGTGCGCTCATCGTCCGCGCTCCACCCTCCAGCGGTCCACGACGTGTCCCCCGTCGTCCATCCCGCTCACGACGTGGTACTCGTCGAAATGCGCGACCGTCAGGCACGAGTGGTTGGGAACGATCTCGACCTTCTCGCCCACCGTGAACCGACCCTCGATGGCCGCGGGCGACTCGGCCCGGATGAGACCGTGCTCCTGCGACAGCGTCGCGATCGTCAGCTCCGGGTGTCCCCGCACCGCGCCCATCGCCGGCGGGCCGACGTGCCCCGGCCCCGTGTCCTTGGACAGCGCGAGCGCCCCCGCGTCCACGATGAAGTGCGCCGCGCCCGGCTGGTGCGACACGACCGACGCGAGCACGGTCACGCCGACGTCCTCCGGCGCGCAGCAGCCGATCAGCACCATCGTCCGGTCGTAGAAGACGTAGTTCCCGGGGCGCGCCTCGGTGACGCCGTCGAGGCGCTCCACCGCCGCCATCGCGGGCGTCGAGCCGACGCTGATCTCGCGCAGCGGGACGCCCTCTTTCCGTACTCGCTCGGCGAAGCCCACCATGACGCTGCGTTCCTGCTCGGCGACCTGCGCCGCTTCCTGCTTGGTCTTCGTGCGGTACGCGTGGCCCGAGTGGCTCAAGATGCCGTCGAACGTGAGTCCGCGCTCGCGCCCCAGCTCGCGCCCGACCTCGAGGGCGTAGGGCGACGTCGGGTCGACCCCGGCGCGGTGATAGCCGCAGTCCACTTTGAGCCAGACGTGGAGCCCCGATCCGGCGAGCGCCTTGGCCGTGCCCAGATCGTCCACCACGAGCCGCACGAGCGCGCCGGTCGCGTCGGCGAGGCGGCGCATGCGCGCGATGTGACCCGGATCCACGGGGAACGCCCAGGTGATGTCCCGGACCCCGGCGCGCGCGAACACCTCCGCTTCCACGGTCGTCGCCACGGTGAGCCCATGCGCGCCGTGCTCGAGCTGCAGCCGCCCCAGCTCGACGCACTTGTGGGTCTTGGCGTGCGGCCGAAGCTTCACGCCGAGCTGCTTCGCCCGCTCCGCCATGCGCTTCACGTTGCGCCGCACGACGTCGAGGTGGAGCAGCAGGGCTGGGGTTTCGAGGTCCTGGACGCGCGTGGTCACGGGAAGTCCCTGGCCGTCGTGGTTCCTGGCTTCACACCCCGTGGAGTGTAACTGGGGGCTAGGGGCTAGGGGCTAGGGGCTCGGGACAGGGCTAGAACCCAGCCATGGCCCTTAGCCCCTTAGCCCCTTAGCTCCTTAGCCCCTAGCCTTTAGTGGCAAGTCCCGCTTCCCGAGTCGGTCGCCGTCTGGCCCGCCACCGGGACGAACTGCCAGGAGTAGACGCCGTCGCCCAGCGTGAGCTGCAGCACACCGTACGTGCCGCTGATCCGCACTTCGCTGTTCGGCCGGGGGGTGGTGCCGAAGGCATCGACTCCATGCCCGCCCGTTCCGACGGTGAATTGACGGATGCCGTTCTGCGGGTCGGCCACTTCATCCGGGGTCTGCGGGGCGAACCGCTCGTACAGCCGGTAGTGCCCGTTGAGCACCACCTCGGCGCCCGCGGCGTAGAGGTCATCCCACAGCGGCTTGACGCCCGAGCGCACGGCCGTCGAGTAGGAGCTGAATCGGGGGTGAGCCCAGTACGCCAGGGTGCAGCGCTTCGTGCTCGCCGCCAAGTCGGTGCGGAGCCATTGCTCCTGCGGGGAGCCGACGGTCATGTCGATGTTGCTGTTCAGCACGACGATGTGCCAGTCGCCGAGCTCGTAGGTGTAGTAACCCTTGTCCCGCTCTCCGCCGGCGAGCGCGAAGTAGTCGAAATACCCCGCAGCGCCGGCGGTCTGATACTCATACGCGCCGAGCGACGGCCGCGTCCTCGCCTTGTGCCGGCCCCACGAGGGATCGTAGCACGAGGTGAAATCGGACAGCGACCCGCTGGCGCGGATGTTGTCGCCCGTGGTGAAGACGGTCCCAGGGATGTCGTCCAGCAGCAGCGCGGTCGCCTCGTCCTTCGTGTTGTCGCACCGTGTCACCTCGCCGGCCCCGACGAGCGTGACGCTCGTCCCCGGCTGCGTGACGGTCACGGTGAGCTGTCCCGAGCCGGTTGCGCCATCCTTGTCCGTGACCGTGACGCGCACGATGTTGCTGCCCGCCGCAGAGTATGGATGCGTGGCCGTGATGGCGCTGGACTGCGTGGACGTGCCCCCGGTCGTCGGCGACGAGCCGTCGCCCCAGTCGATCGAATACGACCAGGGCGCGTCGTTCGCGCCGGGATCGCTGAAGGCGGCATCGAGCGTGACGCTCGTCCCCGCGGTGACGGTCTGATTTACGCCCGCGTTGACCGAGGGCGCCACGTTGCCGATCGTGGCGGTGGTCGTGGCCGCCGAGCCGGACGCCCCGCGGGCGTCGGTGACGGTGAGCGTCACGGAATAGGCGCCGTTGTCGGCGTAGCTGTGGCTGGGTTTCACGCCGCTGCCCGTGCCGCCGTCGCCGAAGCTCCAGGCGTAGGTCAAAGCGTCCCCATCGGGGTCCGACGAGCCGCTACCGTCGAAGCTGACCGCCGTCCCCTCCGTGCCGGCATACGGACCGCCGGCCGTGGCGGTGGGCGGCTGATTCGCGTCGCTCACCGTCACGGTGAGCTGTCCCGAGCCCGTTGCGCCATCCTTGTCGGTGACCGTCACGCGCACGGTGTCGCTGCCCGCCGCAGGGTATGGGTGCGTGGCCGTGATGGCGCTCGACTGACTGGTCGTGCTCCCGGTCGTCGGCGACGAGCCGTCACCCCAGTCGATCGAGTACGCCCAGGGAGCGTCGTTGGTGCCGGGATCGCTGAAGCCGGCGCCGAGCGTGTAGCTCGCGCCCACACCGATGGCCTGATTGGCTCCCGCGTTGACCGAGGGCGCCGCATTGGCGACCGTCGCAGTGATGGTGGCCGCCGAGCTGGACGCACCGCGCGCGTCGGTGACGGCCAGCGTCACGGTGTAGCTGCCGTTGTCGGCGTAGCTGTGACTGGGGTTGACGCCGCTACCGGTGCCGCCGTCGCCGAAGCTCCAGGCGTAGGTCAGCGCGTCACCGTCGGGATCCGAGGAGCCGCTCCCGATGAAGCTGACCGCGCCGCCCTCCACGCCGGCGTAGGGTCCGCCGGCAGCGGCGATGGGCGCGTGATTCACGGCTCCCGGGGCATCATGGCACGTCTCGTTGCCGGAGTCCGTGAAGGTCTTGCCGGCGACGGGGACGAACGCCCAGTCGTAGCGGGCGGCGTACAACGTCAGCTTGAGGACCCCATAGGTCTGGTCCTCCTGCACCTCGGTGTTCGCCAGGGCTGTTCCCACGCTGAAATGGCCCGCGCCGCCCATCCCCGCGATGAATTCGCGAATACCGTAGACCGGATCGGCCACGCCGGTCGGGGTCTCGGGAGCGAAGCGCTGGTAGTTGTGCTCGTGCCCGGCGACCACGATCTCGGCGCCGGCGACGTACAGGTCCTGCCACAGGACCTGTGTCCCGGCCGCGGCCAGAGTGCCGGAGCTGAAGAGGGGATGATGCAGGTAGGCGAGCGTGCAGCGCTTCGTGCTTGCCGCCAGGTCGGCACGCAGCCATTGCTCCTGGGCGGACCCCGCACCGTACGCGATGTTCGAGTTCAGGGCGATGATGTGCCAATCGCCGAGGTCGTAGCTGTAATAGCCTTTCGTGGGATCGCCGGCCGCCGCGCCGAAGTAGCTGTAATACGGTGTGGCGCCGGAGGTGCTGTACTCGTGGTTGCCCGGGACCGGTCGGGTCCTGGCTTTGTGCCGGCCCCAAGTCGGGTGGTAGCAGTTGGTGTAGTCGCTGCTCGAGGCGTCGGGGTAAGCGTTGTCGCCCGCCGTGAACACGGTGCCCGGGATGCCGTCGAGCAGGTTCGCGGTGAGAGAGTCGCTGTTCCTGGTGCAGTCGGCGATGTCGCCGGCGCCTACCAGGACGACCGACGTGGGCCGCACGACCACCTGCACGGCGAGTGAGTCCGAGCCGGACCCTCCCACGTTGCTCGTGACGGCGACGCGTACGCTGTCGAGGCCCAGCGCCGAGTACACGTGCGAGGCGATGATCGGCGAGGATTGGGCGGTTCCGTTGCTCGAGCCGCCGTCGCCCCACAGGATCGTGTATGTCCACGGGGGGGCGTTCGCGGGATCGGTGAGCGTGACGGCGAGCTTCACCGTGTCCCCCGGGCTGGCCGTGACATCGGCCCCGGCGTTCACGGACAGCGGGGGCGCGCCATGGCAGCCGCCGGTCCCCGAGTCGCGGAACGTCTTGCCGGCGATCGGCACGAACTCCCAGGCGTAGCCGTCGGCGTCGAGCGTGAGCTTGAGCACGCCCGGCGTGCCGCTGCTCCGGACCTCGCTGTTCGCCCGGACCGTGCCGAACGACCCGGTTTCCCCGCCCCCCGTACCGGCGATGAACTCCCGGATGCCAAACGCCGCATCGGCGGCGCCGGCCGGGGTCTGGGGCGCGAACCGCTCGTAGAAGGCGTAGTGGGCGTTCACCACCACGTCCACGCCGGCGGCATAGAGCGCGTTCCACAGCGGGGTGATGGCGCTGTTGGGGCTGTCCTTGGAGCTGAACCGGGGGTGGTGCCAGTAGGCCAGGGTGCAGCGCCCGGGATGGGCGGCGAGGTCCGCGCGCAGCCACTGCTCCTGGGCCGAGCCCGCGGCGGTCGGGACCTTGGAGCTGTTGCTGTTGAGCACGACGATGTGCCAGGCGCCGAGTTCGTAGCTGTAGTAGCCCTTTGTCGGATCGCCCGCGGCGCTGCCGAAGTAGCCGAAGTAGCCGCCCGCGTTGGTGGTCTTGTAGTCGCGGTCGCCCACCGCCGGCTGGGTGCGGGTCTTGTGCCGTCCCCAGTTCGGGTTGTAGCAGGTGTTGTACTGGGTGAGGGTGCCGTTGTCGTAGGCGTTGTCCCCGAGCGCGAACACGGTCCCCGGGATCCCGTCCAAAAGGGCAGCCGTGGCGTCGTCGTTGGTGTTCTTGCAGCTAGCGATGTTCCCCGCGCCCACGAGCGTCACCGGGAGGGGCGCTGGGGAGACTTCGAAGCCGGGCGCGGACCGATCCGGCGCCCCGGTCGGCGACCCGGGCCCTTGGTAGTCGCGACAGCTCTCGACGACGTAGAGGGCGGCGATGGTTGACAGCACGCGAACAACGGAGCGGATGGAGCGGATCGGCGTCATCTAGTGGGCAGCTCGGCTCAAGGGGTCGCAGGGCGTGGGCTTGCGACCCCCCTGGAGCACGCGCCGTGCCTCGCGTGTAAGGCGCGTTCGCACCGCCTAAGGCGTTTTCGCACATGGGGAAGGAAGGCACGGCGGCACGGCGCGGAGCGTGCGCGCGCCGAGCCGCGGGGATTTTTGTGGCAGCTTTGTGGTTGCTGCCTTACAAGTCGAGACGCGCCTTCTTCGAGATCTTCCGGGCTTCCCTCAGTCGAGGCGGCGCCCCGTCACCTCGATGGGGCGAATCCGCTCGATACGGCCCGAGCGGCCGACGAACGCGGACGCGAACCGGAGGAGAGCGCCGACAGCAAGAGTGGGGCAGGTGTCATGGAGGTTGCGGTGCCGGAGGAGGTTCGGGGACGCGGGCGCGCTGGATCACGAGAATGCCGAGCAGGATCAGCGCGCCGAGGTTGTAGGTATTCTTGCGAATGATCCACAAGACCGCGGGAAGAGGGCCGTGGATATGGCTCAGCATCCCCGACGTGAGGAATGCCCCGACGGCGAGCGCGGTGAACCACGCCGTGCGCCCGCGCGCCGGTGCGGGGCGGCCAAACGTGTCGGTCCACGCCGGGAATCCGAGAACGTAGTAGTGGAGCCGGTCGAGCGGCGCGAGCAGCACGGCGAGCACCGCGGCCATCCCGAGGTCGGACGCCGCCGCACCCGACTGGAGCCGCCGGCGGCGCCACAGCGCCGCGGCCACCACACCGGAGGCGATGAGGTCGAGCGCCACTGCGGTCGCAACGCCTCCCCCCAAACGGGCGACGAGCCCGCCGATCGATTGGCCCGCGAGCGCCTTCGTGCTCTGGGCGGTCAGAGCGAGGTGTACGTAGTCGGGGACGATCGCGGCTCCCCCGAGACCGGCGGGAAGCATCACCAGGAAACTGAGCCCGACCGCGGCGACGAGGCCCGCGGCCAGCGGCCGCCAGCGGCCGCGCGCGAGGAAATAGAGAAAGATCGCTCCGGGGTAGCCCTTGAGCGCGGTGGCGACGCCAATCCACAGTGTCGCCCGCATGTCGCGCCCCCGCTCGACATCGTCCATGGCGAACACGACCAGCCCCAGCAGCGCGATGTTGATGTTCAGGTGCTGGAAGTTGCTCTGGAGCGGCTGGGCCACGGCGGCGACGGCGAGTACGACGGGGAGCCAGCGGCCGACGCGGGAATACGCGCGCACCACGCACCAGCCGAACAGCGCCACGTTGCCGACCGCCCACAAGCCCTTGGCGACCGGCAAACTGAGGCGAGCCAGGAGCGCAAACGGGGTCAACGCGAATATCGCAAACGGCGGCCACGGCATGCCACGCGCCGTGTCGAAGTCCGCGTACAGCGGCAGACCCTGCATCAGGCGCTCGGCCAGGCGCAGGTGGAACACGAGATCGCCGCCGGAGTGGACGCCGATGAACGTATTGACAAGGGCGTACAGTCCCCCGAGCGCGACGAGGATGCGCCGCTCCCGCGGGGTCAGCCCCGCCACACGCCCACCGCCAGCGCGAGCCAGCCTGCCAGGAACGCGAGCCCGCCAAAGGGCGTGGCGGCGCCGAAGGCGCGCACGCCGGTCAGCGCGAGCAGATAGAGCGAGCCGGAGAAGGTCACCGTGCCGGCGACGAACAGCCACCCGGCGGCGCGCACAGCAGGCACGGGCCAGCGCGTCACCGCCCAGGCAACGGCGAGCAGCGCCAGCGCATGGTACATCTGGTAGCGGGCTGCGGTTTCGAACACCGCGAGGAGGTCGGCGGGCGTCCGGGCGCGCAGCGCGTGCGCGCCGAACGCGCCGGCGGCCACCGCGAGCAACGCCGACGCGGCGCCAAGCCCCGCGAAGAGCCGGTCCATCAATCGAGCCGGCGCCCGCTCACCTCGATGTGGCGAATCCGCTCGATGCGGCCCGAGCCGCCGACGAACGCGGAAGCGAACCAGCTGGTCAGCCCGACCACGATCGAGCCGAGGATCGCCGGGGGCAGCCCGGCGATGGTGAACCCCGGCATCAGCCACGCCACGAGCGCGAGCGAAATCCCGTTCACGACCAGGATGAACAGCCCCAGCGTGAGCACCGTCAACGGAAGGGTCAGGATGAGGATGACCGGTCGGATGACCGCGTTCACCAGCCCGAGCAGCAGCGCCGCGACGATCAGGTTCCCGACGCCGCGGATCGTGACCCCGGGAACGATGGTGGCGGCGGCCCACAGGCCGAGGGCGGTGATGAGCAGGCGAAACAGGAATCCCCTCATCGGCCTCACCCCCTGGCCCCCTCGCCGCGTCGCGGAGGGGGGGGACGGTCGCTCCACTCGGCGAGGTTTCGCTCGATCTGGCGCGAGTGCTTCTCGAGGTGCTCGGCGTAGATGGCGAGCCAGTCTTCCACGGCGTAGCGGCCGGACTCCGTGTGCCGGCCGACTTTGCCCCAGTCCCGGTCGGTCATCCGCTTCAGCAGGGGCACCGTGTTGGCCCGCACGGCCTCGACGGTCGCGAGCGCGACTTCGATCGGGTGCCCGTGGTAGGCGAACGCCGCGGCCCAGCGGTCCTGGTCGTATCCCACGATCATGGGGTCCGGCTCGGCGAGCAGGTAGCGCAGCCGCATGTGGGCGTTGGTCTCGGAGTCCGCGCAGTGGACGACGATCTCGTGGGCCGACCACTTGCCGGGAGCCGGTTTCCATTGGAGGGCCTCGGCGGGGACCCTGGCGAGAGCGCGCTTCAGGAGCGCGGGACCGTGGGCGTAGCGCTCGATCAGGGCGGCGCGCTCGGCGGCGGTGAAGGGCATGTTGCTCTCCTCAGGGGGTGAGGTCAAAGATACTTCACCGTGCCCGGCCCGCGACGAAGCGCGCCGTGACCCCGGGGGGCACCCGCACGCCCAACCGCTCGTCGAACAGAATCGCACCCGCGAGCGAATCGCCCACGCGGACCGCCTCGATCCCGGCGAACGGCCCCAGCTCCGCCGGCCAGCCGAAGATGAGCGCCCGCTCGGGTTGGCCGAACCACGTCACCGCGAGGGTCTCGGCGCGCGGGACCTGGAACACGAGCCGCCCCTTGAAGTGACACGCTCGCCCCACCGCGATCCGGGCGCTGTCGAGCACGACGTCGCTGAGCTTGAACCGGTCGCCCATCTCGGGGAGCGTGAGCGTGTCCCCGTGCGCCACGCGCCAGTGGCCGACATATGCTCGCGCGTAGCGGCTCCGGAGATGCATCGGGGGGGAGCGGCAGGGATCGGTGGGTCCGCAGGCGGCGGCGAACGCGAGGAGAGCGAGACTACTTCTCGGCACGCTTCGGCTGCTCGGCCGGCTTCTGCAGCCGCGACAGGATGTTGATCCCGGTCGCGCCCTCGATCTGCTCCGTCAGCTTGATGATCGCCTGGGGAAACTGCGCCGCCGCGGAAGCGACGCCGGCGCCGTTCCCCGAGTCGATCACCGCCAGCTTGTCGATCTTGATCTGCTCCACCGAGCCCGCCAGTTCCTTGATGATCTCCGGCAGCATGTTCAGGATGAAAATCCGCTCGGCCTCGTTCCCCGCCTTGCTGTAGAGCTGGATCATGCGGTCGAGCACGGCGAGGTTGGCGTTGCCGTTCTCGAGGATCGACGCCGCGGCGCCCTTGGCGCGCAGCTCCGAGGCCTCTCGGTCGGCCCGGGCGGGCACGACGACGTCGGCCTCGACGCGCTTGGCCTCGAGGTCGATGCGCGCGGCCTGGAGATCCTGCTGCGCCTTGACCTTCGCCTTCTCGCCGGCCACCTGCGCCTCGTTCTCCCGCGCCAGCGCCTCCGCTTCGAGCTCGGCTTTGCGGACGCGGAGCCGGTTGTTCTCCTCCGTGATCTTCAGGTCCGCCTGGATCTTCGCGATCTGGGCCGCCTGGCGCGACGACGCTTCGGTCTGCTCCGCCTCGGAGGTGCGCTGCGCCTCGGCGACGCGCGCGATCTTCAAGATCTCCGCGGTGCGCGTCCGCCCGATCGAGTCGAGGTACTTCACGTCGTCCGTGACGTTCTGGATCTTCAGCGTGTCGAGCTCGAGCCCCAGCTTCTTCAGGTCCTCGTCGGCCTCCTCGATCAGCCGCTGGGCGAACTTGAGGCGGTCCTCGTTGACTTCCTCGGGCGTGAGCGTCGCCAGCACGCCGCGCAGGTTGCCCTCGAGCGTATCCTTCGCGATCTGCATGATCTCGTCGAACGGTTTGTCGAGCAGCCGCTCCACCGCGTTGTAGGAGATCGGCTCGCGCGCGCACACCTTCACGTTGGCGATGCCCTGCACGATCAGGGGTATCCCGCCCTTCGAGTAGGCGTTCTTGATCATCACCTCGATCGGAATCGTCCGGAGATCGATGCGCGAGACCTTCTCGATGATCGGGACCCGCAGCGTGCGCCCGCCGTGCAGCACCCGGTACCCGACGCTCCGCCCGTCCTCCGTGACCCGACGCCGGCCGCTGACCACCACCATTTCGTTCGGCATGCAGATCACGATGAGCGACCGGACCATTCCGACGAGCGCGCCCACAAGGCCCAGCGCGACGGCCGCGAGGGCGACGACGGTGACGGGAGACAAGTCCATGGCGACCTCTTACGCTGGCAGTTGGCGCTCGTACTGCTCGGGGGTGCACACCTCCGCCACCCCGTCGACGACCTTCACCACGACGACTTCCCGGCCGGCCGGGATCTCCCCGACGCTACCGTCCGAGAGATGGGCCGTGAGATGCACCTCGCGGCCGGCGATGAGGCAGGCGATCCGTCCGGGACGCCCCTGCTCGAGGGGCAGGGTGACCCGGCCGCGCTCCCCGAGGAATTCCGACTCGGTGAGCGCCTCGGTGGCCGTGTCGGAGCGCCGCAGGAAGGAAAACACCGTGTGGCTGAGCAGGAAGAAGCCCGTGCCCATGCCGAGCGACGCGAGCAGCGTGAATGCCGGATTCGTGCGGAGCAGCGTCAGCAGCGTCCCGGTCAGCCCGAACCCGGCTGCGAAAAAGATGATGTTGCGTGGGCGGAACAGGCTGATGATCGCTTCGCCGACACCCGGGTGCTCCGCGTCGGCGAGTACCGGGTGGCCGTGGCCGACGTCACCGTGGCCGAGCGCGACCTCGTGGCCCACTCCCGCGTCTCCGCCGCCGTGGTGGCCGCCGAGGAGACTGAACAGCAGCAAGCCCGTCCCCACGATCGCCGCGAACAGGTAGACGCTGAGCATGACCTGAAAGTGAAGCCCGGGACTGCCTTGCGGAAGAGACCTCACCACTTCGTCCCCCCTCTCCGCTACGGAGAGGGGGTCAGGGGGTGAGGTCAGGTCAAGGCGACACGCTGTCCGTCGCCCGCACCCGGGCGCTGGTCGAGTCGGCCACGCGCATCGCGCGGCCCACGCCGGAGGCGCCGGGAATGCTCGACTTCGCGAGCATGCTGTCCCGCTGCCGCTCGGTGAGCGAGTCGCCTGAGGCGGCGCCGGACTTCTCGGATTGGCCGCCGCTGCCACAGGCGGCGAGGAGGACGAGACCGACGATTGTGAGGTTGTTCATAGGTGTCAACGTACCCACCTGCGGGCGGGTTGCCAATTCGGGGAACGACTCCATTATGGATTCGCTCTTAGCCCGGGACCAGCACGGAGCACGCTCATGATTCGAATGCTGCCTCTTCTGCTAGCGGCCGCCGCCTGCGCCCGTCCCTCCCTCACCGGACAGCTGGCCCGCGCCACCTGGATCGATCTCAGCTACCCCTTCGACTCGACCACGATCTATTGGCCCACGGCCAAGCCGTTCGCGCTCGAGGTCGTCTCGGCGCGGCGGACGCCCGCGGGCTACTACTACGCCGCGAACAACTTCGCCGCGGCAGAGCACGGCGGCACCCATCTCGATGCGCCGGTACACTTCGCCGAAGGCAGGCACACGACCGACCAGATCCCCCTCACCCAGCTCGCCGGCCCGGCGTTCGTGATCGACGTGCGCCGGCAGGCGGAGGCGGACCGCGACTACCGCATCACACCCGCCGATCTCGAGGCGTGGGAGCGGGCCGGCACGCGGATTCCCGAGGGAGCGATCGTGCTGTTTCGGACCGGCTGGGGGAACCGCTGGCCCGATCGCGCCCGCTACCTCGGCACCGCCAGGACCGGGCCCGCGGCGGTGCCGGAGCTGCACTTCCCGGGAATCCATCCGGACGCGGCCCGCTGGCTGGTCGAACGCAAGGTGCACGCCGTCGGGATCGACACGCCGAGCATCGACTACGGGCAGTCCACCACCTTCGACACCCACGAGACGCTGTTCGCCGCGGACATCCCGGCGTTCGAAAACGTGGCGCACCTGTCGGCCGTGCCGGC
>DASPXO010000024.1:0-11213 GCA_035637235.1 Gemmatimonadales bacterium | reverse complement strand
GCCGCGGTGGGCCCCACGTTCGGAGGAACTGTGAACGACCTGGACGCGCTCGCCGTGGCGCCGCGGTTGTCGGTGACGGTGAGCCGCACCGTGTAGGTCCCAGCGCTCTCGTAGGTGTGCGGCGGGTTCCGGTCACTTGACGTGGCGCCGTCGCCGAAGCTCCAACTCCAGGCCACGATGTAGCCGTCCGGGTCCGTGTCGTCCCAGAGAGAGAACCTGCACGACAGCCCCCCGCAGCTGGAAGCGAAGGCCGCGGTGGGTGGCTGGTTGGGCTCGCTCGACACGGTCACCGACGTTGATACGCTCGCAGTCTTGCCACCGTCGTCAGTGACGGTGAGCCGCACCGTGTAGATGCGGGTCGCACCGGCGTCGTAGGTGTGCGACGGGTTCTGGCTGGTCGAGGTCGCTCCGTCGCCGAAGTCCCAGCTCCAGGCCACCACCCGGCCGTCCGCGTCGGTGCTGCCGTCGGTGAACGTACAGGAGAGCAGCGGGCAGCTCGACGTGAAGGCCGCGGTGGGCGGCTGGTTCACCGCGACGGTCACCGGCTTCGATATGGTGCTCGCCTCAAATCGGTCATCGACCCTGAGCTCCACCGTATAGGTCCCAGCGGCGCTGTACGTATGTGTCCAATTCGGAGATAGGCCTGTTCCCCCATCTCCGAAGGTCCAGTACCATCCGCCCACCTCACCATGAGCAACCTGACTGTTTGGATCGGTACTCTGATCCGTGAAAACGCAGGTCAGATCGACGCAGGAGACCGAGAAGTCCGCGGTCGGCGGTAGGTTCAACAACGTCGGTGGCACGGTGACCCAGTATCCTACCAACGTAGGGTCGTTGTAGGGGTTGACGTTGTCATAGACCCACTCCTCGACGTAGTAGAAGCCGCTAGTGGCGAAGGTATGCGTCGGATTCTGAGCGGTGGATGTCTCGCCATCCGCGAACTCCCAGTACCATTGGACCACCTGCCCAGGAGAGGTGCTCCGATCCGTGAAACTGCAGGTGAGCTCGACGCACGAGAACGCGAAATCGGCGGCCGTGATCGACTTCGCCGTGGTGCCGGACGTACCGCCCTCGAGCGTGACGGTCAGCACGACCGTATACGTCCCGTTCGCGTCATAGCTGTGCGACGGGTTCTGAACGGTGGACGTGTCGCCATCGCCGAACTCCCAGCGCCATGCAACGATCTGCGGGGTCGTGCTCTCCTCCGCCGACAACTGCGACGCGCTCAGGATCGTGGACTTTGCGCCATCTCCCGGCGCCACGCGCGCTGCGACGATCGGCTCAGTGGTGCTGCGATCCGTGAAAGAGCAGGCGAGTCCGGCGCATGAGTACGAGAAGTCCGCGGTCGGCGCCACGTCTTTGGCGTGAATGCGGACGATGATCGAGGCGCTGTGCGCGCCGACCGACGCCGTAATCGTGGCGGAGCCGGCCCCGCCCACGGCGGTGACCAAACCACGGGCAGATACCGTCGCCACCTCGGGAAACGAACTCTCCCACTTGGCGCCGGGGAGGTCCGCGTAGATGAGACGCGGCTCCTTCGACTGTTCCAAGTTTTTCACCATCTTCAGCTTGAGCTGAACCGTCGAACCAGTGCTGAGGGCGTATTCGTCGATCACCGGCGTGCTATCGCCGGTGGTGATGACGTAGGATACGCCGGAATGAGCCGATGCCGCCGACCCGGCGATTCGCGGTGCCGACAGTTCCTCTTTACCACAGCCGACCATCGTGATGAGCGCCACGACACCGAGCGCCCTCAGCGCTACCCTTCGCATGTTTTCTTTCTGGGTGCAACTACGTGAGAGATCTTCTACAACCATTGGAGATAGCGAACAAACGGCCGCCCTCTCGATTTCGCCACGACGGCGGCCGCGCTTCATGCGGAAGTGCATCAAGTAACGGGCCTCCGCAGCGCGGCGACGCCGCAGCCGGAGAACGGCTTATCGGTAGCCGACTTGCATGACGCGGTCCGTCCGTCCGGCACCCCAAGCGCTGGCGGGGACTGACGTCCCCCGCTCACACGGTTGCTCCGTCCGCGCTACACAGTCCTCACGCCCCTTTTGTGAGCCGTGACTTCTCCGAACGCCCCTTCGAGGAGGCCTTCGAATTGGCCCCGCCCGACACGCTCGATTTCATCCTCGCCATCGAGCCCCGGAACAGGAGAAGTCGTGGCGCGTGGCGGCACAACAGCCCCTTATCATAGGAGCGCCACTGTGGTCGCGCCGACCTACGGGTGGTATGCCTCGAGCGTCGACAAGTAGCCGTCATCGAGGCTGTGGCTGCCCACAGCGTAGAGCACGCCGTTGAGCGCAGCGACACCAAGGTAAATTCGCGCGGTGGGCATCGACGCCCTGGTCGTCCACGTGTCGGTGACGGGATCGTAGCCTTCCAAGGTTGACAGCCTTGAGCTCCCGCCGTCGTCGCCACCCACAGCGTAGAGCGTGCCGTCGATCGCAGTGACCCCAAGGCCGATACGCTGCGTCGGCATCGGTGCCTTCGAGGTCCAGGTGTCGGTGGCGGGATCGTACGCCTCGACCGTCGCCAAGCTAGGGAAGTCCGTCTCTTGCCCGCCGACCGCGTAGAGCACCCGTTGACCACGCCCACTCGGTGAACGTGCAAGAGCGCCCCGAGCAGGTGAACGTGAAGGCCGCGGTGGGCGGGTGGGTCACCGTCGCCCCGCTGATCGGGTTACCGCCGTCGTCCTTCACCGTCACCGTGATCGTCGCGCTCCGCTTCCCGCCGCGAGCGACTCGCAACGCGCTGAGCGTCGACTGCGAAGGGGACACGGAGGGCACGGACCCCGGGGCCGCGTGACACACGGCCGAACCAGAGTCGCTGAAGGTCTTGCCCGCAACCGGGACAAACTGCCAGGCGTAGCTGTCGGCGTACAGCGAAAGCTCGAGCACGCCGTAGGGCGCTCGTAGAAGTGGCGATGGGAGTCCACCACGAGGTCGACGCCCGCGGCGTACAGATCGTCCCACACGGGCCGCGACTTGGTATCCGTGATGCCACCGGAGCCCGATCCCGACGTCGAGGCGTAGAGCGGGTGGTGCCAATAGGCAAGGGTGCAGAGCTTCGAGTTCGCGGCTAGCGCGGATCTTCGTCAAGCGAGGTTCGTTCCAGGGGCTCACGGGGCGACCGTGGCGGCCCGGGTGGTGCGGATTCCATCGCTGCACGCCAGGCGGAGCGGTGTCGCCGAACGCGCGGATACGCGCATCGCGGCCGCCTGCGCCGTCCCCAGTACTGCGCCGGTCGAGGCATCGAAGACGAGGATTCCGCGCGCGGAGCCGTCGGGGCACGGCACGTCCACCATGCCATCGGGGCCGCGCCGAGCCACGACGGGGAGGGGCGCTGCAGCCCTAGGCGCGTAGCCTCGGACCGCCGGCCGGCTGATCCTGACTTCGCCGGCCGGGCCCCGGACTCGAAGCGTGAAGAGCGAATCCTCGAGCGCCCCGCTGACGGGAATCGCGAACGCGAAGTGGCGAACATCGGGAGCGTGATCGAGCTCGCTGGGCTCGAAGTCATAGGCGAACAGCAGGCGGCCATCCTCAGCCAGGCCCTCGAGCCAGTAGTTGCCCGCACGCTCCGGCCGCGTGGGCCGCGCGTCGAGGACGAACGCGGGTTCCAGCGTCACCTTGGCCGCGTGTTCAATGCTCCCGCGGACGACGAGTACCCGCGTGGGCGCGCCGCGTCGTTCCGGCTCCAGCGACGTCGGCTCCAGCGACGTCGGTGGTTGGCGGAACTCCAGTATGCCTCGGAAGGTGTACGCGCTGGACCACACCGGGACGCAATAACCCATCACGTCTCCCGTTTGGGGGGACACGACCGCAGCCGATGCAGCGCGGGCGGTTGCCCAGGAGAACACGTCGTGCCCCGGCCAGCCGATCACCCCGCCGCTGTTGGGAAACGCGGAATCCACCGCCGCGGCGCCACCGCACGGCGCGTGCCTGCGCCCGAAGTTGTGGGCCAGCTCGTGAGCCACGAGGTCGGGGCTTCGCGCAGGCAGGCTGAACCAGTTGAGCTGGACGCCCGCAGCGGTGCGCGTTTGCGCGCCGGTGCTCTGCCCCGAGGCCGGGATATACGCGAACCCGCCGTATGCGGTGTAGCTGAAGCCCGAAGGCGGTGCCACCACGCCGTACCAGTAGGCGTCCGGCTGAGAGAAGTCGGCAATCCGGGCGAGATCGAGCTCGGAGATGAGCTGTTGCCAGAAGGGGCCGCCTCCCCCCGCGGGTGGCGTACCGAAGCTCGCCGACGTGGTGAAGGGCGAGCCGATGGAGGTGCTGATCGTGCCGATCGGGTGCACACTCTGCAGCGTGCGCAGGTACTCGGGGACCAGGCTGGCGCTGACCGCCCCGGTGGCGTCGCCGTTCGAGGCCAGCACGATGGGCACGAGCCGCACTCGCAGTGTGGGCACGGTGACCGTAGCGAGCACCGCCCGCCCTGTCCGCGGGAACACGTCGTTGGCGCTGGAATCATCGGCGACCTGGCCGCCGGGATCGCGGACCAGCTGCCACTGGAGCCCGGCCTGCAGCACCGAGGCGGGGACCAGCAGCTGTGCGCTGGGAGCGAGATAACTCGGCGAGGTGCCGAGCGCACCGACCGTCACGGCGGTGTCGGTGCGCACCAGCCGACCCGTGCCGTCGAACAGCCTGAGCATCACCTGCATAGGCGGCGCGTCGGCAGCGCTCGAGCGGATCAGCACGTTCACCACCGCGGCGTTGCCCGAAAGCACGATCGGTAGGGAGCCGTCGGGTGCCTGCACCCCCTGCGTGAACTGCGCATCGACGATGGCGTAGTCCCGCCCCACAGCGTCGGCGACGACCACCGCGCTACCCGACTTCGCGTCGCTCGTCGCCGTAATCGAGGCGCGACCGGGAGACACCGCGGTGACGAGGCCGGACGAGGACACGGTAGCAGTGGACGTGTCGCCGCTCGACCACGTCACGACGCGACCGTTGAGCGGGTTCCCGTTCGCATCCTTCGGCGTCGCGGTGAGCTGCACCGTCTGCCCCACGGGCACGCTCGCCGACGCCGGGTCCACCGTCACCGACGCCACGGGCGCCGGGTGACAGGTGCCGCTCCCCGAGTCGGTGGCCGTCTGCCCCGCCACCGGTACGAACTGCCAGGCATACGCCCCGTCGCCCAACGTGAGCTTCAGCACCCCATACGTCCCGCTCAGCCGCACCTCGCTGTTCGGCCGCACCGTCGTGCCGAACACGTCCACCCCGTGCCCGCCCGTCCCCACCGTGAATTGCCGGATACCGTTCTGCAGGTCCTTGACCTCGTCCGGCTTCTGCGGCGCGAACCGCTCGTACAACCGGTAGTGACCGTTGAGCACAACGTCGGCGCGGGCCGCGTAGAGATCGTCCCACAACGGCTTCACGGCCGAGCGCACGCTCATCCCGGAGGAGCTGTAGCGGGGATGCTGCCAGTACGCCAGAAGGCAGCGCTGCGTGCTCGCCGCCAGATCCGCGCGCAGCCACTGCTCCTGGAGAGAGCCGACCGTCATCGCGAGGTTGCTGTTCAGCACCACGATGTGCCAGGCCCCGAGGTTGTAGCTGTAGTAGCCCTTGTCCCGGTCCCCGGCGGCGCTACCGAAATAGTCGAAGTACCCCGCGGCGCCCGTCGTCTGATACTCGTAGGGGCCGGCCGCCGGCCGGGTGCGCGCCTTGTGCCGGCCCCAGGAGGGGGCGTAGCACGAGCTGAAATCCGACGCCGACCCGCTCGCGCGGATGTTGTCGCCCGTCGTGAACACCGTTCCGGCGATGTTGTCCAAGAGCAGCGCGGTCGCCTCGTCCTTCGTGTTGTCGCAGCGCGCCACCTCGCCGGCCCCCACCAGGACCGCGGTCGCGCCCGGCGGCGGCGCCGCTGCCGTCACGGTCACGGTCGCCGTCTGCGTGACGACGGTGCCGTTGATCGTGGCGGAGACGGTCTTCGTCTCGGCCACCGTCGAGCCGAGCGTTCCCGTCGCCACGCCGCTCGCGTTGGTCGTCCCGCTCGGCTGCGTCAGGGTGTTGCCGCTCCCCGTGGCCGCGAGCACCACCGTCGCCCCGCTGATCGGGTTCCCGTTGGCGTCTTTCGCCGTGACGGTAATCGTCGCGGTCCCGCTCCCCGCCGTGAACGCCGCGGGCGATGCACTCACCGTGGACTGCGCGGCGGAGACCGCCGTCCCGGCGCCGGCCGTCTTGTGGCAGCTGCCGCTCCCTGCATCCGAGGCCGTCTGCCCCGCCACCGGCACGAACTGCCAGGTATACGTCCCGTCGCCCAGCGTGAGCTTCAGCACCCCGTACGTGCCGCTCAGCCGCACCTCGCTGTTCGGCCGCACCGTGGTGCCGAACACGTCCACCCCGTGCCCCCCCGTCCCCACCGTGAATTGCCGAATCCCGTTCTGCGGGTCGTTCACCTCGTCCGGGGTCTGCGGCGCGAACCGCTCGTACAGCCGGTAGTGCCCGTTGAGCACCACGTCCGCGCGCGCGGCGTAGAGCGCGTCCCACAGCGGCTTGACCCCCGCGCGCACGGCCGTCGAGTAGGAGCTGAACCGGGGATGCTGCCAGTAGGCCAGCGTGCAGCGCTGGCCGCTCGCCGCCAGATCCGCCCGCAGCCACTGCTCCTGCGCCGAGCCCACCGTCATCGCGAGGTTGCTGTTCAGCACCACGATGTGCCAGGCGCCGAGGTCGTAGCTGTAGTAGCCCTTGTCGCGGTCACCCGCGGCGCCGCCGAAGTAATCGAAGTACCCCGCGGCGCCCGCGGTTTGATACTCGTTGGGGCCGACGGACGGCCGGGTCCGCGCCTTGTGCCGGCCCCAGGAGGGGGCGTAGCACGAGCTGAAATCCGACGCCGACCCGCTCGCGCGGATGTTGTCGCCCGTCGTGAACACCGTTCCGGCGATGTTGTCCAAGAGCAGCGCCGTCGCCTCGTCCTTGGTGTTGTCGCAGCGCGCTACCTCGCCGGCCCCGACCAGGATCGCCGCGGTGCCCGCAGTCTCCGTCCCCGCCGGCGTGATCGCCTGCGCAGGCGAGGTGGGGCCCCGATTGTCCCGGCACATCGCGGACAGCAGCGTGGCGAGGACCGCCACCGCGAGGCGCGGGACCGACGTGTAGCGTGATCTCAACATGGCTTTCTCTGGTCCTCGGTCACGCCCGCAGCGCGCAACCGAATCCCTCGGTGCGGGCTGCGGGAGAGGGGCGGGCATTCGAAGGGATGGTCGATGCGACGCATGGCATCAACTCCCGTGCCGCCCTGCGGGGCCGGCGGTCGCAGGCAAGGAACCGCCGCTCAGGGGCCGACTTGCACGATGCGTTCTCGGCGAACGACAATCCCAACCGCCGACGCCGGTTGCGGTTCCTCGCTCACAGGGCTGGCTCGTTTGCGCCACAGAAGCACGTGTCAGGATCCCTACTGAGTGCATCGTATGCCGGAGAGCGCGGGCGCGGATGGGAAGGAATTGCCCAGGTAGGATCGCCATCATCCGGCACGCCCGGGGAAAGGCGTGCTCTCAGCCCGCGGCGAAATGGCCGGGCCTGACTTGACGGCCCGGCGCGGGGACATTCGTTTGCTGCGCCATGCCCGTCTCCGCCGCCAGCTCTCGGCTCATCTACGACGCCCTGAAGAGCTGCGGGGTCGGCCTCGTCTCCGCCCTCCCGGAGACGTGGCTCGTGCACCTGATCCGCATGGCCGAGGAGGACCAGGAGATGATCCTGGTGCGGCTCGCGAAGGAGGAGGAGGGCGTCGGCATCTCGACCGGCGCGTACTTCGCGGGCGTCAAGTCGGCGATGCTGATGCAGAACCACGGCTTCCTCGCCGCCATCAACGGGATCGTCTCGTGCGCCCAGCTGTACCGCATCCCCCTCTTGATGCTGATCAGCCAGCGGGGCGCGTTCGGCGAGCGTGACCCGTGGCAGACCGAGGGTGGGACGGTCACTGAGCCCCTGCTCGACACGCTCCGCATCCCCCACGAGCGACTCGATGCCCCCGGCCATGTCGCGCACAGGATCCGCCAGGCGCAGACCCTCGCCTACTCGGCGAACCGGCCCGTGGCGCTGCTCCTCTGCCGCGACCTGATGTGGGAGGAATGATGCGGCGGCTCGAGGCGCTCGAGGCGGTCTACCCGACGCTCGAGCGCTCGATCGTGGTGACGATCATGGGCGCGGTCGCGGCGGAGCTCCAGTCGCTCGGCCACCGCCCCAACTTCTTCTACCTGCAGCACGCCATGGGGCTCGCGTCCTCGCTCGGCCTCGGCCTGGCGCTGTGCCGCCCCGAGCTCGAGGTCGTCGTGCTGGACGGCGATGGCTCGGTCCTCATGAACCTGGGCGGGCTCACCACGCTCGCCCGCTACCGCCCCGGGAACCTGATCCACGTCGTGTTCGACAACGAGAGCCTGCTGTCGGTAGGCGGCTTCCCGACCGCGACAGCGACGGGGAGCGATCTCGCCGGGATCGCCGCCGCGGCGGGCGTCCCCCACAGCGCGACCGTCCGTACGCTCGCGGAGTTCACGGACGCGTTCGACGCAAGTCTCGCCGCGCACGACCTGACCACCATCGTCGCGAAAGTCGAGGCCACCGGTCCCGCGGGCTTCGTCACCGATCTGGGGCTGCTCGAGAACCGGTTCCAGTTCCAGCGCCACCTGCGGGAGCGTAAGAGGAAGGAGTAGCGACATGCCCGCGCTGCTCGCCCAGCTGATCGACGCGCTCGACACCGGCCGGCTCAGGATCGTCGACCTGACTCAGCCGCTCGGCCCCGACACGCCGGTGATCGGGCTGCCACCCCAGTTCGCCTCGTCACCCGGGATGAGCATCGAGGTCATCTCCCGCTACGATCAGAAGGGGCCTGCCTGGTACTGGAACACGGTCCACCTGGGAGAGCACACCGGGACGCACTTCGACGCCCCCGTGCACTGGATCACCGGGAAGGATCTGCCCGACAACGCGTGCGACACGATCCCCGCGCGGCGCTTGGTCGGCCCCGCATGCGTGATCGACGTGACGCGGGAGGTCGCCCGGGATCCGGATTTCCTGCTGCTGCCCGACCACGTCGCGGCGTGGGAACAGCAGCACGGCCGCATCCCGCGGGGCGCGTGGGTTCTGTTGCGCACGGGGTGGAGCACGCGAACGAGCGCGCGGGAGTTTCTCAACGTGCAAGGCGACGGCCCCCACTCGCCCGGGTTCCACAAGAGCACCTCCGAGCTGCTGGCGCGAGACCGCGACGTCACGGGGGTTGGAGTCGAGACGGTGGGCACGGACGCGGGCCAGGCCGGGAGGTTCGACCCGCCCTTCCCGAACCACGCCACGATGCACGGCGCGGGTAAGTTCGGCCTGGCGAGCCTCCGTAACCTGGACCAACTGCCGCCCACCGGAGCGGTCGTCATTGCGGCCCCCCTGAAGATCGTGAACGGCAGCGGCAGCCCGCTGCGCGTGCTGGCGATCGTCCCCGCATGACGGCGGCGACCTCGCGTGGCGCGCGACACGGAGGGATCGTGACTTGACGGCCCGGCACGGAGACATTCGGTTTGATTTGAACGGAGGAACGACACCCATGCGGCATGTCACAAGCACGGCGGTGAGGGCGGTCTGGCGGTCAGGCGGTCAGGCGGTCGGCATGCTGGTGATCTTACTGTCCGCCAGACCGCCCGACCGCCCAACCGCCGGGTTATCCGCCGGACCGCCTGACCGCCCGACCGCCGTCTCGCCGGCCTGCGATCCCGACAACGCGGGGCTGACGCTCCCGGCGGGCTTTTGCGCCGTCCTGGTCGCCGACCAGCTCGGCTCGGCGCGCCATCTCGCCGTCACGCCCGCCGGCGACCTGTTCGTCGCGATCGAGAGTCGGGGCGGCAGGGGGGGCATCGTCGCCCTGCGGGACACGAGCGGCGACGGCAAAGCCGACGTCCAGGAGCGGTTTGGCACCGAAGGCGGCACCGGCATCGCCGCCGGACGGGACGTCCTGTATTTCTCCTCCTCGACGACCGTGTACCGCTTCCCCATCGCCGCGGGGCGGCTCACGCCGACCGGCGCGGCCGACGTCCTCGCGCGGGACCTCCCGGCGGACGGGAACCACAGGTCCAAGAGCCTCGTCCTCTCGGCCGACGGCACCGTCCTGTACGTCAACTTCGGCTCGCCCTCCAACTCGTGTCAGGTCGTGGACCGCACGGCCGAATCGCCGGGCAAGGATCCGTGCCCCGACCTCGCCACTCGCGCGGGTATCTGGCGCTTCGACGCCGCCAGGCGCAATCAGGGGCAGGCCGACGGGACGCGCTTCGCCACGGGTATCCGCAACGCCGTGGGGCTGGCGCTGGACCCGAGCGGACGGCTCTGGGCGACGCAGCACGGCCGCGATCAGCTGGGCCAGAACTGGGAGAAGCTCTTCACGCTCGAGCAAAGCGCGGAGAAGCCCTCCGAAGAGTTGTTGCGCGTCCAGGAGGGAGACGACTTCGGCTGGCCGTACTGCTACCACGATCCCGAGCTCCACCATCTCGTGCTCGCCCCGGAATACGGCGGCGACGGCAAGAAGGTCGGGCTGTGCGCGCAAAAGAAAGAGCCCGCGGTCGCCTTCCCCGCCCATTGGGCGCCGGACGGCCTGCTGTTCTACACGGGCACGCAGTTCCCCCAGCGCTACCGCGGGGGGGCGTTCATCGCCTTCCACGGCTCGTGGAACCGCGCTCCGCTCCCGCAGCAGGGCTACCGCGTCGCGTTCGTGCCCTTCCAGGACGGCAAGCCGGCAGGCACCTACGAGACGTTCGCGGATGGCTTCTGGCGCGAGGAGGAGGGCGGGCCCAAATACCGCCCGGTCGGGGTCGCCCAGGGGCCGGATGGGTCGGTCTACATCACGGATGATGCGACGGGGAGGATCTGGAGAGTGATGTATAGAGGGCGGTAGAGGGCGGTAGAGGACGGTAGAGGACGGTAGAAGATGGTTGAGGGCGGTGATGGCGGGATATTCAAGGCGGTCGCTCGTGGAAAAGCTGGGCATCAAACCCGGGGCGAAGATCGCGATCCTCAACGCGCCCAGGGGCTACGATCGCACGCTCGGCAAGCTCCCGACGCCGCTGGCGCGCAAGGCGCCCACCGCCGGACCGCTCGATTTCATCCAGTTCTTCACGACCGCGCAGCGCGAGCTCGAGCGCAAGTTTCCGGCGCTCGAGCGCGTGCTGGCGCCGGCGGGAGTCCTGTGGGTCTCGTGGCCCAAAAAGTCCTCCGGCGCCCCCACCGATCTCACGGAGGACG
>DASPXO010000023.1:0-3239 GCA_035637235.1 Gemmatimonadales bacterium | reverse complement strand
GCGGACGTCGGCACGAGCGACCATGCGCCGGTGGTGATGACGACGGTGTGACGGGAACCCTCCTGCCTCCGTTGTTCGCGGCCGTCTGGGAGTGACGGTCTAGTTGTCTTGCGTCTTCCCCAGCGCTTCCGCCGCCGCCCGCCGCACCTCGGGATCGCGATCGTTCAGGGCCCGGGTGAGCCCGGGAAGTGCGGCTGCGACTTTCATCTCGCCCAGGCCCTCGACGGCGGCCAGCCGGATGCTCTTGTCGTCGTCCCCCAGCCGGTCCGCCAGCGCTTGCACCGTGGCGAGATCGCCGATATGGGCGAGCGCCTTGGTGGCGTGCCGGCGCAGGTCCAGGTCCTGCGATGTCGTCGCCCGAATCAAGGCGGCCGGTGCCTTGGTGACGTCGTCCAAGTCCCCGATGGCGTTGGCGGCTTCGCGCTGCACCTCGACGTCCTGGTCGCCGAGTGCCCGGGCCAGCGGCTCGAGCGAGCGCGGCAGGCTCAAGCTACCCAAGGCACTGGCGCATTCCCGGCGCACGTCCGGGTCCGGATCGTTGAGGAGCAGCCCTTCAATCGGCGCCACCGCGGACCGCTCGTTCAGGTCGGCCAGCGCGCTCACCGCCGCCCGCCGCACCGCGTCGTTGCGGTCGGTGAGGGCGCCGACCAGCGCGGCGCCGACGCGCGGGCCCTTCATCCGGCCTAACGCCTCCGCGGCGATGGCCCGCGTGACCGGATCGGTGTCCCGGAGCAGCGGCAGCACGTCCTTCGCGTAACTGGCGTCCTCGAACTGCCCCAAGGCCCAGGCACTTGCCAACCGCACTGGCGGTGACGGCGAATGCACTGAACCCTGCAACGCCGGCGCGGAGGCGGGATCCTGGATCTCGCCCAAGGCCCACGCGGCCATGGCTGCGGGTCCCGTCGCAGTATCCGTCAGCCGGCGTTCGAGGGCAACGCGCGTCTCGCGACGCTCGCCCACGCCCGCGGCGTACGCGGCGCTCTCGCGAATCTTGGGTGACGCATTCTCGAGCAAGCTGCTGAGCACATTAGCAGACACGGCGCTCCGGCCCAGCAGTTTCGCCGCGACCCGGCGCACGCATTGGTTGTCCGCGCCGAGCGTCGCGACCAGCAGCGACACCGCCCGCGGATCGGTGATGCTACCGGCCAGGGAATCCTTCGCTCCTCGGACGTCCGGCGCGTCGTCGAACCGTCCCAAGCGGCCGGGTTCGCCGCCCATCCAGAAGTTGCCGAGTTGGTCCCCGATCAAGTCGCAGATCAGGGGATCGGTGTGCGCCAGGGCGTTGAGCAGCGTCGCCACGCGGGCGGAATCGGCGCCGGCCCGTCCGGGGCCGCCCGCGGCGGCGTGCACCGTGGCACGGCTGGCGTGAGCAGTCAGGCCGGCCGCGGAGGCACCGCCCACCGCCGCCAGCGACAGGGCGAGAAGGTTGAGGGCGCGCGTCATGGATCCTGCCCCAGCGCCTCGGCGGCGGCGCGGCGGACTTTGGGATCGGGCGACTGCAGTGCCGCCTGCAACGCCTGCCGGGCCGCCGGGTCGGCGATGTGGCCCAGGGCTTCGGTCGCGGCTTCGCGCACGTCGCCTCTCGGGTCGTCGATCATGCGGCGCAGCTGGGGAATCGCGGCGATCACCGAGCGCTCGCCCGCGAGCTCCGCGGCGCGCTGGCGGACGTCGGCGTTCGGATCCTTCATGAGGTTGATGAGCGTCGCTTCGGCGATCGGCGCTTTGAGATCGTTGAGCGCGCCCAGCGCCGCCTGGCGGACGTCGGCATCGGCGTCGCCCAGCGCTTCGGTGATGGCGGCGGCGCCGCTCTGCTCGCCCAGGTTGCCCAGCGCTTGCACCACGGCGCTGCGCACGTCGGACGACGGGTCGTGAATCAGCCGCGCGATGGCGCCGCCCGCCGAGCGGGCGTGGAGGTGATCGAGCAGACCGACCGCTTCATGACGCACGTCGGCGTTGGGGTCGTCGAGCAGGGCCACGACCGGCGCGGTGGGCACGCCCTGATCCCAGTGCGACAAGGCGGAGAGCGCGGTGTGCTTCACGTCGGTGACCGGGTCCTTGAGGAGACCGGCGATCGGGCCGATGGCTCTCGGGTCCTCGAGATCGGCCAACGCGTCCACGGCCGCCGAGCGCACCTCGGCCTCCGAGTCCGCGAGCACGGCGATCAGGGGTTGCACGGCCCGGGGATCGCCCAGCTGGCCGAGCGAATGGGCTGCCGCTCGACGCACGCCGGCGTTCTCGTCCTTGAGGCGGGCGATCAGGGCATTGACCACGGTGGTGTCCTGGTTCGCGCCTGTGGCCGCCGGTTTGCGAACCACGACGGGCTCCGCGGCGCTTTGGGTCGGCGTTGCCGTCGTCCCCGAGTCCATCACTGCCGCGACTCCCTGGGAGACGCGCGGGGCGGCGGCGATGGTCACCACCACTCCCAGCGCCGCGGCGGCGGCCCAACCGCGCCGCGAGGCGGGGCTCGAGGGCAGTTGCCCGTCGAGCAGTCGGGAGATACGGGAGACCAGGAGCGAGCGCCGCTCGGCGAGGCCCGCGACGGGTACGCCCAGGGGCGAGGCCTGGATCCATTCGGCAACGGTAGCCAAACATTTGGCGAGGGACACTGCCGATCCGGTCTTTCGCATGGCCCACTCGTCGCTCAGGTATTCAGCCGTCGTCTCGAGCTCGCGGCGCGCGAGCCGGTTGAGCGGCTGAAAGAAGAAGAAACGCTCGATCAGGCTGGCGCCCGCGAGCCAGAGGGAATCGCGCCGGGCCAGATGAGCCAGCTCGTGCGCCAGCATGCTGCGCTGCTGCTCGGCCCCGAGCTCCGACAGCGCCAGCTCCGGTACGCAGATCTCAGAGAGACCCAGGGCCACGGGACTGGAGATGGTCCGGGCCATCGTGAGGCGAACCCGGCGCCGGTATCCCGTGGTGCGCTGGAGATCGGCCAGCGTCGCGGCGAGCGGTCCGTCGCTCACGGCACGGCGGTCGGCGAGGCGGCCGACCAGGATCAACCGCCGCGCGACGTAATAGAGCGACGAGGCGAGCGCGATGGCGCCCCACAGCAGGACGACCACTAGGGGCAGCGACGGCGCGGCTGACCCCGGGCGAGAGCCCGGGGTCTCGGCATTCACGGAGGCTCCTGTGATCTCGGCAACCCCGGGCTTGCGCCCGGGGTCAGTGGGCGCTGCTGGCTGATTCGCAGGCGCTCCCTGGGGCAGGGTGGCGACGGGCAACGTCACCGTCGCGGGCGTCGA
>DASPXO010000022.1:0-7404 GCA_035637235.1 Gemmatimonadales bacterium | reverse complement strand
GCCAGCGCCGCGGGATCGTCCGGCGGCACCACCAGCCCGGCGTCGCCGATCATTTCGGGCGTCGCCCCCGCGCTCGTTCCCACGACCGCCACCTCGTGTGCCATCGCCTCGGCCACGACCTGACCGGACGACTCGGCCCAGGTCGGCACGGCGCGCGACGGGTGCACCAGCACGTCGAGCTCGGGCCAGATCTTCGGCACCTCCTCCGGCGGGAGCGCCCCCATCCAGCGGACGCGCGCCGCCAGCCGCAGCTCGCTCGCGAGCCGCTCCAACCGCTCGCGGTCCGGCCCGTCGCCCACCACCATCAGGTGCCAGCGCACGGTCCGGTTCTCCGCCAGCGCCCGCAGCAAAGTATCGAGTCCCTTCTCCGGCACCAAGCGCCCGACGCATCCGATCGCTTGCCCCTCGTGCAGCGCGTGCTCGGGCGCGGTCGGCACCGGCACACCGAGCTGCGGGATCACCGCGACCGGGAGGTCGGGGACCGTGCGGCGCACCAGCGCCGCCGCCCCCTCACTCCCCGCGATCGCGCCCCGCAACCGCCGCAGGGCACGGTGGGTGCGCCAGCCCGTGAACAGTGGGACCGGGAGGTCCACGTTCTGCCGGGTGCACAGCACGGCCGGGACCCCGAGGCTGCGGGCGATGCGCACGACCTGCTGGCCGACCCGCGTGCTGGGCTCCTCTTCCACTTGGACGAGGTCAGGGCGCTTGTCGCGCAGCAGCGCGACCAGGGCGCGCCGGCTGAACAGGACCGCTTCGGGGTCCTTGTAGTGGCGCGTCGGGACGGGAAAGACCTCGACCGCGTTTTGGCGCTCCCACCTCACCTCGATCGTGCGCCCGAGCGCGGCTTCACGGGAGTGCTGGGGAACACCGATGGTAACATCGAGCCCGCGGGCGGCGAGCGCGCGCAGCTTCCCGCGGTTGGCCGGGTTCACGTAGGTGTGGGAAATGACGAGAACACGACGCACCGGCAGGCGGGCGGACGGCCGGACGGTGGCGTCGCCGCCGGGGCGCGGCGCGGTAACCTCCTGCTGAACCTTCACATGGCCTCCTCCCCGACAACCGCCGATCCGAGTACGACAGGTTGTAGCACGTTTGCAACACTTCTTGGTGCCCGCCAGACACCCAGCGACAGGCAGCGGTATGGGGATTGCATTAGGCACGGTGGTCAACGCCCTAAACGACGCTCTCGTGCCCCACAACCGGACCTCCGGCCGACCGAGCAGGGCGTTCGTCGCTCGTTTCCGGGCGGCGCGCGCGGCAGTCTGCACGCTCATCATTTTGCTCACCACCTGCAAGGTCGACAAGCTCACCAACAGCGCCTCCCTGGCGGCCACCCTTGCGGTGACGCCGCGCTGGCTGCTCGACTCCGCGGAGCTGGGGAGCTTCGGCGTGCACGCCGACAGCATCATGCTGACCAACGCGGGTCAGGGGACGCTTGCATGGAGCGTCAGGCCCGCGCAGGGCAAGCCGTGGCTCAGCTTGAGCCCGAACAGCGGGTCCGCTCCGGCGAGGCTCGGGATCTGGCTCGATCCCACCGGTCTGGGGACCGGGACGCAGCTCGACACCGTCGTCGTGTACGCCGACGACGCCGCCGGGAGCCCGATCCGGGTGCCGGTGGAGTTCGTGGTTCATCCGTGTCCGGTGCGCGCGCTCATCCCGGACGTCCAGCTGACCGACTCCCTGACCACGCGCAACTGCGGGGCGCCGCACCGCGCCGGCAGCCTGGCGCGGCTCTACAGCTTTTCGGCGCAGGCCGGTGACTCCGTATCCGTGGTCATGTCGTCGGCGGCGTTGGACGGCTATGTCGTGCTGGACAGCTCCGCGACCGGCATGTCCCCGCCGCTGGCGCAGAACGACGCCTGCGGGGGGGGCGCCCTGCCGGACGCGTGCCTCCGCTATCAGCTGCTGAGCGCGACCGGCACCTATGTGATCGAGGCGACCAGCGCGGCCGCCGGGCAGACGGGAAGCTACACGCTGAGCGTGACGCGGCCGCGCGCTCCCGAGCGGCCCGATCTGCTGACGCAGCTCCGGAGTGACTCGACCACGGCGGTTCCGCTCGGCGGCAGCGTAGATCAGTCGGCGGTCGTGCTGCGCGGCGTCGTGAGCGACCCGGACGCGGGCGACACGCTGCGGCTCGAGGTGGAAGTTCGGCCGCCGGGCACCGCGTTCACCGGGGTGCGCACGGCGCGGGGCGGTCCCGTACCGAGCGGGCAACGCGCCTTCGTCGCCGTGACGGGCCTCGGGCACGACGCGTCCTATCGCTGGCAGGCGCGCGCGCTGGACCAGACGGGGCGCGCGAGCCCGTGGGTGCCGTTCGGCGAGAACTCGGAGTCGGCCGCCGATTTCCACGTCGTGACGCAGCTCGCCTTCGCGGACGCGGTGAGCGACGCGGTGGCGGGCGTGGCAATCGCCCCGGCGGTCGCGGTGGTGGCGCAGGACGCCATGGGCAACACGGTCACGAGCTTCGACGGCGACGTGACCGTGGCGATCGCGAGCAACCTGGCCGGCGGCACGCTCCGCGGCATGCTCACCCGGACCGCCGTGAGCGGCGTGGCGACGTTCTCTGACTTGAGCATCGACCGGGCGGGCGCGGGCTACACGCTCCGGGCCGCCGCCGCTGGCTTCACGGCGACCAGCGCCTCCTTCGCAATCACGCCGGCCGAGGCGCGCAAACTGGCCTTCACCGTCCAGCCGAGGGACGCGATCGCCGGGGCGGCGATCACGCCGGCGGTGCAGGTGACGGCGCGGGATGACTTCGACAACGCGGTGACGAGCTTCACGGGGAGCGTCGCGGTGGCGCTCGCCGCGAACCCGGGCGGCGGGACGCTGTCGGGCACGACCACCGCGCCGGCAGCAGACGGCGTGGCCACGTTCCCCGACCTGCGCATCGATCGGGCGGGCGACGGCTACACCCTGGCGGCGAGCGCGGGGCCGCTCAACGGCACGAGCGACGGCTTCAGCGTCACCCCGGCGCCGGTCGCCAGGCTCGCTCTGAACACGGAGCCCTCCGCCGCCGCGCAGAGCGGCGTCGCCTTCGCGCAGCAGCCCGCCGTGCAGCTCGAGGACGCCGACGGGAACCCGGTGCACGAGCAGGGGGTCGTCGTGACCGCGGATGTGGCGACCGGTCCCGCAGGCGCTTCGCTGGCGCCGGCGACCGCCACCACGAGCGCGAGCGGCCTGGCGACGTTCAGCGGCCTCGCGCTCAGCGGGCCGACGGGAGCCTACACGCTGCGCTTCTCCGCGTCGGGACTCGCGCCGGTCGGCTCGGGCGTCATCGCGCTCTCGGCGGGACCGGCGACCCGGCTCGCGATCGTGACCCAGCCATCCGCGGCCCCGCAGAGCGGCGTGCCGTTCCCGCAGCAGCCCGTGATCCAGATCCAGGACGCGGCGGGCAACGCCGTGGACACGAGCGGCACGGCGGTCACCGCCGCGATCGCCTCGGGCGGCGGGGCGCTCGGTGGGACGGGCGTCGTCGAGACGAACGCGAACGGGACCGCCGCCTTCACCAGCCTCGCGATCACGGGCACGGCCGGTCCCCGGACGCTCGGCTTCACGGCGACGGGGCTCAGCGGCGCGACGTCAGTCACGCTGCAGCTCGAGGCCGGGCCCGCGACGCAGATCGCCGTGCGCGCAGGCGACAGCCAGTCGGCCGCCGCCGGCACCGCGGTCGCGATCCCGCCCGCGGTGATCGTGAAGGACGCGAGCGGGAATCCCGTGGCGGGCGTGTCGGTCACCTTCGCGGTCGCGTCGGGCGATGGGTCGGTGGAGCCGACGACGTCGCTCGTCACCGGAGCGGACGGCAGCGCCGCCGTCGGGTCGTGGACCCTCGGGCCGACCGCCGGCACGAACACCCTCACCGCCACCGCGCCGGGGCTCGCGGGGAGCCCGGTGACGTTCACCGCCAGCGCCACGGTGGGCGCGGCGGCATCGATCACCAAGCGCTCGGGCGACAACCTCACGGGGCAGGCGGGCATGACGCTCGGCACGCCGCACGAGGTCCTGGTCACGGACGCGAACGGCAATCCGGTGTCGGGGGTCCGAGTCGATTGGGCGGCGGCGTCGGGCGGCGGCTCGGTCAGTCCGACCTCGTCCTCCACGGACGTCAACGGCCACGCGACGACGACGCGGACGCTGGGCGTCACCCCGGGGACCCAGACGACCACGGCGACGGCGACCCTCAGCGGCACGCCCACGACCGTGACCTTCACCATCACGGCGACGGTCGGCGGCGCTTCGAAGATGGCCAAGGCCGGCGGCGACCTGCAGAAGGACACCGTGGGGGCGACGCTCCCGGCGCCCCTGGCGGTGAAGGTGACGGACGAGTTCAACAACCCGGTCGCCAACGTCACGATCACCTGGAGCGTGATCGACGGTGGGGGCTCGGTCACCCCGCTCACGTCACTCACGACCGCGAACGGGGTCGCGTCCACGCAGTGGACGCTCGGCACGCGCACAGGTGCCGACAGCACCCAGGCCGTCCAGGCCACGGGCGTCGCCAGCCCCCTGAACTTCCTCGCCACGGCGCGCCCGGGCGCGGTGAGCGCGTCGAAGACGAGCGTGAGTGCGACGCCGGGTACGATCCCGGCCTCCGACGGAACCAGCGCGTCCACCATCACCGTGACGGCGCTGGACGGGTTCGGCAACCCGATCCCCGGGAAGGCGGTCGTGCTCGCCGCGACGGGAAGTGGCTACACGCTGACGCCGCCCGCCGCGGCGACTGACGCGAACGGCGTGGCGACTGGAACCCTTGCCTCCACGAAGGCGGAAGCGAAGACCATCTCCGCCACGGTCGGCGGGACGAGCATCACGCAGACGGCGGTCGTCACGGTGGCCCCCGCGCCCGCGAGCGGGCTGCGCTTCCTCGCGCAGCCGAGCAGCGTCGCGGCGGGCGCGGCCATCTCCCCCGCGGTCCAGGTGGAGATCCTCGACGGGTTCGGCAACCGGGTGACGGACGCCACGCACGGTGTGACGGTCGCGATCGGCGCCAACCCGGGCGGCGGCGCGCTCTTCGGCACCCCGACGCAGGTGGCGTCGGGCGGAGTCGCGACGTTCGCGGACTTGAGCATCGACAAGGCCGGGACCGGCTACACGCTGGCGGCGACCTCGGGGACGTTGACCGGCGACGTGAGCGTCGCGTTCGACGTCACGCACGGGGCCGTGAGCGGGGCGCAGTCGGCGGTCAGCGCCGCACCCGGCTCGATCACGGCCGGAAGTGAGACGTCGACGATCACGGTGACCGCCCGGGACGCGAGCGGCAACCCGATCGCGGGCGCGACTGTGGTGCTGGCGGCGATGGGCACGGGGAACACCCTGACGCAGCCGGCGAGCCCCACGGACGCGAGTGGGGTGGCGACGGGCAGCCTGAGCTCGACCGTGGCGGAGTCGAAGGCAATCTCGGCGACGATCGACGGGGTCCCGATCACCGAGACTGCCGCCGTCACCGTGACGGCGGGGCCGGCGTCGGCCTTGACCTCCACGGTCGCGGCGAGCCCCCCGACGATCGCCGCCGCTACGGGGACGTCCACGATCACCGTGACCGCCCGGGATGCCAACGGGAACCCGATTGCGGGCGCCACGGTGGTGCTGGCGGCGACGGGCACGGGGAACACCCTGACGCAGCCGGCGAGCCCCACGGACGCGAGTGGGGTGGCGACGGGCACCCTGAGCTCGACCGTGGCGGAGTCGAAGGCCGTCTCGGCGACGATCGACGGAGTCGCGATCACGCAGCCGGCGACGGTGGTCGTGGTGGCGAGCGGCGTTTCGGGTGCGCAGTCCAGCGTGGCCGCGACGTCGCCCATCACGGCGTCGAGCGGGGCGAGCGCGGCGACGATCACCGTGACGGCGCGGGACGCGTCGGGCAACCCGGTGGCGGGTGCGACGGTGGTGCTGGTGGCGACGGGGAGCGGCAACACGCTGACGCAGCCGAGCGCGACGACGGATGCGAGCGGGGTGGCGACGGGGACGTTGAGCTCCACGGTGGCGCAGAGCAAGACCGTGTCGGCGACGGTGGACGGGGTCGGGGTCACGCAAACCGCGGCGGTCACGGTGAACCCGGGAGCGGTGTCGGGGGCGCGCTCGACGGTGAGCGCGACGTCGCCGATCGCGGCGGGCGACGGGACGTCTGCGATCACGGTGACGGCCAAGGATGCGTTTGATAACCCGGTCGCGGGCGCGACGGTGGTGCTGGCGGCGACGGGCACGGGGAACACCCTGACGCAGCCGGCGAGCCCCACGGACGCGAGTGGGGTGGCGACTGGCACGCTGCGCTCGACCCGGGCGGAGACGAAGACCGTCTCCGCGACGATCGACGGGGTCGCGATCACGCAGACGGCGACGGTGGGCGTGGTGGCGAGCAGTGTCTCGGGCGGGCAGTCCAGCCTGGCCGCGACGTCGCCCATCACCGCGTCGAGCGGGGCGAGCGCGGCGACGATCACCGTGACGGCGCGGGACGCGTCGGGCAACCCGGTGGCGGGCGCGACGGTGATTCTGGCGGCGAGCGGCGCGGGCAACACGCTCACGCAGCCGAGCGCGACGACGGATGCGAGCGGGGTGGCGAGCGGGACGCTGAGCTCGACGGTGGCCGAGGCGAAGACGGTGTCGGCGACGATCGACGGGGTCGCCGTGGCGCAGACGGCGACGGTCGTGGTGACGGCGGGGCCGGTGTCGGCGGCGCAGTCGGAGGTGGCGGCGGCGCCCCCGACGATTGCGGCGGGCGGGGGCAGCTCGACGATCACCGTAACGGCGCGCGACGCCCACGGTAATCCGATCGCCGGGGCGGCGGTCGTGCTGGCGGCGACCGGGAGCGGCAACACGCTGACGCCGCCCGCGGGGCCGACCGGGGCGGACGGTACGGTTACCGGGACGCTGCGCTCGACGGTCGCCGAGGCGAAGACGATCTCGGCCACGGTCAACGGGGTGGCGGTGAGTCAGACGGCCACGGTCACCGTGACGAGTGGCGCGGTCTCGGCCGCGCGGTCGACGGTCAGCGCGGCGCCCCCGACGATCGAGGCGGGCACCGGGACGTCAACGATTACCGTGACTGCCCGGGATGCGAACGGGAATCCGATCGCGGGTGCCACCGTGCAGCTCCAGGCGACCGGGAGCGGCAACACACTGACGCCGCCCGCGGGGCCCACCGGGGCGGACGGCACGGTCACCGGGACGCTGCGTTCGACGGTCGCCGAGGCGAAGACGATCTCGGCCACGATCGACGGGGTGGCGGTGAGTCAGACGGCCACGGTCACCGTGACGAGTGGCGCGGTCTCGGCGGCGCAGTCGACGGTCAGCGCGGCGCCGGCGACGATCGAGGCGGGGACCGGGACCTCCACGATTACCGTCACTGCCCGGGATGCCAACGGGAATCCGATCGCGGGTGCCACCGTGCAGCTCCAGGCGACCGGGAGC
>DASPXO010000021.1:0-2268 GCA_035637235.1 Gemmatimonadales bacterium | reverse complement strand
CCAGGAGGTGCTGAAGGAGCTGCGCGGGATCCGCGGCGAGCGCCCGGTGACGGCGGACGAGCTCGCCTTCGCGAAGAGCTCGCAGACGCTCACGCTCCCCGGGCGGTGGGAGACCAACGGGGCCGTGCTCGGCTCGCTCGCGGAGATCGTGCGCTTCGGGCTGGGCGACCGCTACTACGACACGTTCGCGCAGCAGGTGAACGCGCTCGCCGAGCGCGATGCCGCGCAGGCGGCGCAGCTGATCGAGCCCGACCGGCTGGTCTGGGTCGTCGTCGGGGACCGCGCGAAGATCGAAGCGGGCATCCGCGAGCTGAATCTGGGCGAGGTCTCGTTCATCGACGCCGACGGCACCGTGCTACAGAGCGCGGCGGGGGCGCGATGAACGGGGCCGCCCTCACAGTCCTCTCCTGGCTCGTCGTCGCGGTGTCGCCCGGCGCGCCCGCCCGGCCCCCCGCGCCCCAACCACGCTTCGCGATCTCGTTCCCCGCCGCCCGCAGCGCCGCGCCGCTCGACGGCCGCCTGCTGCTCATGATCTCGTCCGACTCGACCGCCGAGCCCCGGTTCCAGATCAACGACGGCCCGAACACCCAGCTGGTATTCGGGATCGACGTGGACGGACTCAAAGCCGGGCAGGACGCGGTGATCGACGCACGCGCGCTCGGCTACCCCGTGCCCAGCCTGACAGACGTTCCCCCGGGCCGGTACCGCGTGCAGGCGCTCCTCAACCGCTACGAGACGTTCCGGCGCGCGGACGGCCACGTCGTGAAGCTCCCGCCGGACCGGGGCGAGGGACAGCAATGGAACCGCAAGCCGGGCAATCTCTACAGCGCCCCCCGCTGGGTGACGATCGAGCCGCGCGGCGGCACCGTCGTCCACATCGCACTCGACCAGGAGATTCCCGCGATCCCCGATCCCCCCGAAACCAAATACATCAAGCACGAGCGCATCCAGAGCAAGCTGCTCTCCGAGTTCTGGGGCCGGCCCACCTACCTCGGCGCACACGTGCTCCTCCCCGAGGGGTTCGACGACCACCCCGGCGCGCGCTACCCGCTCGTCATTTTCCACGGCCACTTCCCCTCCACCATCGGTGGGTTCCGCGAGCAGCCTCCCGACACGAGCGCGCCGTGCGAGTACAGCGAGCGGTTCCGGCTCGAGTGCTACAACCGCATGCAAGACCGGGAAGCCTACCAGCTCTACAGGGACTGGACGGCTCCGGGCTTCCCGCGGGTGCTCGTGATCGAGATCCAACACCCCACGCCGTATTACGACGACTCCTACGCCGTCAACTCGGCGAACAACGGCCCGTACGGCGATGCCATCATGCGGGAGCTGATCCCGTACATCGAGGGCAAGTACCGGGGCATCGGTCAGGGCTGGGCGCGGTTCACCTACGGCGGCTCGACCGGCGGCTGGGAGGCGATGGCCGTCCAGCTGTTCTATCCGGATGAGTTCAACGGCGCCTGGATCGCCTGCCCCGATCCGATCGACTTCCACGCGTACACCGTGGTCAACATCTACGAGGACACGAACGCGTACTACGCGACGGGCCGCTGGAAGCGCACGCCACGCCCGGGGTACCGCGACTGGCTGGGCCGGCTGCGCTCGACGCTCGAGGAAATGAACCGCCGCGAGCTCGTGCTCGGCACCAGGAGCCGCTCGGGCGACCAGTGGGACATCTGGGAGGCGGTCTACTCACCCGTGGGCGGCGACGGCTATCCCAGGCGCATCTGGGACAAGCGCACCGGCACGATCGACCGCTCGGTGGCGGAGTACTGGCGGGAGCACTACGACCTGTCGTTCCTGCTGCGGCGCGACTGGAAGACCCTCGGGCCGAAGCTCCGCGGCAAGCTCCACATCTACGTGGGTGACATGGACAACTATTACCTGAACGACGCCGTATACCTTGTGGAAGACTTTCTCAGGAGCACGAGCGACCCGCCCTACGAGGGCGAAGTGGACTACGGGGACCGGGCGGAGCATTGCTGGAACGGCGACCACACGCGGCCCAACGCGCTGTCGCGGCTGCGCTACCACCAGATGTTCATCCCGCGGATCCCGGAACGGCTGCGCAAGAGCGCGCTGCCGGCCGGAGCGGATACGGTGAGCTGGCGGTATTAGGCAGGTGTTGGGTGCTAGGTGCTGCGTGTTCGGGCTATCCAGCCCCTAGCACCTGCATTTCGTCGACTGTGACGAGCGTCACCTGGCGGGCAGGTACGTCTCCGGCGCCCTCCCAGCCTGCGATTTCGGTATACTTTGTGCCCCATGCAG
>DASPXO010000020.1:0-6412 GCA_035637235.1 Gemmatimonadales bacterium | reverse complement strand
CGCGGCGATCTGCCGACCCGACCCGGCCATGCGGGCTGGCCCACTCCGACGCCCCTGGCGCAGTGCCTCGGGACCAGCCGCATCGAGGTCGCGATCGGTCCGGTGTCGCAGGCGGAGATCGAGCGCGGCGAGATCATCCCGCACCTGTGGGAGGACGTGTTCGTGCCGGTCCGCGGGTTCTGGCTGCGCGACGCGGTGCGGCTCGCGCCCGAGCCCGTGGACATCACCCTCGAGGGGACGGGGCTCGTCCTCTCGGCGGTGAAGCCCGCGCAGCAGGGCTCACCGATGTTGCTGCGCTGCTTCAATGCAGCCAGCCGCAAGGCGGCGGGCGCCTGGCGATTCGGCGACGGCGTGAAGAGCGCTCACCGGGTGCGGGCGGATGAGCGGGAATCGCGGGCGCTGGTGCTCGAGGGGCGAGGGAAGACCGTGCGGTTCGTGGCGGAGCCGCACGAGATCGTCACCATTTTGGTGAGTTGAAAACGCGGAACCACTTGATTGCGGATTGCGGATTTCGGATTGCGGAATTGCAAGGAGAGGTCGTTCGCGTCAAGACACCTGCCCTTACATTCCGCAATTCGCAATCCACAATCCGCAATTGGGAGGCTTTGCATGCAGGAGCACCATATCGGCGTGACGCGCACGGCGCGCTACTACACCATGGGCGAGATCTCGCGCGGGGTGGGGGAGGTGTGGTTCGTGTGCCACGGATACGGGCAGCTCGCGGCGCGGTTTCTGGAGAAGTTCCGCGCGCTCGACGATGGGCGGCGCTACCTCGTCGCACCGGAGGGGCAATCGCGCTTCTACCTCAGCGAAAGCCCCGC
Organism: Gemmatimonadales bacterium; assembly: GCA_035637235.1. GTDB lineage: Bacteria > Gemmatimonadota > Gemmatimonadetes > Gemmatimonadales > GWC2-71-9 > DASUAL01. Next base: position 5,591 of record DASPXO010000020.1, on the reverse strand, counting down.
CGAGCGCCGGGTCGGGGCGAGCTGGATGACCCGGGAGGACCGGCTCACCGAGATCGACGATTACGTGCGCTATCTGGACGCGCTGTGCGACGAGGTGCTCCAAGGGCTCGAGCGGCGGACGGTGCGGGTGACCGCGCTCGGGTTCTCGCAGGGAACGGCCACGGTCAGCCGGTGGGCGAGCTTGGGCAGGTCACGGATCGACCGCTTGGTGCTCTGGGGCGGGGAGCTCCCCCCCGATCCCGATCTCGCCGCGGTAGCGGATCGGCTGCGCGCGGTCCAGTTGACGCTCGTGTACGGGCGCCAGGACAAGTACCTCACGCCCAAGGTGATCGCCGCGACCGAGGCGCGTTTGCGCGAGCACGCGATTCCCTATCAGCTGGTGGCGTTCGACGGCGGGCACGAGCTCAACGATGCGGTGCTGACGACGATCGCGTCGGCTCCAGTGCATCCCTGATCGCGTCCCCCAGCAGCGTGCACGCGACCACGACCAGAGCCAACGCCACGCCCGGCGCGGTCGCGACCCACGGCGCATTGACCAGCGTGTCCCGTCCCGACGCGATCAAGTTGCCCCAGGACGGCGCCGGCGGCCGGACGCCCAGCCCCAGGAACGAGAGGCCCGCCTCGAGCAGGATCGCGTTGCCGACGCCGAGCGCCGCGGCGACGATGACCGGCGTCAGGGCGTTCGGGAGGATGTGACGCCACAGCACCCGTCGGCTGGGAACCCCGAGCGCGAGCGCCCCCTCGACGAACGGCCGCGCCGCGAGCGAGCGCACTTCGCCGTGCACGAGGCGGGCGATGGACATCCAGCCGGTCAATCCCAGCACCAGGATCACGAGCGCCGCACTTGGCCGCCACAGCGCGGCGAGCAGGAGGAGCAGCACGACGCGCGGCAGGGCGAGGGCGAAGTCCGTGAGCCCGAGCAGCAGTATGCGCACCGGCCCCCGCCAGTACCCGGCGATCGCGCCCACGGCCAGGCCGATCGCGACCGAGAGCAGCACCGCCAGGGCGCCCACCCCGAGCGAGATCCGGGCGCCGTAGGCGAGGCGGGTCCACACGTCCTGCCCCAGCCGGTCGGTGCCGAGCGGATGGAACACGCCGTGCACGTCCGTGGCGAGCGGCGCCAGAAACCGCGTGGCGACGACGTCGCCCGGCGCCGCGGGGTCGCCGGTCGAGACGATGGGCGCGGCGAGCGCGACGACGATCGCCGCGATCAGCACGCCCGCGCCGAACACCCCGCGCCGGTCCAGGAGCAGCCGCTTCACGCGCGTCCCCGGCAGCCCGGGTACCGCGTCACGTTGCCCGTTTCCCGTGCCGGATCCGTGGATCGATCCACGCCACGGCGAGATCGGCCAGCAGGTTCCCGGCGACGACCAGGAAGGCGCTGACCGTCGTCGCCGCCATGACGACCGGGTAGTCGCGCGCCCGCACCGCCTCCACGAGCCGGCGGCCCACGCCGGGCCAGGTGAACACCGCTTCCACGAACACCGCTCCGGAAAAGAGCGCGGGCAACGAGAGTCCCAGCAGCGTGACGATCGGAATCAGCGCGTTCCTCAACAGGTGACGACGCACGATGCGCGACGATGAAAGCCCCTTAGCCGCCGCGGTGGTGACGAACGGCTGCGCCCGCACGTCGAGCATCGCCCCGCGTACGAAGCGGGCGGTGCCGCCGCAGCCGATGAGCGTGAGCGTCGCCAGCGGCAGCGCGAGGTGACGCAGCCGGTCGGCGAGCCAGGCCCAGCCCGTGAGGAAGTCGCTGTCGAGACCCGCCTGGCCGAAAGCGGGGAGCACGCGGGCCCAGTAGGTGAACACCAGCACGAGCATCAGGGCCAGCCAGTAGCCCGGCAGCGCGAACAGGGTCACCGTCGTGACCGACAGGGCGGTGTCGAGACGCGCGCCCGCCGTGGCTTGAACTGCGCCGATGGCGATCCCCAGCAGGTAACTCAGCAGCAGTGAGAGCCCGATGAGCTCGAGCGTCGGGGGAACGGCTTCGCCCAGCAGGGCGCGAACGGGCCGTCCGGTGGCGATGCTCGTCCCCCAGTCGCCGCGCGCGAACCGGCCGAGCCAGGCGACGTACTGCGCCGCGAGCGGCCGGTCGAGGCCGAGGGCGTGGCGCTGGGTCGCCACCTGCTCGGGCGTCGCCGTCGGGCCGAGCAGCTGCTCCACCGGATCGCCGGGCGCGACCCGGAGCAGGAAGAAGGTGAGGGCGACCACCCCGGCCACCACGGCGAGGCCGGCGACGGCGCGACCCGCGAGGCCGGCGAGCATGGGCGGAATCTCGCGCGCCCCCACGGGGGCCGCTAGAATGCGGGCGTGCTGCGACTGGCGTGCTGGGCGCTGCTCGCGGGGGCCGGGGGGGCCGCGGTCGCGGCGTGCGGGGCAAGCTCCGCGCGCCGCGGCCGCACCGTCATCTACGCCTCCGGCGCCGACCTGCAGAGCGTCAACCCGCTGCTCACCGTCCACCCGCTCGCCAAGCAGGTGCAACGATACGTGCTGCTGACGACGCTCGCCCGGTACGACAGCGCGCTCGTCCCACGGCCCTATCTGGCGCGCGCGTGGACGTGGTCCGCGGACCGCGGCACGCTCACCTTCCGGTTGCGTCCGGACGTGCGCTGGCACGACGGCGTCCTCACGACGGCCGGCGACGTGGTGTGGACCCTCAACGCCGCGCGCGATCCGGTCACCGGGTATCCGCGGTTGAACGACCTCGCCGACGTCGCCTTCGTGAACGGACTGGACGATTCGACGGTCGTGGTGCGCTTCACCCGGCCGCCGCGCGGTCTGCCGGACGTGTTCACCGACCTCGCGATCCTGCCCGCGCACCTGCTCGCCTCGGTTCCGCGCGAGCGGCTGCGCGGCGCCGCGTGGAACGAGCACCCGGTCGGCAACGGACCGTTCCGGTTCGTGGCGCATGAATCGAACCGGCGCTGGGTGTTCGCCGCGAACCCCGGTTTCCCGCGCTCGCTCGGCGGCGCGCCGCCCGTGGAGCGGCTCATCGTGGTCGTCGTGGACGAGCCCACCACGAAGCTCGCCGCGCTCACGGCGGGGGAGATCGACTTCGCCGGGATCCACCCTTCCCATGCGGCGTTCGTACGCCGCGAGCCGGAGCTCGCGGTCCTCGACTACCCGCTCATTTTCCCGTACGGTATGGTGTTCAACACCCGCCGCCCGCCGTTCGACGACGCCCGGGTCCGGCTCGCCGCGGCCCTCGCGATCGACCGGCGGGAGATCGTGGAGGGATACCTGTACGGGTTCGGGACCGTGGCGGACGGTCCGGTCGCGCCGGACGTCCCCGGGTACGTGCCGGTGCGCCCTGTCCCGACGGACCCCGACTCGGCGCGCCGGCTGCTCGCCGGGCGGCGGATTGCGTTCGAGCTGCTCACGGTCGGCAGCGGCGAGGCGGCGCTCGAGCAGCTGCTCCAGGCGCGGCTCCGAGCCGTGGGGTTCGACGTCTCGATCCGCCAGCTCGAGCTCACCGCGTTCCTCGACCGCGTGAATCCGCGGCGGCGCGACTTCGAGGCGGCGGTGCAGGGCACGCCGGGCGACCTCGGGCTGGGCTATCTCGCGACGCTCGCGGACCTGGCCGGCATGCGCGCGCCGGCGGACCCGGCCGCCGCGCAGCGGCTGTTCCGCGATTCGCTGCCCGTGGCGTTCCTGTACCAGGCGCGCGGCGTCCAGGGGATGAACCGGCGGGTGCGCGGGGTGCGGATGGACCTGCGGGGCGAGCTGCCGACGGTGGCGGCCTGGTGGACCGCGCCGTGAGGCGGCGTGCCGTGCCCACGGAGTTTCGGGCTGCGGCGCCGGTGCGCCTCGACTTCGCCGGCGCCTGGACCGACGTGCCGCCGTTCTCGGCGCGTGAGGGCGGGGTGGTCGTGAACGCCGCCATCGCCCTGTCGGCGCACGTCGAGCTGACGCTCGGCGGCAAGCTGATCCGGCTGGTCGCGGAAGACCTGGGCCAGGAGCTCGAGTGCGCCAACGCGGGCGGGCTCGTCCTGGACGGGCGGCTCGACCTCTTGAAGGCCGCGCTCCGCATGTTCCCCGTCCAGAGCACCTGCACGCTGACCACCCGCTCCGACGCGCCGCCCGGCTCGGGGCTCGGCAGCTCGGGCGCGCTCGACGTGGCGCTCGTCGCCGCGCTGGCCCGCGCGCGCGGTGAGCGGCTCGCCGAGCGGGACGTCGCCGAGCAGGCATGGTATCTCGAGACGGTCGAGGCAAAGATTCCCGGCGGCAAGCAGGACCAGTTCGCGGCGGCGCTCGGCGGCTTTCACCGCCTGAGCTTCCGCGATCCCGACGTGGGGGTCGAGCCCATCACCCTCGATGCGGCGTTCGCTGCGGCGCTGGAACGCCAGACGGTGCTGTGCTACACCGGACGCTCCCGGGTGTCGGGAACGATGATCGCGCGGGTGATGGCGGCCTACGAGCGGGGGGACCGAGCGGTGATGGCAGCGCTGCGGGCGCTGAGGGACGTCGCCGAGGGGATGGTGGAAGCGCTGCGCGCCGCGGATCTCGCGCGGGTCGCGGCGCTCCTGTCCGAGAACTGGAAACATCAGCAGGCGCTCGACCCCGAGATGTGCACGCCGGACATGGCGCGGCTCGGTCGGGCGCTCGCGGCGGCCGGCGCGCTCGGCGGGAAGGCGGCAGGGGCGGGGGCCGGAGGCTCGATGTTCTTCGTCACCGGCGACGATCCCCGGCCCGCGCTCGCGGCCGCGCGGAGCGCGGGGGCTACGGTGCTGCCCGTGCGATGGACCGGGCAAGGGGTGCGCGCATGGTGACGGCGGAAGCGCTCACGGCGCGGCGACACGAGATCAGCGGCTCGCGCGACCTGGCCGCCCTCGTCGCCCGGCTGGCCGAGCGCGCGGCGCCGCTCGTCGAGCGCATGCCCCCGATTCCCGCGCACAAGGCGTTGCTCTCCACCGACGGCGGCATCTGCCCCGAGGACGGCGCGCCGCTCGTCTTCGACCCGTGGAGCCCCCGCGAGCACCGCTGCGCGCGCTGCGGTAAGGCGTACACGGGCGAGCGGCACGAGCGTCACTGGGCGCGGTTCCAGCATCTCTGGCTGGCAGAGCGGGCGGCGCACCTGGCAGCGCTCGCCGCGCTGGCGGACAATGAGGCGGCGGGCGCGCGGGCCAACGACATTCTCCGGGCTTACGCCCGGAGCTACTGGCAATACCCCAACCGCGACAACGTCCTCGGACCCAGTCGCCTGTTTTTCTCGACCTACCTCGAGTCGATCTGGGTCTGCAACTACCTCGCCGCCGCGGCGCTGCTCGACGCGTCCGGGCACCTCGACGAAGACACCGCCAAAGGGGTGGGCCAGGTGGCGGACGAAGCGGCCAACCTGATCGGCGAGTTCGACGAGGGGTTCTCGAACCGCCAGACCTGGAACAACGCCGCCCTCACGGCGATCGCCGTCTGGTTCGAAGATGAGGAGCTCGCGCAGCGGGCGATCGAAGGCCGGACCGGCCTGCTCGCGCACCTGGCCCGCGGCTTCGGGCGGGACGGGATGTGGTACGAGGGCGAGAACTATCACCTCTTTGCCCTGCGCGGCTTCCTGACGGGCGCGGCGTGGGCGCGCGAAGCGGGCATCGACATCT
>DASPXO010000019.1:0-6310 GCA_035637235.1 Gemmatimonadales bacterium | reverse complement strand
CAGCGACTCTCCCCCGCGCCTCTGTGCCTCTTAGCCTCTTAGCCTCTGTGCATCACTTCCTTTTTGCCGCCTCGAACCGTTTCTGGACTTCAGGCCAGTTGACTACATTCCACCACGCTGCGATGTAATCCGGTCGCCGGTTCTGGTACTTCAGGTAGTACGCGTGCTCCCACACATCGAGTCCCAGAATCGGAACCTTCCCGTCCATCAGCGGGCTGTCCTGGTTCGGTGTGCTGATCACCTCCAGCTTGCCGCCCACGACGGCGAGCCAGGCCCAACCCGACCCGAATCGGGTCGCCGCGGCGGTGGAGAGCTGCTCCTTGAACTTGACGAAGCTGCCGAAGGTCTGCGTGATCGCATCGGCGAGGGGGCCGCTCGGCTCGCCGCCGCCCTTCGGGCTCATGACCGTCCAAAAGAGCGAATGGTTGTGGTGGCCGCCGGCGTTGTTGCGCACCGCGGTCCGGATGTCCTCGGGGACGCTGTTGGTGCCACGTAACAAGTCCTCGAGGGCCTTCTGGTACAACTCCGGGTGCTTGTCCAGCGCAGCGTTGAGGTTGTTGATGTACGCCTGGTGATGTTTCCCGTGGTGGATCTGCATCGTCTGGGTGTCGATGTGCGGCTCGAGCGCCGCGAAATCGTAGGGCAGGGGTGGGAGAATGGGCTTGCCGCCCTTGTCCGTGGCAATTGCGGTTCCGGCCATCGTCGTCCTCCGCGTCTAAGTGCGCCGGGTTGAACCCGTCGAACCGGGAAGATGTTCCCAATGCGGGCCCGTCTCGCGGCCGCGGGCTGCTTGATTCCGGGTAGGGCGCCGGTATCTTCAATACTACTTCAATTCCTTCACCTTCGTGCAGGGTCCCTGCTTCGCCGAGGCGGGCGCTTCGACCAAGAGCGCGGCCGTGGTGTTGGTGGCGCCGGTGTCGTGACGTGACCGCGGCGCTTGAGAAATAGGCTTCCGCCCCGGGCCGTCCGATGCCCCGTCTCGCCTTCACCCAGGAGCTTCCCGGCCGGCGGCTCCCGCAGAGCCGCTGACGTCGCATGGCGTCGGTCACGCTCCGGCGGTTGAGCAAGACGTTCACCGGCGACGGCCGGCCCGCGCTGCGCGACCTCTCCCTGGCGGTGCGCGATGGGGAGTTCCTGGTGCTGTTGGGGCCCTCGGGCTGCGGCAAGACCACGGTGCTGCGGTGCATCGCCGGGCTGGAGGAGCCGACGGAGGGGGAGATCCGCATCGGCGAGCGGGAGGTGACGCACCTCGCGCCCGGCGAGCGTGACGTGGCGATGGTGTTCCAGAACTACGCGCTCTACCCGCATCTGACGGCGCGCGCGAACGTGGCGTTCGGGCTCGAAGTGCGCGGCGTTGCGCAGGGGGAGATTGCCCGGCGGGTGCAGGAGGCCGCCGAGCGGCTGGGCATCGGCGAGCTGCTCGACCGCCGCCCGGCGCAGCTGTCCGGGGGCCAGCGCCAGCGGGTCGCGCTGGCTCGGGCCATCGTCCGCGACCCACAGGTCTTTCTGTTCGACGAGCCGCTCTCCAATCTGGACGCCAAGCTCCGGAGCGAGATGCGCGCCGAGCTCCTCAAGCTGCACCGCGCGCTCGGCGCGACGATGGTTTACGTCACCCACGACCAGGTCGAGGCGATGACGATGGGCCAGCGGATCGCCGTCCTGCACGAGGGCCGGCTGCGTCAGGTCGGCACCCCTGCGGAGGTGTATGGGGAGCCCGCGGACGTGTTCGTCGCTCGGTTCGTCGGCAGCCCGGGGATGAACGTGCTGGAGGGGACCGCCCTGGAGCGCGAGGGCGGGGCCGAGGTGGATTGCGGCGGCTTCAGCGTGCCGGTCGCCGTGTCCGACTACGCGGGCCAGATCCATCTGGGCGTGCGTCCCGAGCACGTGAGCTTGTGCGCCGTGGATCAGGGGGTCGGGAACGCGGACCTGCTGGCGGTCGAGCCGCTCGGCGCCGAGACGCTCGCGCACCTCGACGTGGGCCGGCAGGCGCTGGTGGCGCGGCTCCCGGGCCTCGTGGATCTCCGGCCGGGCGATCGGGTCGGCTTCACGCTCGACCACCGCCACGTGCACCTCTTCGACGCGGCGGGGGAGCGTCTCGGGTGAGGCGCGCGCGCACGCTCGCCGTCGCACTGCTCGCGGGCGGCTGCGGCTCGACCGGGGCGGCGGACGGAGACCACGTCACGCTCCAGCTCGCCAACTGGGCCACCTACCCCGAGGCGCGCCTCGAAGATCGGGTGCTCGCGCCGTACCTCCGGGCGCACCCTGAGCTTCGGGTGATCCAGCAGAACTCCTCGATCTACGGGGACCAGTACCGCGAGCGGATCCTCACGTCGCTGGCCGTGGGGGGGGGCGCTGCGCCCGACCTGTTCCTGCTCGACAACATCGACGTACCCGCGCTCGTGAATCGGGGTCGCGTGCTCGACCTCGCGCCGTATGTGGACCGCGCCGGGGTGGACCTCGGATGCTTCGACCAGACCGTGCTGTCGATCTTCAGTCGCGGCGACGCGGTGTACGCGCTCCCCAGGGGGTACACGCCGATGGTCGTCGCCTACAACAAGGACCTGTTCGACCGTGCGGGAATCCCGTATCCGACGGACGACTGGACATGGGACGACTTCCTCCGCATCGCGACGCTGCTCACCCAGGACACGGACGGAGACGGCGCGGTCGATCAGTGGGGCACCTTCTTCGACCGTCGCGTCTTCCTGTGGATTCCCTGGATCTGGGCGGGGGGCGGCGACGTGCTGTGTCCCGGCGGGCGTCGCGCCACCGGGTGTCTCGATTCGCCGGCGACGATCGAGGCGATCCGCTGGTACACGAGCTGGGTGACGCAGCACCACATCGTCCCCCGCGCCGGCACCCTGCGCAAGTCGTTGGGCGACAACCCGCGGCTCTTCGCCACCGGGAGGGTCGGGATGATGACCGCGGGCCACTTCTGGATCCCGGAGCTCCGCCCCTACCTCGCCGGCGGCCGGTTGCGCGTCGGCTTCGTGGCGGTTCCGCACCGCGCGGGTTTCCCGCCGGCGACGGTGATTTATGCCTCGGGCTACGCCGTGCCCGCGACGGGAGCGCGGCGCCGGCTTGCGATCGAGCTCGCGACGTATCTCACCGATTCGCTGGCCGAGGCGAGGCGCGGGGAGGCCGGGCTCGAGCTGCCGGCGGTGACCGCGGCGGCACGGGGGCTCGCGGCGCGCGACACGCTCGGCTGGGATGCCGCGTTCCTGCGGGCCGCGGCGCACGGGCGGGCGCCGTGGGGCGCGCGGGTCGAGCGGTGGCGGGAGGTGGAGGCCGCCCTTCCCGATCTCATGGACCGGATCACGCTCGCGGGCGCCGAGCCGCGGGTGGCCGCCCGCGCCATGGCCCGCGAGATCGATCACGTGTTGGGCTCGACGCGATGACACCGCTGGCCCGCTGGCGCCGCGCCGCCGCGCTGGGCGTGGCGGCGAGCGCGCTGCTCGTCCTGGGGGCGGCCCGCTGGGCCAGCGCCCGCTCGGCGCGGGGGTTCGCGCAGCGGGCCGCCGCGAGCACAGCCGCCTACCTCGCGCTCATCGCCCCTCGGGCGCTGCACGGCGCGGACTACGATCTTCCCCGGCTGCTGATCGAGGCGCGCGCGCTCGAGGACCTCCCGGGACTCGCGGCGCGGCTCGAGATCTACCGCGGCACGGCGCCGCTGGTGCACGCGACGGCCCAGCCGCTGACCTCGGCCGGGTTCCAGCGGCTGCGGCGCCAGGCGGCGGCGCGGTGGGAACGCGGCGCCGTGCTCGCGCCGCTGTTTGACCGCGACGGGTGGGAGGTGGTCGGCGGGGTCGAGGTGCGGCCGCCTGGCGGGGGACGGCCGTCGCTGCTCACGATGTTCGCCGTACTGCTCAGCCTCTGGGCAGGCGCACTCGCGGCCGCTGCCGTGGGGGGCGCGCGCGACCGGTCGCGGCGCGCGCTCGCCAGGTACGCCCCGGCGGCCGCGCTCCTCGGGCTCGCGGCCTTTAGCGACGTGCGGGCCGCGGCCCGCGATTCGACCAACGGCTGGCTGGGCGACGCGCGCCTGCTGATGCAGGAAGCCGTGGCGCGCCTGCCGGAGCTCCGCTTCTCGCTGCCGGGCCTCGCGGCCGTGGCGCGCGGCGCGGAGCTCGTGCCGGGAGACAGCGCGGGGGCCGCGGTCGGGCGGCGCGTGGTCGGCGGCGCGCCGCGCGCCGCGGTCGCGGTCCGCTTGGGCCGCGGCCGCTGGGCCCAGCTGCGGGCGCCCCCGGCGGAGGCAGGCGCGGTCGGCTGGCTCGGCATCACGCTCGGCCTGGCGCTGCTCGGGCCCCTCGCCGCTGCGTTCGCCGCGTGGGGCGCACGGGAGGCGGCGCGGCCGCAACGCCGGCGCGAGACGGTGACGGCGTGGGGCTTCCTGGCGCCCTCGGCGCTCCACCTCGCGGTGTTCTCGTTCGCCCCGATCCTGTTCGCCTGCTACCTGTCGGTGCACCGCTGGACCCTCGTGGAGCCGACGCGGCCGTTCGTCGGGCTCGCCAACTTCGCCCAGCTGCTCCGTGAGCCGCTCGTGTGGATCTCGCTCCGCAACACGGCGCTCTACGCGTTGTACGTTCCCGTGTCGATGGCGCTCGCGCTGGCCGGCGCACTGATGCTCAACCAGCGGTCACGGAGGGCACGCGCGCTGCGGGCGATCTTGTGCCTCCCCTCCGTGTGCTCCGGGGTCGCGATCGCCCTGGTGTGGCAGTGGATGTACCACGCCGACTCCGGGCTGATCAACCACGTGCTGTCGCTGGCGCGGCTCGGGCCGGTGGACTGGCTGGGCGATCCCCGCACGGCCCTCGCGGCCGTGATGGTCGTCTCCGTCTGGGTGCAGCTCGGCTACCAGATGACGGTGTTCCTCGCGGGGCTGCAGGGAATCCCCCGGGAGTATCTCGACGCCGCGCGGGTGGACGGCGCGAACGCCTGGCATCGGTTCTGGAAAGTCACGTTTCCACTTCTCACGCCGGTGACGTTGTTCGTGCTCGTCACCGGGATCATCGCCTCGTTCCAGCTCTTCACGTTCATCTACGTGCTCACGGACGGCGGGCCGCTGCACGCCACGGACGTGCTCGTCTACCGCCTCTACCAGACGGCGTGGGAGTTCCTGCAGTTCGGCTACGCGAGCGCCCTGTCGCTGGTGCTCTTCGTCGCGCTGTTCGGCGCGACGTGGGCCCAGTTCCGGCTGCTCGGGAAGCACGTGGAGTATGCGTAGGGAAGCCGCCGTGGGCCGGCCGCGAGTCGCAAGCGGCGTCCGGGGCGCCGCGGTGCTCGTGCTGGGGCTGACCATGGTCGTGCCCTTCCTTTATATGCTGGGGACCGCCTTCATGGGCGAGCTGGAGGTGCTGCGCTTCCCCCCGCCGCTCTTCCCGGCCCGGGCCCGGCCCGAGAACTTCAGGGCGGCGCTCACGGCGCTGCCCTTCGGCCGGTTCTTCCTGAACAGCGCGATCTTTTCCCTCAGCGTCGCGGCCGGGCAGGTCATCACCAGCGCGACCGCCGCGTACGCCTTCGCCCGGCTGCGCTTCCCCGGGCGGGACCGTGTCTTCATGGCGTACCTGTCCGTGCTCATGGTGCCGGCGGTGGTGCTGCTGATCCCTCGCTTCCTGCTCATCAACGCGCTCGGCTGGGTGGACACCTACCAGGGGCTGATCTCGACCGAGCTCGTGTCGGTGTGGGGCATTTTCCTGTTGCGCCAGTTCTTTCAGACGCTCCCGCGCGACCTGGAGGACGCCGCCCGCCTGGACGGGGCGGGGGAGTGGACGATCTTCTGGCGCGTCGTGCTGCCCCTCTCCAAGCCCGCGCTGGCGACGCTCGCCGTGTTCGCACTGGCGGAGCAGTGGAGGAGCTTCCTCTGGCCGCTGATCGCGACGCGCTCGACCGAGATGCAGGTGGTGGAGGTCGGCATCGCGAGCTTTCACGAATTGTACTACACGAATTGGCCGTACCAGATGGCGGTGGCGGTGACGGCGCTGGTCCCGCTGCTGGTGCTGTATTTCGTTGCGCAGAGGTATTTCGTTCGGGGATGGACACCGGGGCACTGAGGCGCAGAGGCACGGGGGTGAGGGGGCTGTGCCTCCGTGCCTCCGTGCCTCTGTGCCTCTAGTCTCTAGCCGGTGACCGAAAGCTCAGCTCCCACTTGATATCCCTGCCGTCCGCGCCCGCCGCCCACTCAAGCACCGCATGCCCTGACTCCAACCGCTTCACTGCGCAGGGAACGTCCGCTTTGCACGCGCCTGGTCTCATCCCCTTCGGCACGGCGATCGTCACCGCGTACGCCGTTCCGTCGAGGTTCGCCGACTTCGCC
>DASPXO010000018.1:0-9488 GCA_035637235.1 Gemmatimonadales bacterium | reverse complement strand
GCGTGGACTGGGATGACGCGCGCAACGCCCGAGAGTTCGGGCGCGCCGCGAGCGAGCATGGGCACCGCTATCAGTGCCGGGTCACCGTCAGGGGGGCGCTCGCGGCGGAAGCGGGGGGCGTCATGAGCCTCTCCGCGCTCGACCACCTCCTCGAGGAAGAAGTCGTGCGGCCGCTCGACGGACGGAGCATCAACGATGCGCTCCCCGAGTTCGCCGACGGCCGCCGGCTCGCGACCGGGGAGGCGCTGGCAGTGTATCTGTGGGAGCGGCTCGCCCCGCGGCTGCCCCAAGGCGTGTCGTTGCGCGCGGTGCGCGTGCAGGAGGGGCCGCACATCTACTCGGAGTATTTCGGTGAACCGTGACCCGATTCCCCGCCCTTACGGGCGGGGCTATGCTGCATGGCCCCGGGCGTGAGCCTGGGGTTCTTCCGTGAACCCTGACCCCCTTACCCCGGGCTTGCGCCCGGGGTCAGGGCCGGGGTCCGACCAGGGATCAGCCCCGGCGCACGCCCCCGGCTCGCGGCGCGGCCGGATGCTCGCCGAATCCGCGGCGGTCGAGGAGATACCCGTCTGGCTCGAGGTGAACGGCGAGCCGGCGGTGAGCTGGATGTGCACGCCCGGGCAGCTCGAGGAGCTGGCGACCGGGTGGCTCCACGGCGAAGGCTACATCGAGGCGCTCGACGACCTCATCAAGCTGCGCCCCTGCGCGACGGACCTCGGGTTCTGGGCGGAAGTGAAGCCCGAGCGCATCGCGCTCGTCCGAGCCGAGAACCGCAAGCGCGTGCTGGCGTCGGGGTGCGGCGCGGTCTCGACGTTTCTCGCCGACTCCCACGCGGTGAAGCACCTGCCCGCCCGTGGCGCGGTGCCGCCGCCCGAGCAGCTGCGGGCGCTGTTCAAGGACCTGTTCGCGCGCGGCGAGCGCTATAACGAGACCGGCGGGATCCACGCCGCGGCGCTCACCGACGGCGAGCGCCTGCTGTTCCACGCCGAGGACATCGGCCGACACAATGCGGTGGACAAGGCGATCGGCGCGGCGGTGATCGCGCACGAGGTCCTCCCGGGGCGGGGTCTGCTCGTCACGGGCCGGATCTCCGCCGAGCTCGCCTACAAGGCGGCCCGCGCCGGGCTCGCGTACGTCGCGACGCCCAGCGTGCCGTCCACGCTGGCCCTCACCATCGCGGGGCGTTGCGGCATGGTGCTCGTCGGGCGCGCGGTGAGCGGGACGCCGCACGTCCACCGGCCCGAGGCATGACGCAGGAGGCGCTGCGGGCCCTGCTCCGCGAAGCCAAGGCCATCGCCGTCGTGGGGCTGTCGCCCAAGCCGTGGCGGCCGAGCCATCAGGTGGGGCGGTATCTCCAGGCGGCGGGGTATCGCATCATCCCGGTGAACCCCGAGCACCAGTCGATCCTGGGCGAGCAGAGCTATCCGTCGCTCACCGCCGCGGCGCTGGACCACCCGATCGACATCGTGGACGTGTTTCGGCGCAGCGAGGCGGTGGGGGCGATCGTGAACGAGGCGACCCGCATCAAGCCGCGCCTGATCTGGCTCCAGGTCGGTGTGGTGGACGAGGCGGCGCGGGACCAGGCCGCGGCGGCGGGCATCCCGTGCGTGATGGACCGCTGCCTGATGGTGGACCATCGGCAGCTGATCGAGACCTGATGCGCCGTGCGGTGTGCCCGCTGCTCGCGCTCCTGGCAGGTGTGTTCTCGGGTCCCGGCAGGGCGGCCGCCCAGACCGGCCCTCAGCCCCGCCTTGTGCTGACGCTCGGGGCGGGAGTGGTGGACGGCGGCACGCTGTGGCAGATCCCCGAGCAGCCGTTCTGCCCGGTCTATTCGGGCGGCGGCTGCGCCGCGCCCGCCGACACGCTGCGCCTGGCGCGCGAGCACGGGTCGAGCATCACGGTCGGCGCGGCGGTGAGCTACTTCCCGAGCCCGCACGTCGGGATCCAGGCGGAAATGGCCTATCTCGGTTGGCCGCTGCGCGACGCCTGCGCGACGCTCAACGCGTCTCCCAGCCAGGAGAGCCGGCAGCTCTGCGCCAACGCTCAAGGCGCCTCCCATTCCACAGGTGCCATCCTGTTCCTCGCCGGCGCCGTCGCCCGCGCCGCGCCCCGCCACCAGCTCAGCCCGTACCTGCGGGGCGGCGTCGGGCTCGTAGCCTTCGATCACAGCACGATCGAGCTGTCGAGCGCCGACAGCGCGAGCAACGCCTATCAGATCCTGGTGGACGACAGCCCGCGGCGGCTCGCGCTGAGCTTCGTCGCGGGCGGTGGCCTCACGGTCGCCCTGGGCCGGGCGTATCAGTTCCGCTTCGAGGCGCGCGACGTGATTGCGGGCTTCGAGCTGGTGACCGGCGCCGCGGACCGTTTGCTCGCCCCGCCCACCGGCAGCCGGTTCTTCCACCGCTTCGCCCTGACCATGGGGCTCGACGTGGTGCTCGAGCAGAAGCGCGGGCGGCGCTACTGACCATGCGCGGCGCCGTCCTCGCCGGCGGCGCGGCACGGCGCTACGGCGGGCTTCCCAAGGGACTCAGCGAGCTCGGCGGCCGACGCATCCTCGACCGTGTGGTAGAGGCGCTGCACGCGGCTACCGGGGAGCCGCCGCTGCTGGTCGCCAACGCGCCCGACGGCCCGACCTGGAGGCCCGACCTCCGCACCATTCCGGACGCCCGTCCCGGCTGCGGCAGCATCGGGGGGATCTACACCGCGGTCGTCTCCGGCCCGGGGCCCGCGCTGTGCGTCGCGTGGGACATGCCGTTCGTGGGCTCGGACCTCCTGCGGGAGCTGGTGGAAGGCGCGGCCGGCTACGACGCGTTCCTGCCCCAGAGCGACGGCCGGCGCGGCGTAGAGCCATTGTGCGCCGTCTACGGACCGGCCTGCGGACCCGCGATCGAGCGGCAGCTCGCCGGCGGCGACCTGATGGCGATCGGCTTCCACGCCGCCGTCAAGGTCGGTACACTACCTCTCGAGCGGGTGCGCCGGTTCGGCGATCCCGACGTGCTGTTTTTCAACGTGAACACGCCCGAGGACCTGGTCCGGGCGGAGGCCATGTGGCGGCGACGCGCCTGATCTCGATCATCGGCCATAAGAACGCCGGTAAGACCACCCTGCTCGTGGCGCTCGGCGCGGAGCTCGCGCGCCGCAAGTTCCGCGTGATGACGATCAAGCACGGCAGCCACCCGGCCGACACGGACCAGCGGGGCAAGGACAGTTGGCGGCACTGGCACGAGGGGCTGGCCGACCGGGTGCTGATGGAGGGCCCGGGGCAGCGGGTGCTGTGGGAGCGGACCCAGCAGGAATCCGACCCGATCGCGCTCGCCCGGCGCTACCTCGACGGGGCGGACATCGTGCTGGCCGAGGGCTTCAGGCGCGCCCCGCTCCCCAAGATCGAGGTGTACCGGCTCGCCGCGGGGCCCGACCCGATCTTCGATCCCACGGTACACGACCCCGCCGACTGGGTCGGGATGGTGACCGATAACACGAGCTATCGCGCCGAGTTTCCGGTGTTCCGGTTCTCCGACACCGCCTGGCTCGTGACGCTGGCGAACCTGGCCTGGGACCGCGCCAAAACCCTCGCGCCATGAGATGCTGACCCCGACGGAGGCGGCTCGGACCATCCTCGAGCACGTGGCGCCGCTCGGGACCGAGCGCCGCCCGCTCAGGGAGGCGCTCGACCTGGTGCTCGCCGAGGACGTGGCCAGCCCCATCGACCTCCCCGCGTGGGACAACTCGGCGATGGACGGCTACGCGGCGCGCGCGGCGGACGTCGCGTGCGCCACGCCGGAGCGCCCCGTGACGCTCGCGGTCATCGAGACGGTCCCGGCGGGCCGGTTCCCCACGCAGCCGGTCGGCCCGGGCCGGGCGATCCGCATCTTCACCGGCGCACCGCTTCCCGCGGGAGCCGACAGCGTGGTCCGTCAGGAGGACGTGGAGCCGCTTCCCGACGGCCCGGTGGCCGTGCGAGACGGCCGCGACGCGGGGAAGAACATCCGCCGGCGCGGCGAGGATATCCGGAAGGGCGACCTGGTGCTCGCCGCCGGGACGCCGCTCGGCCCCGCGCAGCTCGGCGTGCTCGCCTCCATCGCCCACGGGACGCCCCTGGTGCACCGCGCGCCCCGCGTCGCGTTCCTGGGCTCAGGCGACGAGATCGTGGACCTGGACCGCGCGGACGAGGTCCTCTCCGGCCAGAAGGTCGCGACGTCCAACTCGTACACCCTGCTCGGCATGATCCGCCGGGCGGGAGGTATTCCCCTCGAGCTCGGGCTCGCCTGTGATACAAAGGAAAGCCTGCGCGAGCACCTGGCAGGCGCCCGCGAGGCGGACCTGCTCGTGACCACGGCCGGGGTGAGCGTCGGGGAGCACGACCTGCTGCGCGATGTGCTGACCGACATGGGGTGCGACATCAAGCTGTGGCGCATCCGGATGCGCCCGGGCGCCCCGCTGGGGTTCGGGATCCGTGCCGGCCAGCCGTGGATCGGCCTGCCGGGGAACCCCGTGAGCACCATGGTCACCTTCGAGCTGTTCGTGCGGCCCGCCATCCGCAGGCTGTTGGGCCACCCGCTGCCGTTCCGGCGCACCGTGCCGGTGTGCGTCGGTGAACCCATCGCCCTCGGCCCAAAGCTGCGGCACTTCCTGCGGGCCGTCGTCGAGCCGGACGGCTCGAGCGGCGGGCTGGTGGCCCGCTTGACGGGCCCGCAAGGGTCCGGCATCCTGACCTCCATGGCCCGCGCCAACGCGCTGCTCATCGTCCCGGAAGACCGGCCCTCGGTGGCCGCCGGGGAGACCCTCCGGGCGCTGGTGCTGGATGATCCGCACCACGTCGCCGAGGTGCCTTTCTAAGTGCCCACCCGCCTGGGGCTGGGACGCGAGCTGCGCCTCGCCGGCGCGATGGCCCTGACCGGCCTCGTTTACTGGCTGAATTCGCTGGCGCAGCCGGAGCTCCGCCTGGGAATCCTGTACGTCGTTCCGGTGCTCCTGGTGGCGCTGAACGAGGGACTGGCGTGGGGCATCGGGTTCGGCTGCGCGACCTCGCTGCTGCGCTTCATCCTCGGCTTCGACCAGCTGCCCGCAGACACGCCGATGCTGACGCGGCTGCTGAATGAGCTCGCGTATCTCGCCGTGGTGGGCATCGCGAGCGCCGGGTTGTCGCAGCTGCGCCGGACGCACGCCCGGCTCGAGCTGCTCGCCACGCATGACCCGCTCACCAACATCCTCAACGCGCGGGCGTTCACGACCGAGCTGGCGCATGAACTGGGGCGCAACCGCCGCTACGGGCGCCCACTCGCCCTGATCTACCTCGACCTCGACGACTTCAAGGCGGTGAACGACGCGCACGGCCATGCCACCGGGGACGCCGTCGTGCGGCTCGTGGCGGACGCGATGCGCAGCGCCCTGCGGCAAGCGGATGTCGTCGGCCGGCTGGGCGGCGACGAGTTCGCGGTGCTGATGCCGGAGACCGACGCCAGCGTGGCGCACGCGGCCGCCACGCGCCTCGCCGGCAGCATCCGTACCGTGTTCCGCGGCACGCCCTCGGTCACGGCCAGCATCGGCGTCGTATCCGTGACCGGCACCGAGGCAGGAACGGACGAGCTGCTCCACAAAGCCGATCAGGCGATGTACGAGGCGAAGCGGACTGGGAAGGATCGGGTGGTGCAGGTGGCTATCTGATCCCATCGGCCGCCCGACGGGTTGGAACGGCGCTGAAAACGGTCGTTGAGGGTTGCGACCGGTGATCGCACGGGCTGAAGCCCGGCCTCGGCTGTGGGTCCGTCCTGAAGGACGGCGGCGCACCAGCGTCCTTCAGGACGCGCTCGGGCCGAGGGCGCCCTTCAGGGCGTCCAATCAATCCACGTCGCGAGTCTTCAGGGGGGTTTTCAGCACCCCTGCTAAACGGGCACCCGGCCCCGATCCGGACTCGCCCGGCGGTCCGTGGTCGCGCGACGGGGATCGGCCGACCGGCGCTCGACGCCGCTGCGGCGTTCCGCTGGGACGGGGGACTGCTCGTGTCTCCGGTCGCGCACGATGCGGCGGCCGAGACCGCGCCGCCGATCGAGGGCGCGGCGCCGCCGCCACTGGCGCTCCTGGGTGTAGGATCCCATTCGCATGCGCCGGGGGCTGCCTGCACATTCAAAGCCACCGACCCGCCAGGGGCTATCGCCCGACCTGACTTAGAGATGCGGTGTTGGTCATCCCCGACAGGTGACACGAACATGCATCAGGACGTGCCACAGCAGCAGCGCGCCCGCAGCACGTGCCCCGGAAGGTCGTGATGTCCATCACGGTGTCGATTGGCCGAAGCGCACAATTTCACTGCGCAGCAAAAAAAACCCGGCACTGATCGCTCCCCCCTCGGGGGAACGCGACAAAGGCAAACCCGTCCGAAAGGCGGGGACGCAAAGCTTCGAGGCTACAGCCGCGCCCATTGGCGTGCGCCATGCCGGTCGAGCCGCCGAACGTGTCCTCAGGGGGGTTATTTGTGGCTACCGCCAGCGGCCGATGGACCGGCCTCAGCATTACTCTGCCCATAGTCGTGGCTGCGGTTTCCCTTTCAGCCTGCCAGCAGCCGAGCGCGCCCTCCGTCACGGAAGGGCTCCCGGCCGACAGTGCCGTGGATCTCGCCGCGCTGCCGACGGACGTCATCCCGGACCGCTACATCGTGGTCTTCAAGTCGAGCGTGCAGGATCCTCCCGGCCTCGCCCGGCAGCTCGTACAGGCCGTAGGGCAGGGCCGCGGCCGCCTGCGGCATACGTACGGCGCCGCCCTCAAAGGGTTCGCGGCCGATCTCACGGACGACGCGCTGGAGGCGCTGCAGAGCAATCCCAACGTCGCCTTCATCGAGCCCGATCTCCGCGTCCGCCTGCTGGACACCGAGTCCAATCCCACCTGGGGTCTCGACCGGATCGACCAGCGCGCGCTCCCGCTGAGCGGCAGCTACACGTATTCGGCCACCGGGGCCGGCGTGCACGTGTACATCATCGACACCGGGATCCGCACTACGCACGTCGAATTCGGCGGGCGGGCGTTTGGCGCGTACAGTGTCGTCAACGACGGGCTCGGCACATACGACTGTCATGGCCACGGGACACATGTTGCCGGCACAGTTGGCGCTAACACCTATGGTGTAGCGAAGGGCGTGACGATCTATGCCGTCCGCGTGATGGACTGCATGGGGTTCGGCACGACCAGCGATGTTATCGCAGGAGTGGACTGGGTCACACAGAACCGGCAGCTGCCGGCCGTGGCGAACATGAGCGTCGGTGGCACCGCGTTCTCGGCGCTCAACCTGGCCGTGCACAACTCGATTGCTTCAGGCGTGACCTACGTCGTCGCCGCAGGTAACAGCAACGAAGATGCATGCCTGTCCTCTCCGGCCAGCACGCCGGACGCCCTCACGGTAGGCGCGACGAGCAGCACCGACACCAGGGCTTCGTTCTCGAACTTCGGGTCCTGTCTCGATCTGTTTGCACCCGGGGTATCCATCCTGTCGACAGCGAAGACGAGCGACGTGGCCACAGCGACGATGAGCGGGACGTCGATGGCCTCACCGCACGTGGCGGGCGCAGCAGCGCTGTATTTGGAGCTCAACCCGTCAGCGTCTCCCGCCGCGGTAGCACAGGCGATCACGAGCGGCGCGACCAGCGGGGTGTTGGGCAGCGTCGGGACCGGCTCGCCGAACCTGCTGCTCTACGCGGGGGGCTCGGGAGGCCCGACCCCACCACCGCCGCCACCGCCACCACCGTCCACGACCGACCAGCCGCCCTACGCGAGCTTCACGTATAGCTGTCCGCGGGGTCACTGCAGCTTCGACGCGAGCACCTCGACGGACGACCATGCAATCGTCACGTACGCGTGGAGCTTTGGGGACGGCTCGGCGCCGGTCACGACGGCGGCTCCAAGCGTGGCGCACGACTACACCGCCCGCGGCCAGTATACCGTCACGCTCGTGGTGACGGACGCCGCCGCGCAGACGGGTCAAACGCAGCGGATTCTGAGCATCAAGAGAGTCCGGTAGCCGGGGCGCGCCGCGAGAATGAGACAAGGGGGCTCTCATCGGAGAGCCCCCTTGCCCTTCGGATCCGGCAAGCCGTTTATGGAAGCGGGCCGTCCCAGAACGGCTTGTTCGCCACTCCCTGAGCGTCTTTCGAATTCGCCGGTCCAGGATTGCCGGGCAGCGGGACGGTGTCTCCGCTCTTGTTGAAAGCGTCCAGAATACTCGCCCAGCTCAGCAGAGCCGCCCGAGTGGCAGTCGGGCTGCAATACGCGGCCGCCGCGCCCGCGATATTAGCCTGGTCGCTGGAGCTGATCCCGAACGTCGCATTCAGCATGGCCGCCGTGAGCTGCTGGATGAGCTGCATCCGCGCCTGATCGAGCGCCGACCTCCGTACGCCGACGGAGGTCTTTGCGATGTCGGACCAGAACGCACCCTCGAGCTCCGCGACACCAACAGTTCGTGCAGCCGTGCACGCCTGCCTGCTGGCCGACGGGATGGTGAGCCACTCCGAGCTGGCATAGCTAAGGTGGGTCGCCCAGAACCCCAACGTCCGCGTGGCCGGCGTGGCCTGGGTGTTGGTGTAGGTGCAGGTCACCGTACCGCCCGCAGCGAGGGTGATGCTGGCGTTGGGCGTCGCGGTTGGGATGCTGGGCGTTGCGCTCGAGCCGGAGCTCGCGGTGCACACGAGGTTCGTGAGCACGAAGCCTGCTGTCGCCGCCTCGGTAAAGGTGTACGAGCCAGCCAACACAAAGCTGCGGGTGCGACTGCCCGTGCCCGAGGTCGTGGTGATTACGCCTTCGTCACCGTCAAAGGGTGTAGCGTCGGTGACAGCGATGCCCGTGACCGTAGTGCCCGTCATCGTGTAACCGAAGGCCCCGTCGCCACCGGAGCTCACCTTGTTGATGATGAGCGTCCCCATCCGGTTGTGGAAGTCCGACTCGTCCCCGTTGCCCTCGTCGTCCTGGTCCTGCACGCCCACGACCGCATCGAGGCTAGACTCATCGACCGTGACGGCGCGCGTTGCATCGTCGTCCAGAGCGAACCCCAGGGGCGTGATGGTTTCCGTGACCGTGTAGGTGCCCCACGGGACGTTGATCAGCTTGAGCTGCCCCGGTGTCTCATCCTGGTCCGCTCCCGTGCAGGGCGCGGTACCGCAGTCTTCCACGGTAAGCGGGGTCCCGCCCCCGGTCGGGTTAGGACTCACCTCGAACGTGGCGCCGCCCTGCAAGGGGCTTGGCGAGTCCCCGTTCTCTAAGCGCTTCTCCCACGACAGCGTGCCCGGGATGTCGTCGTTGGTGATCGTGCAGTTCGCCGCCTCGCCGTTCGCGACGACCACCCAACCGTCATTGAAGGTGCCGTTGACCGCCCCCGCCACCCCGGTGCAGCTCCAGGTCCCCGCCGTGTAGCCGGCGACGGCGCTCTCGACCAGGGTGGGGGTGCCCGCGCTCACCGAGAGCGTGTTGCTCGTGTACTTGAGCGTGTTGGCCCCGTCGGCGACGCC
>DASPXO010000017.1:0-3800 GCA_035637235.1 Gemmatimonadales bacterium | reverse complement strand
ACGTCTTGATCTACGGCCAGACCGGAACCGGCAAGAGCCACTTGTCCCAGGCGCTCGCCCATGAAGCCTGTCGCCGCGGCTACGAGGTCCTATTTGTCGACACCGCCAAGATGCTCGCGCACCTCGCCGGCGGACGGGCCGATGGCTCGCGCGAGCCGCGGCTCGCCCGCTACACGCGGCCCGATCTCCTCGTCCTCGATTTATGGTGAGCAGTCAGTAATGTGGAGTGAGAGGTCGTCATCGCAGGAGTCATCAGCCTTTACGCACGCGTAACTGCACATTACTCAAGCATCGGGCTCTCAGCCCTATCACTCCCCCAGGAGGGTCCGATGCTCACCGAACTGTTCCCCAGGAAGTCGACCCGGTATTCTGCGCTCCCCTTGCTCGGTCCGATCGCGGATGACTTCGACACGTGGTTATCGGAGCAGGGGTATCGACGAGGCACGAGGCGTCAGCAAGCCTGCGCGCTCGTCCGAATCGATCGCGATCTCCGTCGCCAGGGCCATCGACAGTGGCAAAGCGTGCGGTCAGCCAATCTGGAAGCATGCTGGAGTCGGTATCGTCGGCGCGATCCAGATACCGCCGGCACCGTGCGCGGCCTTCTCCGCTTCGCGCAGGAGCGCTCGCTGCTGCCCCCGACTCCGGTCGCCATCACTCGGGTCACCGCGCTGGCAAACACCTACGAGGCGGCCCTCGAGGACCTCCGGGGCCTGGCGCCCGGGACGATCCGGCAACATGGCACCACCGCCGCGCAGTTCCTCGCCCATCTCGACTACCAGATCGCGCCCGAGCGGCTGGCTGGGGTCACGGCTTCCGACGTCGAGGCCTTCGTCCGTGAGACGGGCAAGCGCCTGAGCCGGGCCTCGCTCCAGCATACCGTCGCTCAGCTCCGGGGTTTCCTTCGCTTCCTCGCGTTCCATCGCCTCGTGCGCCCTGACCTGGATCGTCAGATCGACACCCCGCGCGTCTATCGCCAGGAGCACCTGCCACGCAGTCTGCCGTGGCCGACCGTTCGCCGCCTGCTGCAATCGATCGATCGCGGCACCGGGCAGGGCCTCCGCGACTACACCATGCTCTTCCTCATCGCCACCTATGGCTTGCGCGCGTGCGAGGTCGTCGCCCTGACCTTGGACGCGGTCGATTGGCGCGGCCGTCGGCTTCACGTCCCGCAGCGCAAGACAGGGACGCCGTTGGTGCTGCCGCTCACCGATGCCGTCGGGACGGTGCTCCTCCGCTATCTGCGTCGCGCGCGCCCGGCGTCGCCTCATCGGCAGCTGTTCCTGCGCGAGCGAGCCCCGGCCGGTGTCCTCAAGCCCACCGCTGTCACCGAGCTCTTTCAGAAGTGGGTCCGGCGGAGTGGCCTGCCGATCCCGTTCCAGGGGCCCCACTGCCTGCGTCACTCGTACGCCGTGGCGCTGTTGCGTCGCGGGGTTGGCCTCAAGACGCTCGGCGATCTGTTGGGGCATCGCACGGCCGAGAGCACGTGCGCCTATCTCCGGTTGGCCACGGACGATCTCCGAGAGGTGGCGCTGGCCGTTCCCCGCTCCGCCGGCTCGACGAGGGGACGTCGATGAGCGCCCAGGCCCGCCCCTCCGCGATCGGTCCAGTGATCACGCGCTACCTGGCGCTGAAGACGGCCTTGGGACGCAGGTACGCGATTGAGCGGCGTGTCCTGGAGACGCTCGAGACCTTCCTGCAGACCACGGGCCCGGCGGCCGAACTCACTCCCGAAACATTCGAGGCGTGGGCCCAGACGCTCCAGCACCTCGCTCCCACGGTCCGGCGAAATCGCCTCCGCATCGTGCGCAATCTCTGCCTCTATCGACGTCGCACCGAGCCCGCCTCGTTCCTTCCCGATCTCGCGCTCTTTCCCGCACCCCACCAGCCCCAAGCCCCCTACATTTACACGTCCAGCGAGATCGGCCGATTGCTCCGGGCCGCGTCCTCGCTCTCCCCGACACCGGAGTGTCCTCTCCGGCCGCACGTGTTCCACTTGGCGGTGGTGCTCCTCTACACCACGGGACTCCGCCGCGGCGAGCTGCTCCGCTTGACCCTGGACGACTATGCGCCGGACGAGCACGTGCTCGTGATTCACGAGACCAAGTTCCACAAGTCGCGCCGGGTGCCGCTGTCCCCCACCACGACGCGTGAGCTCGGCCGCTACCTTCAGGCACGGCGGCACCATCACCTCTCCATCTCCGCGACGACGCCGTTGCTGGCGCATGGCGTCGCGACCTTGCGGGGCTACACCGGCGTCGGCCTCGGTGCTGGCTTCCGTCGACTCCTCACGACCAGTGCGATCCGCACCCCGGAGGGCCGCTGGCCGCGGATCCACGATCTGCGCCACACCTTCGCCGTGCACGCGCTCGTCCGCTGGTATCGGACGGGTGTCGACGTCCAAGCCAAACTGCCGCTGCTCGCGACCTACATGGGGCACGTCTCGATCGTCTCCACCGCCTACTACCTGCCGTTCATCGAGCCGCTCCGGGCCCTGGCCAGCGCCCGCTTCGCCCACCGCTACGGCGCGCTCGTCGGCGCGGAGGGCCCGCGATGACCGCGGCGCCGAATGCGTTGGCCGGCACCCTGCGGAAGTTCTTCGGTGACCATCTGCCGACCATCCGTGGCCTGAGTCCCCATACGATCCGCAGCTATCGCGACGGCCTCGCGCTGCTCCTCCGCTTCCTGGCCACCGCCACGGGGCGGCCGGTGGCCGCGCTCGACATGCCCGATGTCACGGTGGAGCACATCGTGGCCTTTCTCCAGCACGTCGAGCAGCACCGCGGCGTGACCGCGACCACGCGCAACGTGCGGCTCGCCGCCATCCATTCGTTCGCCCGCTTCCTGGCCGCCCAGGAGCCCCTCTACCTTGACCAGGCCCAGCGCATCCTCGCCATTCCGTTCAAACGCGCTCGCCCGCGGCCGATCGCGTACCTCGAGTACGAGGAGATCGCCGCCGTGTTGGCCAGCGTGGACCGCTCGACCCGCGCCGGGCGTCGTGATTACACCCTGCTGGCCGCCATGTTCAACACCGGCGCCCGCGTCCAGGAGATCCTCGATCTCCGGGCCGGGGATCTCCAGCTCACCAAGCCGTATCAGGTCCGGCTCATGGGGAAAGGACGGAAGGTGCGGTGGTGCCCCCTGTGGCCCCAGACCGCCCAGCTCTTGCGCACCTGGTGCGCCGAACGCCAACTCGATCTCCGCTCCGATGCCGCCCTCTTCGTCAACCAGCGCGACCTCCCGCTCACGCGCTTCGGCGTGCGCTTCATCCTCGCCAAACACGTGCGGCAGGCCGCCCAGCAGCAGCCGAGCCTGGCCGCCAAGCGATTGCATCCTCACAGCCTCCGGCACAGCACCGCCGTCCACCTGCTGAAGTCGGGCGTCGATCTGCCCACGATCGCCCACTGGCTCGGCCACGCCAGCGTCAACACGACCAACCGGTACGTTACCGTCGATCTGGAGCTGAAGCGGAAAGCGCTCGCACGCGCCGCACCGCTCGGGACCACACGCTCATGTCCTGCACCGTGGCGCCGCGATGCGAGTGTCCTCGAGTGGCTCGAGGCGCTGTAGCACCGTTCAGTAATGTGGAGTCGCTTGACAGGATCGCCGGCAAACATGCGCGGCGGCGTCTTCTGCTCCACATTACTGACTGCTCACCATAAGTCGATGCAGAGGAGGGGGACGCGGGCGAGGCGGTCGATGAGCTTGCGGGAGGAGCGATCGGCGAGCGAGGCGTACAGGTCGTCGAAGAGATCCTGGGCCTTGATGAACAGCGCCCGATAGCCGTTCTGGAGCGCCTTGAG
>DASPXO010000016.1:0-7643 GCA_035637235.1 Gemmatimonadales bacterium | reverse complement strand
CTCGGGTGCGAGCCCGCAGGTGCTCCCGCGAGACCGGCCGGGCTACTGACCCCGGGCGAAAGCCCGGGGTCCAGGAGAGTTGAGGGAATCCCCGGGCTGTCGCCCGGGGTCAGTGGCACGGGGTCAGTGCCCGGGGTCAGTTGCCCCTCTCCCCGGTCTGGGAATCCGATCGGGGTGTCTCTCGAATTGCCACGCAACGTAGTCGATCACGCGGGTCAGGTCTCTCTTGTGCACTGTTGCCGCGTAGGACCCGCGCCTACGGCTCCTTCGACGCATTCTCGAGCCAGGACTGGCCGCTCCGCGGCTCGTCACATCTGGAGCGCGCTCGCTTGTACGAAAAGCTCGGGAAGCGCGATCGGGCCTTCGAACACTATTCGGCGTGCATCGAGCTGTGGAAGGATTGCGATCCGGAGCTCCGCTCCTTGGTGGACGAGGCCAGAGCACACCTGGTGAGTAGCCCGGGCCGCCGGCCCGGGGGTGAGGCGACCCGAATCAGCTCCACCTCGGCTGACCCCGGGGCGGTGCCCCGGGGTCTATCGGCGCTCGGCGCCCGTGATCATCAATCGAGCGCAGGCCCATCATTCGGGCGCCAATCGACGCCCGCCGCGCGGTCAGTTGAACCGCGTGGTCCGCCACAACAGGAATCCGCTGCCGCCGAGCAGCGCGAGCGTGGCGAGGACCAGGGCGGCGAGCGGCGCCCCGGCGAGCGTCAGCTCGGGGACGCGCGCGACCAGGGCGGCGGCGACGAAGACCGCGGTGGCTCCGAGGACGAGCGCCCAATCGAGCCACGTCCGCGCACGCCCGGTGGCCGTGCTTTCGCCCGCGAGCGCCGCGCGGACGTACGCCGGGTCCACGCCGTAGCGGGCGCTCTCGCGCGTCGCCGCTGCCTGCCACCGCCGGTGCTCGCGTCCCGTGGCCGACGCGAGCGCGATAGCGGCGGCGCCCGCCGCCATGAGCAGCGAGCCGCCGATCACCTGCGCGTAGGCGGCGCGGCTCCCGCCCCGCAGCTCGGCGAACACCAGGGTCCCCCACAGCAGTCCCCACAGCTGATTCGTGTTGGACAGCGGGATCCCCCGGCTGATCCCCACGTACTTCGCGGCGTACTGCTGGAACAGGTCCCCCACGACCCACACGAAGCCGCCGAGCAGGAGCCAGAAGAGCGCGTCGCGGGCGCGGTGGAGATCCGCCGCGAGCGCCGCGACGCCTCCGCGATCGGTCACGGCGAGAGCGAACATCATGCCGAGCTCGCCGACCGTGAAGAACGTGATGAACGACAATGGGTTCATCCCGGTCAGATAGGCCTTGCGGTAGGGGATGTACATCGTGCCCCACAGCACGCCCGCCGCGAGCGCGGCGGCGACGCCCCGCAGCGGATGGCCCGGCGGGGCGTGCGCCGACGATGCCACCGCCAGGAGCGTGGCGCCGCCGAACATCAGCGCGGCACCGCCCAGCACGCCGAGCCAGCGGGACCAACCGGCCTGCCGCAGCTCGTTGAAGAACACGAGCCCCCAGACGATCCCGATCAGGCTGTTCGAGTTCCACAGCGGGAACGCGATGCTCAAGCCGATGTCCTTGATCGCGAAAATGGTGAGCGTGTTGGCGACCGCCCACAGACATCCCGCGAGCACCGCCCAGACGACGAGATGGGGCGCCTGGCGGACGTCGGCACCGACGCCCGAGGTGCCGCGCAGCATGGCGGGGATGGTCCAGCGGGCGAGGAAGACGCCGAGCACCATCGCGAGCGAGATGACGACGGGTGGGATGCCGAGCGTCACGACCTTGGTCGGCGCCTCGGCGGCGCCCAGCCAGGCCCCGGCCGCGAAGCCGCAGGCGACGCCGACGCGCTGCAGGCGCCGCAGTCGCGCCGGGTCCACCGCCGCGAGCGGGGCTACCGAATCCACCGCAGCACCGCGAGGCCGGCGATCAGCACGGCGACGGGGATCCAGAACTGCACGTCCGAGAGGACGGCGGCGAGCCGCGCGGTCGCCCTCACATCGGGTCCTCCGCGAAGTGGCAGGCGGCGAGCTGCCCCGGGGTCACTTCGCGCAACGACGGCCGCTCCGTGCGGCAGCGATCGTTCTTCTTGGGATGCGGGCAGCGCGGATGGAACGGGCATCCCGGGGGCGGCGCGGCGGGCGACGGCACGTCGCCGGTGAGCGCGATCCGCCGCCGCTGCGCCGTGGGATCCGGCACCGGGATCGCCGAGAGCAACGACCGGGTGTAGGGGTGTCGCGGACCGGCGTATAGCCCGGACACGGGCGCCTGCTCGACGATCCTGCCGAGGTACATCACGGCCACGTGGTCCGCGATGTGCTTCACAACCGCGAGGTCGTGGGCGATGAAGAGGTAGGTCAGGCGGCGCTTCCGCTGCAGCTCGGCGAGCAGGTTCAGCACCTGCGCCTGCACCGAGACGTCGAGCGCGCTCACCGGCTCGTCCAGCACGAGGAACTGCGGCTCCACCGAGAGCGCGCGCGCGATCCCCACGCGTTGCCGCTGGCCGCCCGACAGCTGGTGGGGGTACGCATCGGCGAAGGCCGGGTCCAGGCCCACTTCCCCGAGGAGCGACGCGATGCGCTTCGGCACGTCCGCGCCGGCGGCGAGCCGGTGGAGCACGACCGGCTCGGCCAGCGTCTGACGCACCGACATCCGCGGGTTGAGCGAGCCGTAGGGGTCCTGGAACACGATCTGCATGCGCCGCCGCAGGGCCCGGAGCGCGCGCGCGCCGGTGGCGAGCACGTCCGTGCCGTCGAGGGTGACGCGTCCCGCGTCGGGCTCGATCAGCCGGAGGATCGACCGGCCGACCGTGGACTTGCCGCACCCGGACTCGCCCACGAGCCCGAGCGTCTGGCCCGGGGCGATCGCGAACGACACGCCGTCCACGGCGCGCACCACCCGGCGCGGGGCCCCGAGCCCGAAGAGCCCCCGCTCGCCGGGGAAATGCTTCACCAGCCCCTGCACGTCGACCAGCGGCGTCGTCACGGCCGCGCCGTGCGGCGCCCGGGCTCGGTGACGAGCCAGCAGCGGACGGTGTGCGTGCCGGGCGCTCCCCCCCCGGCGTCGAGCAGCGGCGGCGGCTCCGTCGCGCAGCGGCCCCAGGCGTACGGGCAGCGGGGGTGGAACCGGCAGCCCGCGGGCCACGCGGTGGCCGCCGGCACCTGGCCGGAGATGCTGTGCAGGCGCCCGCGGGGCCCCCCCGACCCCCCCGACCCCCCAGCCGCGGGCGCGTCGATGCGCGGCACAGACGCCAGCAGGCCCTCGGTGTAGGGATGCAGCGGGCGCGCGAACAGGTCCGTCGTGGGCGCCTGCTCGACGACCTCGCCGGCGTACATCACCACGACCCGGTCGGCGGTCCCGGCCACGATCCCCAGGTCGTGGGTGATCAGCATGACGGCCATGCCGAGCTCGGCCTGGAGCCGGGCGAGCAGCTCGAGGATCTGCGCCTGGATGGTCACGTCGAGCGCGGTGGTCGGCTCGTCGGCGATCAGCAGCTTGGGGTGGCACACGAGCGCCATCGCGATCATCACGCGCTGGCACATGCCGCCGGAGAGCTGGTGCGGGTAGCGATCCACGCCCTCCGCGGGGTCGGGGATGCCGACGAGCTGCAACATCTCGATTGCCCGCGCCCGGGCCTCTCGGCGGGACAAGCCCTGGTGCACGATCGCCGCCTCGGCGATCTGGTCGCCGACGGTGAACACCGGGTTGAGCGACGTCATCGGCTCCTGGAAGATCATCGCGATCTGGTTGCCGCGGATCGCGCGCAGCTCCCGGGACGCGAGGGTGAGCAGGTTGCGGCCCTCGAACTCGATGAAGCTGCCGGGGCGGATGTGGCCGGGGGGCTCCGGAATGAGCCGGAGGATGGAGAGCGACGTCACGGTCTTGCCGCAGCCCGACTCGCCCACGAGCCCCAGCGTCTCGCCGGGGTACAGGTCGAACGAAACGCCGTCCACCGCGCGAGCGGTACCGCGGCCGTGCTCGGTCACGAAGTACGTCTTCAGGTCGCGGACGCGGAGCAACGGCTCCGTCACGGGCCCTCCTGGCGCGGGTCGAGGGCGTCGCGCAGCGCGTCCCCCACCGCATTGAGGGCCATCACGACCAGGGCGATCGCGAGGCCGGGGAAGGTCGAGGTCCAGGGCGCCGCGGCCATGTGCTGCCACCCGTCGTAGATCAAGCTCCCCCAGCTCGGCGCGGGCGACGGGACGCCGATCCCGAGGAAGGAGAGCCCCGCCTCGAGCAGCATGACGTTGCCGATGCCGAGGGCCGCCGAGACGATGATCGGCGCGGCCGCGTTGGGCAAGACGTGGCGAAAGATAACGCGCGCGGGGCCGGCGCCCAGCGCCTGCGCCGCCGCCACGAACTCACGCTCGCGCAGGCTGAGCACTTCCGCCCGCACCAGCCGGCTCGTTCCGAACCAGCCGGTCAGCCCGATGAGCAGCACGAGCGGCGCGAGCGGGACCCGCTCCCACAACGCGACCGCCATGAGCAGCAGGAAGATGCGCGGCATCGACAGCCCTACGTCCACGAGCCGCATCAGCGCGGCGTCCACCCAGCGGCGGAAGTACCCGGCGACGGCGCCCACGCCCGCGCCCACGGTGACGGCGACGAGCGTCGCGAGCGCACCGATGCCGAGGGAGATCCGCGCCCCGTAGACGATCCGGCTCCACACGTCCCGGCTGTAGACGTCGGTGCCGAGCGGATGGAGCAGCGAGGGCGGCCGGTCCCGCAGGTCCACGATGCCGGGCATCGAGTTCGGGTCGAGCGCGACGAACGGCGCCGCGAGCGCGATCGTCACGAAAAATGCGAGGATGAACACGCCCGGCGTCGCGGTCGGGTGGGCGAGAAAGCGGCGCCCCGCGGCGCTCGCCGCGGCCCGGCGGCGCACCGCGGCGGCGGCGAGCAGCGCCACCGCCCCGGCGGCGGCGAGCGCGAGCCACTTCCCGAGGTTCACGCCCGCTCGCTCCGTGCGCGGATGCGCGGGTCCGCCACGGCGTACAGCACGTCCGCGAGCAGGTTGCCGAGCGTCACCATGGCGCTCGCCACGAGCGCCGCCGCGACGACGACCGGGTAATCGCGCTGCAGGATCGCGGCCACGGAGAGTCGGCCCATCCCCGGCCAGGCGAACACGGTCTCCACGAGCACGGCGCCCGTGAGCAGGAACGGGAACGCCAACCCGAACAGCGTGATGAGCGGCAGCAGCGCGTTGCGAAGCGTGTGCACCAGCACCACCCGGCCCTCCCCCAGTCCCTTGGCGCGCGCCGTGCGCACGAAGTCCTGGTCGATCACCTCGAGCATCGCCGCGCGCTGGTAGCGCGCCGTGCCCGCGGCGCCGACGAGCCCGAGGGTCAGCGCCGGCAGCGCGAGGTGCCACAGGACGTCGACGGTGCACCGTGCGCCCGCGATGGTCGGGCACAGCACCGGGTCCCGCATCCCGGCGACCGGGAACCAGCGCAGCCACTGCCCGAAGACGAGCAGCAGAACGAGCCCCAGCCAGAATGTCGGCATCGCGTTCAGAAACAGGGCGAGGTTCCCGAGTGCGATGTCCGCGAAGCGGCGCGCCCGCACGGCCTGGTACACGCCGCACGCGAGACCGAGCAGGAAATCGATGAGGAGCGCCGCTCCCGCGAGCGTCACGGTGGGGGGAATCGCGTCCGCGAGCGCGTCCGCCACGGGGCGGCGCAGGTAGAACGACTCCCCCAGCTCGCCGTGGAGCAGGGCCCACAGGTACTTCACGTACTGCGCCGGGAGCGGCCGGTCGAGTCCGAACTGCTGGCGCAGCCGAGCCACGACCTGGGGATCGACGTCCTGGTCGGGCCCCGGCAGGAAGGGCGTGCCGTGCGCGAGGTGGATGACGCAGAAGGTGATGGTGACGACCGCGAAGACGATGGCCATCGCGGCGGCGAGACGCCGGACGAGCCACGCGGTCACCTACGGCTCCATGCGGTCGCGCTCGGTCAGCTGGTCGGCGGGGATGCGCCAGAGGCGCACCAGCGCCCAGTAGGAGTCCGGCCGGATCGTCACGCCCGCCACCCGGCGGTGCACCGCCGCCACGTTGTCCGGGGCGAACAGGAAGACGGCCGGGGCGTCCTGGTTCAACGTCTCGAGGGCGCGGCGCCACTGGCGCTTCGCCTCGTCGCGGCCCGTGGCCGCCCGCGCCTCGTCCACCAGCCGGTCGAATACGGGGTTCGCATAGTGCCCCGCGTTCGAGCGACCCGCGCTGCTCCAGACCTGGGCGATCGACGAGGAGGGCGTCGGGTCGACGGTGCGCGTGATCAGCGCGGCGTCGAACCGCCCCGCCTGGGTCCGCTCGTCGAACACGCCGAACTCGACCTCGTCGAGCTGCACGTCCGCGCCGGCCGCCCGGAACTGCTGCTGCAGCAGCCGCGCGTACTGGCGGCGCAGGCCGCTCGTCGTGGGGACCAGGATGCGAAAGGCGAGGGGCTGCCCGTCCCGTTCCAGGATGCCGTCGCCGTCCGAGTCGCGCCAGCCGAGCCGGGTGAGCAGGCGGCGGCCCTGCGCGGTGTCGTACGGCAGCTCCCGTGTGGCCGGGTCCCAGATCGACCAGATCCGGGCGAGCGGCCCGGGCGGGACCTGGGCCAGGTCGCCCCACACGTTCTTCAGCAGCGCCTGGCGGTCCACCACCATCGCGAGCGCGCGGCGCAGCTCACGGTCGCCGAACAGCGGATGCGGCTTGTTGGTGTCGCCGCCCGCGGCCAGGTTGAACCCGAGAAAGCCGTACACCGCGCCGCGGTACGGGTAGGTCACGAGGTCCGGGGCGCCCTTCGCCCGCTTCACGTTGTCCGGGGGGCCCAACACGTCCACCGCATCGGCGTCGCCGGCGACGGTCTGGGTGACCGCGACCTGGAGATCGGGCGTGAAGCGCCAGATGAGCCGCCGGATGTGCGGGCGCCCCAGAAACGAGGTCGAGTCCGCGGCGAGCTCGATGCTCTGGCCCGCTTTCCAGCTGACGAACCGGTAGGGTCCGCTGCCGACCGGCGCGCGTCCGAACCCGGCGCTGCGCCACTGGTCGCGCGGCACCGTACGCAGGAGGTGCGCGGGCAGCATCCGCATGTGGTACACTGCGTCGTAGAACATCTCGGGGTAGCGCGTGCGGAAGCGGAACACGGCCGTGAGCGAGTCGCGGGCCGTGACGGCGCCGATCGAGCGAAGCGAGGAGCGGTACGGGGAGTTGACGAGCGAGTCGGTGTAGATGTCGAACGTGAACACCACGTCCGCCGCGTTGACGGGCTGCCCGTCCTGCCAGCGCGCCCGCGGATCGACGTGGAACACGAGCGTGAGCGGGCCGTCCCACTCCCAGCGCTCCGCGAGCAGCGGCTGAAAGTCCTCGTCACCGACCGTGTTCCCCGAAGGACCCAGGTCGGCGAGCTTGAGGAAGATCTGCTCGAGCACGTCCCGGGCGTACGCCTGCTGGGTGACCGGGGGGAGCAGGATGTCCGGCTCGCCCGCGGCGGCGAACACGAGCGCGCCGCAGTAGTCCCCGGTGCAACCGCCGCGGCGCTCACAGGAGGCGAGAGCGACGAGCAGGACGCCCACGAGCACGACCGGGGCGGTCCGGCGGTCAGGCGGTCGTGTGCCCGGCATCGCGCGTAAGATCCCACCCCCCGCCTAGCGGCGCCAGGTCCAGGCGG
>DASPXO010000015.1:0-11901 GCA_035637235.1 Gemmatimonadales bacterium | reverse complement strand
TGCGCCAGCCCAAACGCCGAGCAAACCAGTGCTGGTGGTCACCGCCACGTTGACACCGTACGTGCCCGGAGCAAACGAAGCGAGCGTGTCTGCTCCTAACACGCGCGTCAGCACCGCCGTGTCGCCGGGAGCGAGCTCGAGCGGGGACGCGCCGGGCGGGCAGGCCATCGAGCCATTGACGGAGGCAGCGTACTCTCCCGTGGGATCGGGAAAGATCCTCACGAAGAGCGGGCATTGCGTACCGAGGGCGATCCGAATTCGCAACAGGGTCGCGTTCCGAAGCGAGGCGGAGACTTCGAGGTTTGGCGCCCCGCTCGCGACCGACACCACTCGTGTGGCCGCGCTGACAGAAAGAGTCGGAGGTGCGAGCCTATTCATCTCGGTGGGTGCCTGAGCTGTACAGGCGCACAGGGTGACGACCATCGGCAATGCTATTGAGTTGCGCATGGGCCTACCCTCCGATACCAAGCCTGTCCTCAAAAGATACGCCTACTAGACGGTCGGCAGTCACAAGCTTGGTCGGAAGCGGTATGGGTGGCTGAGCGACGGTGCATGGCAGCCGCCTAACGGATCGCGCTTAAGCTGCGGGCGACTCGCCCGTCGGCGCAACCAGTGCTGAACGATAACGAGTGCGCGCGGGCGAACAACACTCCGCCTCCATTAAGGCGATCATCGCCCGTCAGCTTCAAGCGCTTGTTAGGCGGCTGCACCCGCGCAGAGCCCGCTTCCGTTTCGCCCGGCAAGATCATTGGAGCTCCCCGTCTCGTGCTGCCTCAACATCCCTTTATGCCTGAGCCGGAGGAGGAGCCGGCGTGAGGCCGTGGCGGCGCATGATCTCCGCCATCTTCGCTCGGTCCGGTGGACCACCGGCCGCCGCATTGATCACGTCGGCACACTCGCGGAAATACTGCGGACCGATCGCAGCTGGCGTGATCACGCACAGCGCTCTCACGTCCTGCATTCCATGGTTATCAAACCGGTGAATGGCGCCGCGCGGAATGCAGAGTGCTTGTCCCGGTCCGACGTCGAATTGTTTTCCGTCGACAGTCCAGGTCAAGACTCCGTCGATGCCATAGATCGTCTCTTCGTAATGGTCGTGGCTATGCGCCGGTGCCGCCAAGCGCTGCGCGCCGGGGAGAGTGAGCTCAAAGGCCGCGACGCTGCCATTCGATTTGTCTCCGGCGATCAAGAAGCGTACCGCGAGCGGCCCGAGACGGATGATTTCGTCAGAAGGATTGACGAGCAGGTCAATGGTCTGCTGTGTCACTTATGCCTCCGCTTGGTAAATGGCGTCACCATCCTTGTAGATCGAACTCGGTTGCAGCCGCCTAACGGCTCGCGCTTAAGCTGCGGGCGACTCGCCCGCTGGCGCAAACTGTTGGCTGAACGATAACGAGTGCGCGCAGGCGGACAACAGTCCGCTTCCTTTAAAACGATCAGCGCCCGTCAGCTTCAAGCGCTTGTTAGGCAGCGGGCTCGCGAGCGACACTCAAGAACGACCCTTCTTCTTGCGCGGCAAGGCGGCACGCTTCTCGCTGGACGTCGTGATTCGGCGCCACGCAGACTGAAGCTCAGGTGTCAGAAGACTCCAGGCCTTCGGCCCCCGAGGCCCATCGAAGTCCAAGTGCTCCAGATACGCGACATAGAAGGCGTTCTCGAGATCGCCTGATGCTCGTGCGAACAAACGGTCAGTAATACGGACACAGCGCTCGTACGTGTTCCAGTCGGCGCGCCCCTTCGCGGCCTGAGTGAACTTGGCGAAGGCACCCAACTGTACGTATGGAAGGTCATCGTCTCCCTCGAAATCGTCGCTGAGTTGCGGGAACTCGGTGAGCACCGCGGCGCGAAAGGCTGGGAAGGAAAGGCGTTCCATAGATGCCCGCTGCCTAACGGATCGCGCTTAAGCTGCGGCGCCGACGCCCGTCGGCGCCCCGCAGAGTGAGAGTAGCACGGAGTCCGCCGGGGCACAAACGGAATTGCTCCCCAAAACCGGGCGCCGGCAGCTCCAAGCGCGTGTTAGACGGCGCGCTTTACACCGATGCACGAGCGCGCCGCGCACGGCTGGGAGCCCGCGCCCGCCGTTGGATTGAGAAGTTGCCTGTGGGCAACCACTCGACGGAAGGAGGTGCGCGGCGCGGCAAACCTGTTCCGCGGCCTTGGGGTGGTGGGGCGCGGCGAACCGAGCTTCCCTCGAGAGCATCGGCGCTCGGCGCCCGGGCAATCACCGTACCAAATGAATTGACGAAAGAAGGCCTGCGGGGTGGGCGCGCGCCGCCTAACGGACCGCGCTTAAGCTGCGGGCGCAGAGCACGCCGGCGTACCGCAGACCGGTTTGATTGCCGATACTCTCTTGGCGCCCAAATGGAATTGTACCCTACTCGGCCGCGCCCGTCAGCTTCAAGCGCTTGTTAGACGGCGAGCATGGCACCGAAGCTCGAGCGCGCCGCGCGGGCACGGAGGCCGAGCCCGCCCGACTTTGCCGGAAGCGGCGTCTGGGCAGCCGGCGCTTTGGTGCCCGTGCGCGGCGCGGCGTGGCGGCCCCGTCGCGCAGTCGGGGTGGCGGGGCGCAGCGAGCCGAGATTCGCTCGCGCGCATTGGGGCTCGGCGCCCCGCGCAATCACGGTATCAAATGAATTGGCGAAAGAATCCTTGTGGGGTGGGCGCTCGCCGCCTAACGGATCGCGCTTAAGCTGCGGCGCCGACCCCCGTCGGCGCCACCTCGCTTGAGATTACCACCAAGCCCGCCGGGGCACAAATGCAATTCCTCCTTGATTCCGGGGCGCCGTCAGCTTCAAGCGCTTGTTAGGCAGCCGGCTTGGCAACGGAGACTCGCCGCGGCGTCCGACCCGCCTTGATGAAGTCGCGGACCGTAAGGTACCACGGCACAACAATCGCCGGAGAGGAGGCCGCGAGCAGGAAGAGTGTGAGGGGACGATACGCCAGGCTCGTGTGATATTCGGTGATCTGAATCCGTTTGGAGTCGAAGGCGACCCAGGCGGCGAAGGGTACGGCGATCAGTGATAGCCACCCGAGAGGCTGGAGGAGTCTGCTCCAGAGGTAAAGCCCGAATAGGACGAGGCTGGGAATGACGAGAAGCCGAATGCGACTCATGATGCTCAGATGCTAGAGTTGCCGGCTGCCTAACTCATATTCGATTGTAGTCTTCTGTACGGACTGGAACCGCATATCGCAATCTAATCTCCCGCAGGAAGGCCACTAGGCCGCGACACAAGTCCCTCACGGGTGCGACGAACGACTCGGCGTATGGGGCCCTTCTGCTCCGGGCAAGGGCTGCGAAGAGATGCGGCCTAACGCGCCCGCGGCCTAATGCCGCAAACGGTGCGAAAAAGATGGGGCGGCACGGGTTGAAGCGGCCTGCGGCGAACCACGGGCACCTACAACGTGTCCGCCGGACTGCGGACGCCCAAGCGCCCACGGTTCAACACGTGGGTGTAGATCATGGTCGTGCGCACGTCGCGGTGGCCCAGCAACTCCTGCACAGTGCGGATGTCGTAGCCGGCCTCCAGGAGATGCGTGGCAAACGAGTGGCGGAACGTGTGGCACGTAGCCCGCTTCGCAATGCGCGCGCGGCGCACAGCCAGTTGGACGGCCCGCTGCACGGCCGATTCGTGCAGATGGTACCGCCGCTCCTCCCCCGACACGGGATCGCGCACCACCCGCGCCGCGGGAAACACCCACTGCCACGCCCACTCGACCGCGACCGAGGGAGCCTTGTGCTCGAATGCCCCCGGCAGCGCGACCCTCCCGCCCCCCTCGGCCACCTCCCGCGCATGGCGCGTCCGCCACCGCGCGAGATGCTCCCCCAACGGCCCCCGCACCGCCAGCGGCAAGGGCACCACACGATCCACTCCCCCCTTCCCGCGACGCACGCGGATCTCGTTGCGCTGAAAATCGACGTCCTTCACCCGCAGGCTCAAACACTCGAGCAACCGGAGCCCGGACCCGTACAACAACAACCCGACGAGCCTGGCCGCGCCCCGCAGCTCGGCCAGCACAGTGCGCACCTCCTCCCGGCTCAACACGACTGGCACCCGGCGGGGCTCCTTGGCGCGGACCACCTCCGTCGGAGAAAATCGCAGGCGGCGGCCCAACACGGCTTCGTACAGAAACACCAAGGCGGCCACAGCCTGGTTCTGGGTCGAGGCGCTCACCTGTGCCCGCTCGGCGAGATGCACGAGAAACGCCTGCACCTCCGCCTCGCCCAGCGTCGCGGGATGCCGCTTGCCGTGAAACCGCACGAACCGCCTCACCCAACCGACATACGACTCTTCAGTGCGCGCGCTGTAATGACGCGCCCGCACCGCCGAGCGAAGGCGAGCGAGCAGCTTGGGCCCGCCGGATCCGGGCGCGGGGTCGGGCACCGAAGGAGGGAGAGACATTAGTACACGCTAGAGTCGGCTTGTCTTGGGAGGCAAGGGCGAAAAATTGCGAGCCGCACATCGGCTTCGTTGCGACCGCTGCCAGCCTCCTCAACCGAGTGTCACCTGCTCGTCAACACCCCCCGTGACACGGCCGACGCGGCTAGGATCATTGCAACGCAGAAAGGACGCTGCGGTCCTAGCCTGTCGAGATCGAGCCGATGCGAACGCGGTAACGAACCTCGGCGAATGTGACATCGGGACCGACAGCGCGGGACTGGCGGGCGCCGTCGGGCGTCATGCCTTTGTGCTGGTAAAACCGCTCCGCTGGGGAGTTCCCGTGGAGGACCCATAACGTGAGATCGCGCGCACCGTGCTGGAGGCCCAGAGAAACGGCAGCGTCGAAAAGACGGCCGCCGATACCCCCACCACGCAGATCTGGCGTTACGTGGAGGTTGTAGATCTCCCACACGGTGCTGGTATCGGCGTCGGGATCGTGCGAGGGACCGCAGGCGCAGAAGCCCAACATTCCAGCCGCAGCCTCGGCGACGAGAACGGTTGTGCTCGAGTCGGTGAGCTTGCCGCGCCACATGTCCGTACGCTCGGCGAGGTCCTGCGAATCGAGAAACGCATCCGGCAGCAAGCCGCGGTAGGCAGCCCGCCAGCTGGCGATGTGCAAGCGGGCAATCGCCTCGGCATCCGCGACGCCGGCACGGCGGTGCGACATGAAGGCGCCCAACGTCACGCCGGCCGGTACTCCCCCCACACCCCCCGTAACACGTCGCTGATCTCCCCCACCGTCGCCCGCCCTCGCACCGCCTCGATGAACAGCGGCATGAGCGGTGCCACCGGGTCCTGCGCCGCGTCGCGCAACCTCCCCAGCACCCCCTCGGCCGCGCGAGCATCCCGCGTCCTCCGCACCTCGGCAACCCGCTGGCGCTGCGCGGCGGCGAGCGCCGAGTAGTCGGGCGCGGGCACGGACGCAATCGCCGGATCGTCGGCGTGGCGGTTCACCCCCACCACCACCTCCTCCCCCGACTCGACCGCCTGCTGGTGGGCGTAGGCGCTCCGCGCGATCTGCCCTTGAAAGAACCCGCGCTCGATCGCGCGCGCCGCCCCGCCCCCACCCTCGATCTCGTCGATGAGCGCCCGCGCCGCCCGCTCGATCTCGTCGGTGAGCGATTCGACGTACCAGCTCCCCGCCGCGGGATCGACGGTCTCCGGAACCCCGGTCTCGTGCGCCAGCACCTGCTGGGTGCGGAGCGCCAGCGTCGCGCTCTGCGCGGTCGGAAGCGCCAGCGCCTCGTCGTACGCGTTGGTGTGCAGCGACTGCGTGCCACCCAGCACCGCGGCGAGCGCCTGGATCGCGACCCGCACGACGTTGTTCTCCGGCTGCTGCGCGGTGAGGGTCGAGCCCCCGGTCTGGGTGTGAAACC
Source organism: Gemmatimonadales bacterium (assembly GCA_035637235.1). Lineage (GTDB taxonomy): Bacteria > Gemmatimonadota > Gemmatimonadetes > Gemmatimonadales > GWC2-71-9 > DASUAL01. Next base: position 6,086 of record DASPXO010000015.1, on the reverse strand, counting down.
GCAGCCGGCACGCGGCGTCGCCGGCGTTGAATTTCTCCTTCATGAGACGCGCCCACAGGCGGCGCGCGGCGCGGAACTTCGCGACCTCCTCGAACAAGTCGGTGAACGCGGCGAAAAAGAACGAGAGCCGCGGCGCGAACGCATTGACCTCCAGCCCCGCCCCTACCGCCCGGCGCACGTACTCGAGCCCGTCCGCAAACGTGAACGCGACCTCCTGCACCGCCGTCGCCCCCGCCTCGCGCATGTGATAGCCCGAGACCGAGATGGGGTTGAAGCTCATGCTCTCGGCGTGCACGAAGCGGAACAGGTCGGTGACGAGCCGCAGCGACGGCTCGATCGGATAGATGTACGTCCCGCGCGCGATGAACTCCTTCAGGATGTCGTTCTGGACGGTCCCTTGAAGCTTGGCGCGCGGCACCCCCTGCTCCTCTCCCGCGACGACGTACATCGCGAGCAGGATCGGCGCGGTCGCGTTGATGGTCATGGACGTCGACACCCGGTCGAGCGGGATCTCGTGGAACAGCCGCTCGAGGTCGTCCACCGTGTCGATCGCCACCCCCGCGCGCCCGACCTCGCCCTCGGCCATAGGATGGTCCGAGTCATACCCCATCTGCGTCGGAAGATCGAACGCCACCGAGAGCCCGGTCTGACCCGCCGCGAGCAGATGCCGAAACCGCGCGTTCGTCTCCTCCGCCGTCCCGAAGCCCGCGTACTGGCGCATCGTCCACAACCTCCCGCGGTACATCGTGGGGTGGACCCCGCGGGTGAACGGGAACGCGCCCGGGCTCCCAAGGTCGCGCTCGGCGTTCCCGCGCCAATCCTCCGGCCCATACACGGGCTTCCGCTCGGTCACGCGGGCACGCCCCCGGCGGCGAGCACCTCGGCGGCGAACCGGACGTCGGCCTTGCTGCCGATGATGAACGGCGTCTTCTGGTGCAGGCTCGTCGGCGCGATGTCGAGTATCGGACGCTGGCCGTCCGTCGCCAGTCCCCCCGCCTGCTCCACCACGAGCGCGAGGGGCGCCGCCTCGTACAGCAGCCGGAGCTTGCCGGCGGGATTCTTGGTGTCGGCGGGATAGAGAAAGATCCCGCCCGAGATGAGGTTGCGGTGGAAATCGGCGACGAGCGAGCCGATGTAACGGGCGTTCCTCGCCTGGACTCTCCCGTCGCCGTTCTTGAACGCGGCGACGACCCGTTGCACCGGCGCGGTCCAGCGGTTCCAGTTGCTCTCGTTGACGCTGTAGTACCTGCCGACCTCGGGCATCCTGATGTCCGCGTGCGACAACAGGAACTCGCCGATCGTGGGGTCGAGCGTGAATCCGTGCACCCCCTGGCCGGTCGTGTACACGAGCATCGTGCTCGAGCCGTACAGGATGTAGCCCGCCGCCACCTGGTCGCGCCCCAGCTGGAGACAGTCGCGCAGCCCGGGATCGCCCTGCGGATCGGTGACGCGCCGGTGGATCGAGAAGATCGTGCCGATCGACACGTTGACGTCGATGTTGCTCGAGCCGTCGAGCGGATCGTACAGGATCACGTACTTGCCGCGGCGCGAGGCCGGCGGGCACGGCATCGGCTCCTCGTCCTCCTCGGAGGCCACGACGCACACGCGGCCCGTGTACTGGACCGCGTTTTGGATCGTGTCGTGGGCGAACAGGTCGAGCTTCTGCTGCACGTCGCCGGAGACGTTCACCGCCGTCGGCCCCGCGGCGCCGACGATGTCGGTGAGCCCCGCACGGCGCACCTGGCGCGAGATGATCTTCGCCGCGAGACACACGTCGTACAGCAGGTTCGACAGCTCCCCCGTCGCCTCGGGGTGGAGCCGCTCCTGCTCCATGATGAACCGCTCAATCGTGATGACGGAGGTCGATGTGTGCACGCTGGCCGTCGGTCGTGAAGGTGATGGTCCCTGCCTGGTCCGTCCTGAGTATCTCGCTGCCCCACCGTCGCAGCCGTCCGAGCACCTCGGGCGCCGGATGGCCGTACCGATTGTACGCCCCGACGCTGATCACGGCCTCGCGCGGCCGCAGCTCCGCGAGCCACGCGTCGGACGTCGCGCTCGCCGAGCCGTGATGACCCACCTTGAGCAGCTCCACCGGGCCCACGCTGCCGGCGAGCCGTCCTTCCACCGGCAGCCCCGCGTCCGCCTGGAACAACAGCCGCTCGCTCCCGAACGTCACCCGCAGCACCACGCCGTGCTCGTTGACGTCGAGCGGCAACGCGAGCCACAGCGAGTCCGGGCTCAGCACCTCGAGCACGACGCCGTCCACCTCGACCCGGTCGCCGGCGCGGGCGGGATGCCAGCGCGCGCCGGACGCCTCCACCGCGGCGAGAAACTCGAGGTACAGCGGCCGGCCGAGCGGCTCGCCCGGCTCGAGCACGAGCTGGGGCGGAAATCCCTCGATCACCGCCGGCAGACCGCCCAGATGGTCCGCGTCCCCGTGGGTCGCCACGATCAGCGCGATCCGCCCGGCGCCATGGCGCCGCAGGAACGGGATCACCACCCTCCGGCCGGCGTCCGACTCGGGGGTCCGAGGCCCGCCGTCGATCACGATCCAGCGGCCGTTCGGAGTTCGCAGCACCGCTGCGTCCCCCTGTCCCACGTCCAAAAAATGTACCGACAGGCAACGGCAAGAGTCGAGTGTGAAAACGTCGCGCCACGATGACGCGACCAGGACCGTGCTCAGGAAGGCGATCCGCGCCGCGATCAGCCAGGGTCGGCGCGGCGAGTTCCACAGCCACCAGGCGACGACCGCGACGCCCACCCACGTGGCGGCTGCACCCCACCCGGGGACCATCACGACGTGGCCCCCGGGCACCGCCGCCGCGCCCTGCGCGGTGAGGTCGAGCAGCGCGAGGCCGAGGCCCGACCCTGCGGCGAGCAGGTGCGCGAGCCCGGGGAATACCCACGACGACGCGAGCGCCATCACGAGCCCGGGAACGGCGACGCCCGCGAGCGGAATGGCGACGAGGTTCGCCGGCACGCCGATCGGAGCGACGGTGCCAAACGCGAACGCGGTGATCGGCGCCGTGACGATGGTCGCGGCGACCGACGGCGCGACGAGCCGTAACGCACGGCTGTAGCGCGCCGTCGCGCGGCCGGCCCAGATCACCGCCCCGATCGCCGCGACCGAGAGCCACGCGCCGACCGACTGCAACGCCCACGGGTCCGCGAGCAGCAGGACGAACGCCGACAGCGCCACCACGCCGCGCGGCGCGGCGACGCGCTGGCGCAGGCGGGCGACCTGGTCGGCCACGAGCATGACCACGGCCCGCGTGGCGGGCGCCGGAAAGCCGAGCAGCCAGAGGTATCCCAGCAGCACGAGCGCCGCAGTGCCGGAGCGGAGACCGGGCCCGAGCCGGAGCCTGCGCAGGATGAGCGCGAGCCAGGCGGCGAGAAACCCGACGTGCAGGCCCGAAATGGAAAGGATGTGCGCCAGCCCCGAGCGCACGTAGCGCTCCCGGATGTCCGGGTCCAGCGCGGCGTGCGGCGCGAACACGAGGGCATCGACGAGCGGGGCACGCGCCCCGAACAGCGCCGCGGCCCGCACGGCCAGCCGGTCGCGCACCGCCCCGCGCCCGCGCCGCACGCCGTCCAGCAGCTTGGCGCGCCGCACCACCAGCACGCCGCGATCCCCGACGCCCAGCCAGCGCCCGGCCACGACCCAGGTCGTCCCGCCCGCCGCCTGAATCCCTTCGGGCCACCGCAGCCGCAGCGCGCCACCGCACAGCCCATCGACGACAGCCGCGTCAACGACCCCCCCGCCGGCGGGCGCCGGATCATCCAGCCGCACGACCGCCGCCCGCGCCGCGTCACCCTTCTCGCTGCCCCCTTCCCGGGCAGCTCCCCAGCGCCCGGCACACGTCGCGTCACGCTCGCGGCTCGCCGCGGCGCCCCACAGCATGCCGGCCACCGCCATCACGCCGACTGCCCCACCGAGCGGGGCGCGCCGCGCGACGACCGCAGCCGCGATGAGCACCGGGGCAGCCACGCCCCACGCCCCGGCGCCCCCTATCCCCCAATACGAAAGGCCGGCCCACAGGCCGGCCCCGAAACCGACAGCGACAAACAGAATCGGCGGCCGCACGAGAGGCCGCCTCAGCGCGCTACATCAGCTGCACCGGCTTCGCCCCGCAGCGCGGCGCGAGTCCCACCTTGGCGAACCCCTCGAGCAGCACCACGTCGAGCTTTGCCCGCTCCTGGTCGCTGTCGAGCCTCAGCTCGGTGAACACTTCGCCCTGCGGGGTGGAGACGTAGTTCGGCGACAGCCGGTTGAGGGCGAACACAAGCACGTCGCTGCGGCAGGTGTCGCAGCCACAAAACCGGGGCAGCTGGGGAAGCAGCTTGTTGTACTCCCGCTGCACCACCTCCCAGGTCACGTTCGTTACCCCACGGCGGCGAGCCCCCCTGCCCCGCCCGCCCCCCCGGCCCCGTCCACGGGCCAGGCGGTGAACGTGGCGCCGGTGGTCCCGGTGAGGCGGACGCGGCGGTACCCGCCGATCCACTCGTCCGGCCCCTGGAACAGCGCGATCTTGTTCGTCCGAGTGCGCCCCTGCAGCAGGTCGCCCCGCTTCGCCTTCCCCTCGACCAGCACTTCGTGCGTCGTGCCGACGAGCCCGACGTTCTTGCGCCGGGCGATGCGGCGCACCGCCGCGATGAGCCGCTCCAGCCGCTCCCCCGCCGCTTCGTCCGGCACCGGGTTCGTGATGCGGGTCGCGGGCGTCCCCTCGCGCGGCGAGTACTTGAACGTGAAGGCGTCGTCGAACCCGACCTCCTCGACCAGAGAGATCGTCTCGAGAAAGTCTTCCTCGCTCTCGCCGGGGAACCCGACGATGATGTCGGTCGTGAGGGCGATCCCGGACACCGCGCCGCGCAGCCCCGCCACCACCTCCAGATAGCGCCCGCGGTCGTAGCGCCGCAGCATCCGCTTGAGCACGCGCGAGCTGCCGCTCTGCGCCGGCAGGTGCACGTGCTCGCAGACCGCCCGAGTCTCCGCCAGCGCGGCGAGCACGCGGTCGGTGAAGTCCGTGGGATAGGGGGACGTGAACCGCAGCCGCCGGATCCCCGGCACCGCGCCCACGGCGCGCAACAGGTCCGCGAAGTCGTGCTCACCGTCGTGGTAGCTGTTGACGGTCTGCCCAAGGAGCGTCACCTCGGTCGTGCCTCGGGCGGCGAGGCCCTGCACCTCGCGCACCACGTCCGACAAGTTGCGGCTCCGCTCCGGCCCGCGCGTCATCGGAACAATGCAGAAGGTGCACCGATAATCGCAGCCGCGCTGCACCGTGACGAACGCGGACACCGCCGTGTCCCGCACCGGCGGCACGTCCTCGTAATGCTCCCAGCTCCGGAACGCGACGTCCGCCGCCCGCTCGCCGGCCCGCGCCCGGGCGATCAGCTCGGGGAGCCCGCGGTACCCGTCCGGCCCGACCACGAGATCCACCTGCGGCACCTGCTCGAGCAACCGGGGGCCCAGCCGCTGGGCCATGCAGCCCACGACGCCGAGCACGCCGCCCGGTCGCTTGTAGCGCTTCAGCTCGCCCATGCGGGAGAGCACCCGCTGCTCGGCGTGGTCGCGCACGGCGCAGGTGTTCACCAGCAGCACGTCGGCCACGGCCGGGTCGTCGGTGCGAACGTAACCCTCGCGTCCCAGCACCCCGTTCACGAGCTCGGAGTCCGAGACGTTCATCTGGCAACCGTAGGTCTCGATGTAGATGCGGGGCATCGCTAGTCGACCGTCACCTCGAGCCGGGGGCGCCCGTTCCATTGTGAGATGGGAAGATAGACCGAAAGGTAGTCCTCCGTCAGCACCTCGATCTTCCCCTCGCCGTGGCCGCTCACAATCCCGTCCGCCTGTTGCCCCGCCCGGGCGGCTCGATACGCCCTCTCCTTCGCCACGCCCAGCTCGCGCAACGCGCGCGCTCGGTCCCGCACGATCCCCGGCGCGAGCTGCTCTTTGTGCCTCGCCGCCGGCGCGTCCGGGCGCACGCTGAACGGGAACACGTGCAGATAGGTGAAGGGCAGCGCCTCGACCAGCGCCAGCGTGGCGTGGTGGTCCGCGTCCGTCTCCCCGGGGAATCCGGCGATGATGT
>DASPXO010000014.1:0-9651 GCA_035637235.1 Gemmatimonadales bacterium | reverse complement strand
TGCTCGTCCCGCCGCTTCGCGCCGACGTTGCCGGGGTTGATGCGGTACTTGGCGAGCGCCGCGGCGCACTTCGGGTACTGCGTGAGGAGCAGGTGCCCGTTGTAGTGGAAGTCGCCGATGACCGGGACGCCCACCTGTGCGACGATGTCGGGGACGGCCTGCGCGGCGGCCTCGTGGTTGACGGTGACCCGGACGAGCTCGCTCCCAGCCTGATGCAGCGCGCGCACCTGCGCCACCGTCGCGGCCACATCGGCGGTGTCGGTGTTGGTCATCGACTGGACGACAATAGGGTGGCGGCCGCCTACTTTCACGCCGCCGACGGCGACGACGACGGTCTTCCGGCGATGTTGCTGAGTCACCGGGGGAATATAACGGCGCCAAACGGCTCGAGCGCCGCCTACCGGCCCCGCTTCGTCGTGATGATGATCACGCCGTTCGCGCCCCGGGAGCCGTAGACCGCGGTCCCGCCGGCATCCTTCAGGACGTCGATTCGAGCGATGTCGCGCGGCGCCAGACCGGCGAGCGCCGAGCCGAGCGACCCGGTGGAGACCGGCACGTCGTCGATCACGAGCAAGGGCTCGTCGTCTGCGGAGGTCCCCCGGAGACCGTGCTGCCCCCGGATCCGGAGCGAGTAGGTCCCATCCCGCCGAGGCAGGACTTCCAGGCCCGGCACGCGGGCGGCCAGCAGGTCTTCCACGCGGGCGACGCGCGCGTCGGCTTCGGTCGGGGTGATGGACGAGACGGCCGCTGTGGTGTTCTTCTTGAGCTGGGTCCCGTAGCCCACAGAGACTTCTTCGTCGGGCGCGGGAGCAGGCGTCGCGAGTCGCGGCGTTCCCGGCCCCGTGCAGGCCAGCGCGATGGCAAGGCCCGAAGCGGTTGGGATCAGGCGGGTGCGCTGGAGCATGGTGCAGGTCATCGGGGACTCCCCTTGTTGGGATTCGGGAAGGGCGCCGGGCGCACGAAGCTCCACCCTTCTGTTGCGTAAACGCCATAGGTCTTAAGGTATAGATCTACAGAACGTATAGATCTACAGAATCAATCTGCGAGGGCACTAGTCGGTACAACACTCTGCGGACTCCGGGGTTCCTCCCCGACTCGCAAGATCGTCGCATGCAGCAACAACCCGCACCGCGCCGGGGTGGTCCGGGCGGTGCCGGCAGGGGTTGGGAGAAATCAGTGTACGGAGTTCTGCTTGTCAGCCTTTGAGCCGCATGCCCGCGCCGAGCTGGAGGCCCCAGTTGCCGTTGTAGAACGGGAAGGGGCTGTCGTCCGACGTGTGAAACATGGCGTCCAAGTCCGCGCCAAGTCGCACCCACAGCCGGTTGGTGGCGTGATACCGGAGCCCCAGGAGCACGGACAGACCGCCGTCGCTCGCGTCATACGGAGCGCCGTACCAGTTGCGCACGTACCCGGCGCCGACCAGCGCCTCGATGCGCGCGCCCACCGGGGCGTTGTGCACCAGCCGAAAGTGCACGGGCGTGTGCGTCACCGCGCCGGCGGATCCGCGCGCCACGTCGAGCTCGACGGCGAGGGCAGGTCCCACGTACAGAGCCGCGCGCCCCCCGACCGCGACGGTGGTCCCCATCCCCAGGCTGTTGTCGAAATCGGCGTAGCGCGCAAACCCGCCGACTTCGACCGTGCCGCCGCGCTGCGCCGCCGCCGGAGCGGCGAGGACGAGCGCCGCCGTCAAGCAGCCAGTCACTCGAATCGTCATGGCGATCTCTCCTGTGGAGCCCGCTTGGTAATAACGACACCCTGGTCATTCCTCAAGTTCGGGGCCACGAATTCTCGTGGGAGGCGTCGGCGGCGCCGTTGCGTGGACGCAACAGGCGATCGGCGAGGCGTCGCCTACGGGATCGAGAGGATGGCCGTGCCCGACACGCCGCCCGTGGCTGCCGTGATCGTGGCGGAGCCGATCGCGAGCCCCCTCGCGAGTCCGCTCTGATCGACGCTCACGATGAGCGGCGCCGACGAGGTCCACGTGAACGGCTGGCCCGGGACGGGATTGCCGTTCGCATCCCGGGCGACGGCGCTGAACTGCTGGGTCAGGCCGAGCGCGGGGAGCGACGCCGCCGCCGGACTCACATCAACCCGCACGACGACCTGCGCGACCGTGACGCTCGCACTCCCCGACACACCGGCCGTCGTCGCGGTGACTGTGGCCGGCCCGTTTCCGATCGCCGTGGCGAGCCCGCTCGCGTCCACGGTCGCCACGCCCACGGCAGACGATTTCCAGGTGAACGTGCGGTCCGGGACGGGATTGCCGCGCGCGTCCCTGGCGATGGCGTCGAAATGCTGCGTGAGCCCCAGGGCGCTGAGGGTCGCGGTCGCGGGACTCACGTCGACGGCAACGACGACCTGCAAGACGCCGAGTGTCGCCGACCCGGACACGCCCGCCGTCGTGGCTGTGATCGTCGCCGTGCCGTTGGCGAGCGCCGTGGCGAGGCCCGTGGCCGGGTCCACGGTCGCCACGCCCGGCGCCAACGATGTCCAGCTGAACGCCTGGCCCGGCACGGCGTTCCCCTTCGCGTCCCGAGCCACGGCGCCGAACTGCTGCGACAGTCCGAGCGCGCCCAAGGCCGCCGTGGCGGGACTCACGTTGACGGACGAGACCACCTGGGCCACCAACAGCTGTGCCGACCCGGTGACGCCGCCCGCCGTGGCGGTGATCGTCGTCGGGCCGTTGCCGATCGCGGTGACGAGGCCCGTAGCCGGCGCCGCCGTAGCCACCCCGGGGGCCGACGACGCCCAGCTGAAGGACTGGCCGAGGATGGCGTTGCCGTTCGCGTCCCTGGCAGTCGCGGTGAACTGCCGCGTCAGCCCTAGCGCGTCTAGCGTTGCCGTCCCAGGGCTCACGTCGATCGAAGTGACCAGCTGCGCCACCGACAGCGTCGCCGTGCCCGCGACGCCGGCCGCGGTCGCGCCGATCGTGACCGAGCCGATCGCAAGCCCCGTCGCAAGCCCGGTCTGGTCCACGCTCGCGATCGCCGGCACCGACGAGGCCCACGTGAACGCCTGCCCTGCGACCGGGCGCCCGTTTCCATCCAGCGCGACGGCGCTGAACTGCTGCTGGTCCTGGACGGCGGTGAGAGTCACCGTGGCGGGGCTCAGGACGACCGCCGTCACCACCTGACTCACCGTCAGCGTCGCCGTCCCCGAGACGCCTCCGGTCGTCGCCGTGATAGTGGCCGGCCCATTCGCCAGCGCCGTCACGAGCCCGCTCGGATCGACGGTCGCGATCAGGCCGTCCGACGACGTCCAGGCGAAGCTCTGCCCGGGGATGACGGTACCGCCAGCGTCTTTCGCCACGGCGCTGAATCGCTGCGTCAGCCCGAGCGCGGTAAGCGTGGCCGTCGCCGGGGTCACGTCAACCGACGCGATCGCTTGCGCCACCGAGAGCGTCGCGGTGCCCGCGACGCCGGCCGCGGTCGCGGTGATGGTGGCCGACCCGATCGCAAGCCCTGTCGCGAGACCGGTCTGGTCCACGCTCGCGATCGCCGGCACCGACGAGCTCCAGGCGAAGAGCTGCCCCGCGACCGTGTTGCCGTTCGCATCCTTCGCGAGAGCGGTGAACTGCTGCGCCAGACCGACGGCGGCGAGCGTCGCCGCGGCGGGGCTGACCGTCACGGCAGTCACGACCTGCGCCACGGACAGCGACGCCGTGCCGGAGACGCCGCCCGTGGTCGCGGTGATCGTCGCGGCGCCGCTCCCGAGCGCGGTGGCGAGGCCGGTCGCGGGATCCACGGACGCCACGCCGCCGGGGAAGGACGTCCAGGTGAAGGTCGGGCCGGCAACGACGTAGCCGTTCGCGTCCTTCGCCACGGCGCTGAACTGCTGCGTCAGCCCGAGCGCGCCGAGCGTCGCCGACGCGGGAGCGACCGCGACCGACGCCACCACTTGCGCGACCGACAGCGACGCCGTCCCGGAAACGCCGCTCGCCGTGGCCGTGATCGTGGCGGCGCCGTTGCCGATCGCCGTGGCGAGGCCGGTCGTGGGATTGACGGCCGCCACGCCGCCGGGGGACGACGTCCAGGTGAACGTCTGGCCCGGGACGACGTTCCCGCCCGCGTCCCGCGCCACGGCGCTGAATTGCTGCGTGACGCCGAGGGCAGTGAGCGTCCGTGACGCCGGCGTGACGATCACCGTGGCGACCGCCTGGGCGACGGACAGCGCCGCCGTCGCGGAGACGCCGCCCGCCGTCGCGTTGATGGTCACCGATCCGGCAGCAAGGCCGATAGCGAGCCCGGTCTGGTCGATGTCCGCGACGCCTGGCGCCGACGACGACCACGCGAAGCCCTGCCCTGGAATGACGTTCCCCCGTGCGTCTTTGGCGACGGCGGTGAATCGCAGGGTGTCTGTCAGGGCGGCGATGGTCCCGCTGGCCGGGCTCACGAGGATGCCCGCGACGACCTGGGCCACGGTGACGGAGGCGCCGCCGGCGACGCCGGCCGCCGTGGCCGTGATGGTCGCCGGGCCGTTGCCGATCGCCGTGGCGAGCCCCGTGGCCGGGTCCACGGTCGCCACGCCGGGCGCGGACGACATCCAGCTGAACGTCTGGCCGGGGACGACGTTGCCGCTGGCGTCCTGCGCGACGGCGCCGAACGCTTGGGTGACGCCCAGGGCGCCAAGCGTCGCAGAGGGTGGAGAGACCAGCACCCGGGCGAGCGGGCCGGGTGACACGGCGATCGCCGGCAGCGTGGACGTCACCGGGATCCCGCCGATCGTCGCGGTGATCGTGGTCGCGCTTCCCGCACGCACGCCCGTGAATGTGGCCGTGTAGGTCCCATCTCCGTGGTCCGTCGTCGCGGTGACCGCCCCGGTGCTGGTCCCGCCGGTGGCAGCGAAGACGACCGTCAGGCCGCCCGTCGTGAGAGGGTTCCCGAATCGGTCCCTGGCGAGGAGGGTGAGCGTCGCCGCCCCGCCCGACAGCAGGCTCGCCGCCGAGGCGGTGACAATCGAGGTCACGGGCGAGGCGGCGTCCGGCGTCGCGGTGCCGCCGAAGGTCACGGCGGGTAGCGCGGGTGCGCTGGCCTCGAAGCTCTGGGGCCCGGCGACGGTGCCGAGGGTCGCAGGCGTCTGGGCGTAGCCGCCCGCATCGGACACGACCAGCGAATCCGCGACGGCGGCGCCCAGGCCTCCCAGAGGCCGGAACCGCACCGGAATCCCTTTCACGCCCAGCCCATCCCCCGCCGTCACCCGCACCCGCAGCGGTTGCGCCAGCGGACTCCCCACGACGGCGCTTTGCCCGCTCCCGCCCGCGGGGGCCAGGGTCGTCGGCACCGGGATGATCGTGAGCGGAGTCGAGTCCCCGACACCGGTCGGCGTCCGCACGCGGACGGACAACGCCGCCCGCCCGCCTGGCGCCCGCGCGAGGCCCGCGGCGTTCACACGCATGAGGCTCGTGTCGCTCGTGCTCCACGCCACGTAGAACGACGTCACCGGCGCGCCGGCGGAATCACGGGCCGTGACGCGAAACTGGAGCGAGTCCCCGAACGTGAGCACCGTGTCGCGCGGCACGATGGTCACGGCGGCGACGGTCGTGCCGGGCCCGGTGTACGTCACCGGAATCTCCTGCGGCGGTCCCGGCCGCCCGGCGCGTACCGGGACCGGGCGCGTGCCCGAGAACAGGGCGAAGCCGCCACCGCGCAGCTCGAGGTGCACTGTGAGGGTCTCGACGGCTGCCCGCAGCCGCACGTCCGCGGTCAGCCGGATCTCGGAGGAATCCGGATCGAAGTAGGCGGTGAGCGTTCGGAGCGTGTCGGCCGGCGGCCGGACAACGACGATGCGGACGGTGTCGGCGTTCAACCCGAAGGCGGAGAGATCGACCGCGGACGGGTACGCGGGCCGGACGGCGACGTACCCCGGCCCGCCGCGAGCGAGCCCGGCGGGGTCGTCACGGCAAGCTGCCAACAGGGAGAGGACGGGGCCGAGCGGACGCAGCCCCCGCGGCCACACGGTCATGCGAGGCAATGTGCTCCTCGCCATTTCAGCCGGCAAGGAGCGAAGCCGACCGCGCCCTTAGAAACCTCGGTCCTGTAAGACGACCCGCAGCCCCAGGACGGTGAGCTCCAGTTGACCCGCCATGTTGGGCCCGGGATCGGTGGCGAGGCGGGCGCGAATGCCCACCCACAGGTCGGGTGCATTGAAGACGGTGTCGCCCAGGGACACCGTCGTCGGCGCCAGGAGGGTGTCCGTCTGAACGCCGGACACGGTGCTGGAGGCACTGATGTACGGCGTGCCGCTGAAGAGGCCGGCCTCCTGCTTGGCGAAGAAGACGTCGAACACGACGCTCCCCCCGCCGGCGGTGTTCTTGAGAATCGCGCCGGCCGTCACCTCGACGGAATCCACGCTCGACTGCCTGAACCTCGGCGGCAGTGAGAAGAGCCGCGACGCCGTCACGTCCGTCTGGGCCACGCCGCCGCGGACGTCGTAGCTGAGCGCGCCGAGGCCCGACGCCCGCAGGAAGCTCAAGACGTCCACGGTGATGATGGTGCGGCCTTCGGTGCAGGCGAATAGCGCCGCGGCGACACAAACGATTCGGAGCCCGGCAGCCTTCTTCATGTCCTAGGGCCTCACAGCGCAGGTGAAATAGACTTGCACAGCCGATTGCCGGGAGCGCGCCGCAGCCGCGTGCGGTCGGAAGTGTGGCGCCTGCGCATCATGGCCACACCCTCCACACGCACGAATGGCGTTCCCGCCTCATATAGGCCGCAAGCCCCGTGCCGCACGAGTCCGAGCGGCCGCGGAGGATAGGAAAAGGATGAAGGAGGAAGGAGGAAGGAGGGGCGCAGCAGGCTGCGCCCCTCCTTGTCCCACTAGAACAGCTTGTCGTTGACCGCCACGGTGAGCACCAGCGACTTCAACACCGCGCTGCCCTGCACCAGCGTCAGCCCGGAGTTCGTCCCCTGCGCCCGGAAGCGAACCCACATCTCGGCTCCGGCGAGGAGCGAGAGCACGGCGGAATCGAGTCGGCCGAGGATCGTGTCCGGGACGGTGGCAGCGCCGGAGACGGCCACCTGCGGCACGGTGAACGCCAGCGCGCTCGCGTCGTACGTTCCGACCGAATCGGCGGCCAGGTACATCTGAAGCCCGATGGACCCCGAGCCACTGTCATTCTCGAAGTTGACGCGTCCGTTGACCGTCGCCGAGTCCACGATGGAGGAGCCTGCGCCCGGGAGGTCGATCCGCCGCGGCGTGCTGGACGCGCTGTCGCTGGCGGGCAGGATGAAGTAGTCGCTCGTGTCGGCCCCCGACCCCTTGATGAAGCTGTACACGTCCACGACGAAGATGGCGTGCCCCTCACCGCACCCCGCTCCGAGAGCCGCGAGCACCGTCACCCAGAGCCACTTCGCACGCATGCCGCCTCCCTCAGTAGATCGACAGCGACGTCGCCATCGTGATGGCGCGCTGGTTCGAGAGCGAATTGGTGTGCGTCCAGAAGCCGAGGTCGAGCGACACCGGCCCGAGCCGCGCTCCCCCGCCCCATCCGAACTCGAGCCGCTTGCGCTGGTCGCGCGCCACCCCGCCCCGCAGGACGAAGACCCCGATCCGCTGCTCCCCGCCGACGTGCACGGTCGTCCCCCGCCCGCCGTTCAGCACGTTGGCGCCGAGCGTGCTGTTGCCGACCGTGTAGGCGACGTTGGCAATGTAGGAGACCGGCAGCTTGGTCTTCGTCTCGGCGTGAGGCGCCACCAGCGTGGAGTAGCTGACCAAGGGTCCGTTGCCGGCGATGGTCGAGTCCCGGTAGAACCAGCTTTCCAGGCGCGTATCGGGCCAGGTGAGGGTCGCGCCGATGTCGTTGACGCCGAGGCCGAGCTCGATCGGGACGGAGACCCACGCGATCCCGATGTCGGCCCCCACACCGTGCCCGAATGCGTTCCCCCCCTTCGAGTACTGCGTGAGTCCTTGCGCGTCGGGCGTCACGGGGTTGGGGCCACCGAAGATGGTGTCGCCGGTGATGAAGCCGCCGTCGCCGCTGACGCGTGTGTACGCCACGCCGAGATAGTAGTGGAGCGCGCCGCCCAGGTAGAGCCCCCAGGCCGTGTCCCCGGCGACGCGGCCGGCGTAGCCGACGGTCGGCGCGAACCCGGCCTCGAGGGTCGCGTCGCCCAAGACACTGTAGCGCGTGCTGTCTTGCGCGGGCTCTGCCTCCCGCAGGAATGCGAGCAGCGTGTCGCCGAGCCGGAATCCCACCTCGTCATGTAACCAGCCCATCACGCTGACCCGCACGCCCTTGATGCCGAACCCCGGGTCGAGCAGGCGGCTCGAGCCGCCGATACCGAACTGATCTTCGGGAACGAGCTTTTGGGCCTCGCCCAGGTCAACCGCGAGGAAATCCTTGCCGATGGTGAAGATCACGTCGTTGGTCGGCGTCGGCGCATGCTTCACTTCGTAGAAGAGCGGCAGGTTGAGCAGCGTGTTGACGACCACGACCGGGTTGAACCCCGCGGAGTCGGGGTTGAAGGCCGGATCCTTGGTGATGTGCGGGTGGTCGTGGAAGAACTGGATGAGCCCGAATGGGATCGGGATGGTCAGCCTGGGCTGGCCGCGCTGGCCCCCCTCCGCCGGCACGGCGCGGTAGGCGGCGTTGTAGCGGCGCAAGCTCCCGGAGCGGCCGAGGGAGAGCCCACCCATGCCGATGCGGCGCGCGTCGGTGATCACTCCCTGCGCGGCGGCAGGCGCCGCGCAGCCGATGGCGAGCGCCACGAGCCCGAACCCCACGACGGATCTGTGCACGGCTCTCCTCGAGAAACGGGGCGGCGACGAAGGCCATACGTTCGCGAATTCAGGCCCGTACGGGTGTGAGCCGCGTCACCAAGCTAGGCCCGGGGAGCGGGGGGGGTGGCCGGAAACGCGACAGTGACGGTCGTGCCCCGTCCCGCGGCGCTCGTGAGCCCGATCGCTCCGCCCCAGCTCTCGACGAGCCGCTTGGCGATCGCGAGGCCGAGCCCCGAGCCGCTCGATGTCGTGGAGAACGCCGGGTCGAACACACGCGGCAGCGCCTCCGCGGGGATGCCGCGGCCGTCGTCCTCCACGGTGAGGCGCCGCGCGCCGTCCCACACGCGCACGATGACCCGTCGCGCGTGCGCGTTGCGGGCGTTCTCGAGCAGGTTCACGAGCACTTCCTTGACCTCATCCTTGCGGGCGAGCACGGGCGGGCCGGGCTGCCCTGCGACCGCGAAGCGGGTGGGGGCGTCCGCGCCGCCCAGCGTGTAGAGCTGCACGACCTCGCGGGCGGCGGCGTAGAGGTCCACGGGCTCGAGCGGCAGCGTCTCGGCTGCGGGCGAGGCGAACCGGGCGAACGCCCGCGCGATCGCGTCGAGGCGGTCGATCTCGGCGAGAATGCGCCCGGCGGTGTCCTGCAGCGTGGCGTCGAAGTCGCCCGCGCGCGGCTGCGCCCAGCTGCGCTGCAGGTGCTGGATGCCGAGCCGGATGGGGGTGAGCGGGTTCTTGATCTCGTGCGCGACCTGGCGCGCCATCTCGCCCCACGCCAGCACGCGCGCCGCGCGGGTGAGCGCGGTGGCGTCGTCGAGCGCGACCACGCACCCGTCGGGACTGGGTCCGAGCGGCGCGATCTGCACGCGGATCTGGCGGCCGCCGAGCTCGAACTCGCGCTCGGCGATCCGCTCAGGCCGCGCGGCGAGGAACTCC
>DASPXO010000013.1:0-13464 GCA_035637235.1 Gemmatimonadales bacterium | reverse complement strand
AGCGGCGCGGGCTCGTCGAACTCGCGCTGGGGTTTGCCGATTTTCATCACACACACACCTCCTTTCGGGACGGGCGACCGGCGCGCGGCGGAGGGTCGCGGATCGGAGGGCGTCGACAAGCGGCGACAGACCGAAGCCGTTGTGCACCGACGGCAGACCCGGTCTTACAGCGGTACCCGTATGTTGGAATACCCCACACGGCGGCGGAGGCTTCCCGGCACGCTGGCCCTCGGGTTGGGCCGCCCGCCACGACGAGCACGTCACACTCCCGGTGCCCGTGACCCGTGGTGAAGCTCGTAGAGGCGCAAGACTTAGGATTTGAAGGCGTCGCCGGCCACGGCGTCCTGAGGAGTGTCCCACACGCGTCGGATGGTCCACGTCACACGGGTCGGATGGTTCACGTCACACCCGAGCTCCTCCGCTTACGCTGCCACCGCAGCGGGCGCCGGGCCGGCGTCCACCAACTGCTTGGTGACGGGTTCCACGCGGAAATTGAGCCCTTCTAGCGTGCGCGAACCCAGCAAAACGAGGTCACCCGGCTGCCCGAAGACGACTTCGTCTCCGACCCGTCTCCCGCCGACAGCGACCACCACCGTGCCGGTCCATCGCTCGAGGATGCTCCCGTCCGCCTGGCGGAAGCGCCATTTGTTGTTTCGCTCTACCCCGAGCGATTCGAGAACGCCGGCCGGAACCCACGACAGCTCTGCGCCGGTGTCCACGAGCACCGCAACGAGTGTTCGCCTCTCACCCGGGCGGGCGGGGTTCTCGATCTCGACGTCGACGCGGAATGTTCCCATTTCGTGACGCATGATACCTCCCGAGGCCTTGCCCAGTAGTACCATATCATTGCCCGGGGTGTCAATGCATCGCGCCTCTCCGTTCCGGTCCTCACCCCCTGACCGTGCAGCCTCCGCGTCCGACCCGCGACCCGCGTCCCCGTAACCTTCGTCACGGCCCGCCGCCCGTTGCACACGCATGATGTTGCGGCAACGCTGCACACACGCGCGCTGCAGTTAGCGGCATGCGGGCACACAACAAGCGTGAGCCGCTGTCGCCGCCCTGGAGTCCGTTTCCCGCCCGAATCGAGACCGCGACCTCGTAGCCCACGGCTGCCGTTGCAGGGAGGACACGATGCCCCGACGCAGCCGCGCCGGAATTTGCCCGACCGGGCCGTACACTTTGCCACTGCTCCTGGCATTGCTTGGAGTCGTCACGGCCTGCGGAGAGGCAGCCGGCCCCGCCACCGGGACGCCGTTCGCGTTCGACGAACCGGCTCTCGCCGCGCTCGGGCTCGTTGGCCGTCCCCTGACACACCTGACCGGCGAACAGCGACGCCTGGTCGCGCGGGGCAAGGTCGTGTTCCAGACCGTCTTCACGCCGGAGACGGGGCTCGGGCCCCTGTTCAACTCCACGGCCTGCGCTGGCTGCCACGAGGTTCCCGTCCCCGGTGGCGCAGGCGGAAACGAAGAGGAAGAGGCGAGCGAAGACGTGGAGGTGCACGCGACCGCCTACCAGGGCGGCGTGTGCAACAACCTGAGCGACAAAGGCGGGCAGGTCATCCAGCAACGGGTGACGCCCGCGCTGCACGACGCCCTGGGAATCGACAGGGAGCCCGTGCCCGCGGAGGCGACCGGGACCGGGCACCGGACGACGCCGGCTCTGTTCGGGTTCGGGCTGCTGGATGCCGTGCCCGACGAGCAGATTCTGGCGCTGGCGGACCCGGATGACCGGGATGGCGACGGCATCTCCGGGCGCCCCAACCGGTCGGCCGACGGGCGACTCGGCCGTTTCGGGCGCAAGGCGTTGGTCCCGACGCTGCGGGAATTCAATGGCGACGCGTTCGTCATGGAGATGGGGATCACGACCCCGACACGGCCGCGGGAGGAAGGCATCGGGGGTAATCCGCTTCCCGCAGGCGTCGATCCGACTCCCGATCCCGAGATCACGCAGGAAGACGTCGATGCTGCGGATGCGTTCGTGCGGTTTCTCGCGCCGCCGCCGCAGGGGCTCAGCTTCGCTCCCGTGCCCGGCCGCGGCATCTTCTCGTCCATCGGGTGCGCGGCTTGCCATGTGCCGGCGCTCCGAACGGGCGACAATGCGGTGGCGGCCTTGCGCAACAGGGTCGTGCCGGCCTACACCGATCTGCTGCTCCACGATGTGGGTCCGGATCTCGCCGATATCTGCCTCGGTCTCGCGGATCCCTCCGAGTTCCGAACCGAGCCGTTGATGGGGGTGCGCTTCAAGTCCGCCTTCCTGCACGACGGCCGCGCCCCGACGATCGAAGCGGCGATCGAGCTCCACGGCGGGGAGGCCGCGGCCGCACGCGACCGGTTCGTTGCGCTCTCGAAGAAAGAGCGCGCCGCACTCCTGCGGTTCCTGAAAAGGCTATAGCCGCCGGGCCTTTTGCTCGACGTCCTCGCGCGACGTATAATGCTCGACGCATCTCGTTTTCAAGCGACCGTGGCGGAACTGGTAGACGCGCAGGACTTAGGATCCTGTGGGGCAACCCGTGGGGGTTCGAGTCCCTCCGGTCGCATCAACCGACCACATGTCCCACGCTGCTGCGATTCGGCTGATCGGACGCTGGGGCTGCACGGCGAGCCTGCTCCTCGTGCTGGGCGCGCTCGGGCTCCTCACCCGCGGGTTCACCGCCTTCCCCTCCACCTACTACATGACCGGCGAAAGCATGGGGCCGACGCTCGGCGCCGGCGATTGGTTCCTCGCGCGACCCCTGCAGGGACTTCCCGAACGCGGCGAGCTCGTCGTGATGCAGTTTCACGACGGCGACACGCTGTTTCATGTGCTGCGACGCGCGGTCGGCCTTCCCGGCGACACCGTGACGATGCGCCGCGGACGGCTCTGGGTGAACGGCCGGGCGCCCGGATGGCCGGCGCGCGTCCTCAGGCCCGCTGCCGAGAGGCCGCTCGACGGGCCGATCCCGGGGACGATCTACAACTGGGGCCCGGTGATCGTGGGCGGCGATTCCGTGTTCGTCTTGAGCGACACACGGGACTTGATCGGCTGGCCGGATTCACGGCTGCTCGGCGCGGTGCCGGCCGCGCGCCTGGAGGACCGGATGATGTTCATGCTCTGGCGGCGCAGCAGACGGCCCGTACCTTTTCCTGCACGCCGCCGCCGCACTGCTCCACCGGACCCGAGGTAGCCCGATGCGCCGCGCCCTCCCCCTCCCAACCGCCGTCCTCGCCGCTCTGCTCGCCACCCACGCCGCCGCCCAGGAGACGCCCACCGAGCGCACCGCCGCTGCCGGCGTGATCGGCCGCATGGGTGACCTCGAGCGGTCGCTCGCCCTGCCGCAGCTCGTCGCGCGGCTCACGGGACGCGATGCGCGCCGCGACGCGGTGGTCGCGCGCGCCAAGGAGCTCATGGACCGGGAGCTGCTCGCGATGGCCGACGACATCACCCGCCACCCCGAAACGGGCTACAAGGAGGAGCGCTCGGTCGAGATCCTCACGACCTACCTGAAGGCGCACGACTTCGACGTGGAGGCCGGCGTGGCGGGACTCAAGACCGCCTTCGTGGCGCGTTACAAGAAGGGGACACCGGGGCCGAACCTCGGCGTCGTCGTCGAATACGACGCGCTGCGCGGCACCACGCGCGACTTCCACGGCGACCAGCACAGCGCCCAGGGGCCGGTCGGCATCGCCGCGGCGGTCGCGGTGGCCGAGTTCCTCACGGGCTCGAAGACGCCGGGCAGCGTGACGGTGTACGGCACGCCCGCCGAGGAGCTGGCGTCGCCGGCGGCAAAGACGACGCTGTACAACGCGGGCGCGTTCACAGGCGCGGATCTGCTGGTCCGGTCGCACTCGTCCACGGCGACGCAGCGCTCCGCGCCGGGCTTCGGGAGCTGCTGCATGAACATCGACGTGGTGCGCTACGTGTTCGCGGGCGCGCCGGCGCACCAGCTCCAGGCGTGGGACGGCCGGGACGCGCTCACGGGCATCATCGAGCTGTTCACTCACATCGACGCGATCCGGCGGACGCTGCGGCCCGAGGCCCGCATCCAGGGCATCATCACCGAAGGCGGCCGGGCCCCGAACGTCGTGCCCGACCGCGCGGCGGCCGAGTTCTGGATCCGCTACCCCGACCCCGTCTATCTCGCCCAGGTGCTCGACCGCGTGAACGACGCGGCCCGGGCGGCGGCCCTCGCCACGGGCACCAAGGTCCGCAGCGACGTGGATTCCTCGTCCCGCGACGGCATCGCGGTCGCGGCGCTGAACGATCTCGCGTTCGCGTACTTGAAGAAGTTCGGCGCGACCAAGGTCGAGGAGGAGCCGGGGCGCCCGCTGCCCTACGAGGAGACCGGCACGGTCGCGACCCAGATCCCCGGCGTGGGGCTCACGGCGCACAGCTCGAACGGCGGCTATCACACGTTCGAGATGGAGGCGGACGCGCTCGGCGACGTGGGCCACCACGGCTTCGGCGTGGACGCCCAGGCGATGGCTGCGGTCCTGTACCACTTCGCCACCGACGCGCCGTACCGCGCCGTCGTGCGGCGGGAATTCGACGGGCTGAAGGCCTTGTACGGCGACTACCTGGCGGCCCTGCAGGAGGCGTATCCGCTGCCGAAGGTCACGGAGCCCGCGGGAAAGTGACGTAGCGGTTGCCGTTCCTGCCCCCCCGCCCCCTGCCCCTGCGCCTATTAGATTTACGGTCGCATGCCCGTCATCCAGATCCGCAAGACCGCCGAGGAGCCCGGCGCCGCCTCGCTCGCCGTGACCGTGCCGCTCGAGCACGTCCGGGAGGTCGAAGACCGCGCCACGACCGCCTACCAGCAGCGGGCGCGGCTCCCGGGCTTCCGCCGGGGCAAGGCTCCGCCGGCGATCGTGAAGAAGCATTTCGCCGACGACATCCGGCAGCAGGCGCTCGAGGAGTTGATCCGCGAGAGCTGGAAGGCCGCCCTCGAGCAGGAAGCGTTGAAGCCGATCGCCGACCCGCACGTCCACAACCTCAAGTGGGAGGCGGGCGCCCCCGTCACCTTCGAGTTCCATGTCGAGGTGAAGCCCGACCTGAAGCTCGAGCGGCTGGGGAAGTTCCACCTCGCGCGCAAGGTCGTGCGAGTGACCGACGAGCAGGTGATCGCCCAATTGAACGAGCTGCGCGACCAGAAAGCCCCCTGGACGCCCGTGACGGGGGAGAAGCCCCGACCGAAGGACCTCGTGCACGTCACGATCGGCGCGCGCGAGGGGGGCGAGGTGAAGGACCCGCAGCCGTACCAGCTCGTCCTGGGGGAAGGCCGGGCGATCCCCGACGTGGAGGAGCGCATCCTGGATCTCCTCCCGGGCGAGACGGTGGACGCCGTCGTGCGCTTCCCCGACGACTTCGCGGACGCGGCGAAGCGGGGCCAAACGCGCGACATCCGCCTGACGCTGCACGAGGTGAAGCGGCAGCAGCTTCCGGCGCTCGACGATGCGTTCGCGGCCGAGGTCGGGGACTTCGAATCGCTCGACGCGCTGCAGCGGGCGGTCCGGGCCGACCTCGAGCGGGAGGCGGAGCGGGAGGCGGACGCCAAGCTGCGCGGCGAGCTGATCGAGCAGATCGTGGCGGCGAACCGCGTCGTGGCGCCCCGGCCGCTGGTCGATCGGGCGCTGTACGTGTACGCCCAGGCGTACGGGATCCCGGAGGACCGCGTGAGCCAGTTCGCGCAGGAGTTTCGGCCCATCGCCGAGGCGCAGGTGCGGCGCGACCTGGTGCTCGACTACGTCGTGGAGCAGGAGACGCTCCAGGCCACGGAAGCCGAGCTGGACCAGCGCATCAAGGAGCTGGCCGAGCGGCGCGGGACGCCGCCCGAGCAGCTCTACGCCTCGCTCGAGAAGGCGAAGCGGCTCCGCGACATCGAGCGGGGCATCACCGAGGAGAAGGCGTTCAGCCACCTCCTCCAGCTATCCACCGTGGAGCCAGCGTGACGAGAAGCCAGATCTATCCGCCCTACATCATCGAACGGTCGAGCCGCGGCGAGCGCACGTACGACATCTTCAGCCGGCTGCTCATGGACCGCATCGTGTTCCTGGGCACGAACATCAACGACGAAGTCGCCAACATCATCATCGCCCAGCTCCTGTTCCTCGACGCGGACAACCCGGAGCGGGACATCTACCTGTACATCAATTCTCCCGGTGGGCTCGTGTCCTCCGGCATGGCGATCTACGACACGATGCAGTTCCTGCGCGCCCCGGTGAACACGATCTGCATGGGGATGGCGGCCTCGATGGGATCGTTCCTGCTCGCCGCGGGCCGCAAGAGCAAGCGCTCCGCGCTGCCCCACGCGCGGATCATGATGCACCAGCCCTCGGGCGGCGCCCAGGGCACGGCGTCCGACATCGAGATCCAGGCGCGCGAGATCCTGTACCTGCGCGGCAAGCTCAACGAGCTGTACGCCAAGCACACCGGCAAGGCGCTCGAGGTGATCGAGAAGGACATGGACCGGGACCGCTTCATGTCCGCCGAGGAGTCCAAGGAATACGGCCTCATCGACCACGTCATTGCGAATTTCCAGGAGATCGACGACGGGAAGAAGAAGTGACGGCTTGCGTCAGCAGGCCGCCTCTCCCATACTAGGACTGCATGTCCCACGACAAGCACCTCCGCTGCTCGTTTTGCGGCAAGTCCAAGGACTCGGTCCGGAAGTTCATCTCCGGGCCGTCGGTCTACATCTGCAATGAATGCATCGCGCTCTGCAACGAGATCCTGGCGGAGGACGAGGAGCGGGAGGTCTCCGAGGCCATCACGCAGGTCCCCACCCCGGCTGAGCTCAAGGAGGTGTTGGACCAGTACGTGATCGGCCAGGAGAAGGCGAAGAAGACGCTCGCCGTTGCGGTCTACAACCACTACAAGCGCATCAACTCGCACCAGGGACGCGAGGCGGAGGTCGAGCTCGACAAGAGCAACATCATGCTCATCGGGCCGACGGGCGTGGGCAAGACGCTGCTCGCGCAGACGCTCGCGCGCATCCTGGACGTGCCGTTCACCATCGCCGACGCGACCACCCTCACCGAGGCGGGCTACGTGGGGGAGGACGTGGAGAACATCCTGGTGCGGCTGCTCCAGGCCGCGGACTTCAACGTCTCCGAGGCCGAGCGGGGCATCGTCTACGTCGACGAGATCGACAAGATCGCCCGGAAGTCCGAGAACCCGAGCATCACCCGGGACGTGTCCGGCGAGGGAGTGCAGCAGGCGCTCCTGAAGATCCTGGAGGGGACGATCGCCAGCGTGCCGCCGCAGGGCGGCCGCAAGCACCCGCAGCAGGAGTACATCCAGGTCAACACCAAGGACATCCTGTTTATCTGCGGCGGCGCGTTCGACGGGCTCGAGCGGATCATCGAGTCCCGCACCGGGCGGCGGCAGATCGGCTTCACCAAGGAGGAGGTCGCGCAGGGGACGCCCGAGAAGGTCAAGAAGAACCCGTTCATCGACGTCGAGCCCGACGATCTGCTGCGCTACGGTCTCATCCCCGAGCTCGTCGGCAGGCTCCCGGTCGTGGTGCCGCTCGACGCCCTCGACGAGGAGGCGCTGATCCGCATCCTCATCGAGCCGAAGAACGCGCTCACCAAGCAGTATCAGAAGCTGTTCGAGCTCGAGGACGTGCGGCTCACCATCGAGAAGGACGCGCTCAAGGCGATCGCGCAGAAGGCCATCAAGCGGGGCACCGGCGCCCGCGGCCTGCGCGCCATCCTCGAGGAGATGATGACCGACATCATGTTCGAGCTCCCGAGCCGCGACGACGTGCGTGAGGTGGCCATCACCGCCGAATGCGTCACCGAGGCCCGGCCCCCGCTGCTCGTGACCGAGCGCGTCCGCCAGAAGAAAGAAGCCTGACCCCCGCCGAGCCCCGCTTCGTCGGCTTGTTTCCGCGGGGCGATGCCCCGCTTGCGCCCCCGCTTCCGGAAATCGCGCTCATCGGCCGGTCCAACGTCGGCAAGTCGAGCCTGCTGAACGCGCTCGTGGGTCGGCGGATCGCCCGTGTCTCGGTGACGCCGGGGAAGACCCGGGCGCTGAATGTATACGTGATCCCGGGGTTCGGGGCTCGGGGTTCGGGGCTCGAGCCCCTGTACCTCCTCGACCTCCCCGGTTACGGCTACGCCAGGGCGAGCAAGGTCGAGCGCGGCGCGTTCCGCCGACTGCTGGCGCACGCGCTCGACCGCGACCGCCTCGCGGGGGTGATTTGGCTGCTCGACGTGCGGCGCGACCCGTCCGAGGATGATCGGGCGATGCAGGACGCGTTCGCCGCCCGCGGCACGCGGGTCCTCGCTGCGGTCACGAAAAGCGACAAGCTGCCGCGCGCCCAGCGCCCGCGCCGGGAGCGGGAGCTGCGCGCGACGCTCCAGCTGCTCGAGGAGCAGGTGATCGTGACGAGCGCGCGTACCGGGGAGGGCATCGACGAGCTGCGGGAGGCCGTCGCCGGCCTGATCCGCGCTCCAGCCCCGTGACGCGCCGGGTCGTCAGCGTCGCAGGGACGCTCCTCCCTCGTGCTGGAGCGGCAGCCACCCCTGCGCTGCGCCCCCCGTGCCCCCCGTGCCCCCAGCGCCCCCCACGGCCTGGGTCGCGACCTGGGCGCCGCCCGCAATCGTGTACGTCGCGTACATCCCCGCCATCATGTGATCCGCCACGTGGCAGTGGAACATCCACGTGCCGGGGTTGTCGGCCACCATGTCCCCGACCTTCATGCTCGCCGGCGAGAGCTCGACGACGTCCCCGTACGTCCGGCCTTCCACATTGACCGTCTCGCCGTGCCAGTGCGGCGTATGCAGGTCGACCTCCGTGCCCAGAGCCACGAGATACCACCGCACCCGCTCCCCGACGTTCATGGTGAGCCCAGGGAGATTCCCGAACAGGTACCCGTTGATCACATGCTTCAGGTTGCCCTCGACCTCCTCCTCGGGCGTGGCGTCGGTGTTCTCGTTGAAGACCATGAACAGGGTCGTGAACTCACGCTGCACGTCGTCCGGCCTTCCGTCCTCGAGGGCGTGCTCGCGGGCCGTGACGACGATCGTGCCGATGAGGCCGCGGTAGATCTCCTCGTCAGCGACCACGTGGCTGTGATACAGCCAGACCTTGGAGCTCGGCTCACCCGGCAGCGGTCCGGACTCGGGCACCGCCCGCCAGGTATACGTGTAGGTCCCGCCGGCGGTCACGGAGTCGCCGCCGCCGCGCGGCGGATCGTATACGGCTCCTTCATCGGGCGGGGCATAGCGCACGCCGTGGGGATGGATCGACAGCGGACCAGCGGTCCTGTTGCGGAAGACGACCTTCATCGTGTCCCCGACCACCGCGTGCAGCATCGGCCCGAGAATGCCCTGCCAGGCCGGCTGGGAAACGGGGCTCGTGAACGTGCTGTCGGTGTACTGGACGTAGTGTTGTTTTGCGTACACCGTCTGCACCCCCCACGGCTCCGGCAGCGGCCGGCCGAACACCGGGTCCGTTCCGAGCGGAGCGTAATCCCAGCTCACGTCCTCCGCGGCGACGTAATAGGTCCGCGTGTGAGGAAAGTACCGGGCGGCCCGACCCACCTCGGTGTTACGCGCGGTGCCGGCGGGACTGTCGGTGCAGCGGGCGACAAGGACTCCTGTGAGACACAGCATCAGTAGTCGTCGGAACGAACGCATACGACCTCCAGGTGGATGTTCAACGTGCGACGGCGCGGCAAGAACCACGCCGACCGGGGCCGAGTACGCTGTCGCCGGCGCGCAACGCGGCGCGCCAGCGGCCGCGTGCCGGTGCAACGGCCCGGGCGGGCGGTCGCGGGCACGGCGGCGCCTTGCGACGACTTCGACCGGCGTGAACCTTGTGCGTGTGTGGCGGCGGGACCGCGGGGGCGTGGGCACCCCGGCTCACGACCGGCTCCGATTCGGTGAGAGGGGGCGATGGATGATGCGACGGCGCGACGTGGCACGACTGCTGTGGGTGCTGTTACTCTCCTCCGGCGCGCCTAACAGGTTGACCGCTCAGGACACGCTGCCGGCGGGTTACGGCACGCTGAAGCGCGACGATATCGTCGTGCGGTTCGCGACCGACCAGATCGAGATCCAGGTGTTGCCGCTCACCGAATCGGTGACCCGCCTGCTCGCCCCCGACACCTACCGCTCGCTCGAGGGTCTCCTCAAGTCGAAGGAGAAGGAGATTCAGGACGCGGCGCAGCGCGCCGGCCTGGCTCGACCCGCACTGGTGATGGTCACCTTCTTCGGCGTCGTGCCGCAGGCGCGCTTCAGCCCGGAGGACCTGAACATCACGAGCCAGGGCCGCCTGTTCCGCCCCGTGGCCATCGTGCCGCTGTCGCCCACGTGGAGCTCCTACCAGCTCGATGCGCGCGAGCAGGCCGTGGCGATCTATCTGTTCGAGGACGGGATCAGCTTCCGGGAAGGCCTGACGGTGAGCTACCAGGGGCTGTCGAACGACTCCTGGACGGGCGTGCTGCCGCGGCTCGACCGCGAGCGCGCGCGGGTGCGGGCGCGGGCGCGGCTCCAGCAGAATCCGTAGCGAGCACCACGCGCCCGTCGAGTCCCGGCGTCCATCGCACCATCCGGTCCACACACACGACATCCAGCCCCACGCGGCCCGAGAGCGCCAGCGCGCTGTCGCAACCCAGCACAAAAAATGCCGTGGACCACGCGTCGGCCGCGATCCCCGTGGACGCGACCACGGTCACCGACTTCGCGCGGGTCGCCGGCTTGCCCGTCCGCGGGTCGACGATGTGACCCGGGCGCTCGCTCTGGGACGACGTGCTCACCGAGCCGGAGTCGACGGCGATCAACGCGATCAGCCGGTCCCGATCGGTCGGGTCGACGATTCCGACTGTCCGCCCTTCCGCCGTCCGCCGGTCCACCGGTCCGCCCGTCCGCCGCCGTATGAGGAGCTGTCCCCCAAAATCGAGGAACGCGCTGTCCGCCACGGCCGCCAGCGGGAGCGCCGCCCGGTCGAGGGCGTAGCCCTTCGCGATGCCCCCGAAATCGAGCGTGAGCCCCGGCTCGAGGCGCACGGTGCGGGCCGCGCCGTCGAAGTGCACCCGGCGGTAGTCGCGCAGCGTGGGATCGAACGCGCCGCTCGACGCCCGCGCGACGGCCAGCGCCTCCGTGAGCACGGCCGCGAAATGACGCGACACGCCCCACGCCGTGCCCGCCCCGCCTCGATTGATGCGCGAGATCTCGGAGCTTTCCTGGTAGGTCGACAGCAGGGAATCGAGCAGCCGCACCGAATCGAACGCCTGGCCGAGGGCGCGCTCGAGCGCGATCGAGTCGCGGCCCCAGGCGGTCACGGCGAGCAGGGTACCCATGCGGAGTCGCGCATCACGGACAAGAACGGTGCCGTCCCTCGGGACGCAGCCGAGCGTCAGGAAACAGGCGGCAAGGGCGCCTCGGCTCCCCATGGCCCTCCGCCCTCCCGGGCGTCCTGCTCCGCCTGGGCCAGCTCGCGCAGAACCAGGAACGACTGCGCGTAGAACGTCACCGCCAGCAGGGCGCTCGACGCCTCGAGCAGCCAGGCGAACCGCGCGTCTCCGTAGCGCATCAGCCACATCGCCGTGAACGACACCAGCAGCGCCCCGAACGGCTCCGCAATGAGGAACCGCTTCCAGCGCTCCGAGGGCCGCCTGCACAGCGCCACTCCGAGCCCCGTGAGGACGAAGATCACTGCCATGCTGAGGAGGTGGGTGTGGGTGATGGCGAGCATCTCGGCAAGGGGCTTGGCGAACTGCATCGCGCCCGCGCCCGCCTCGGGGTTCGCGCCGCGATAGCGCGCGGCGACGCCGGGAGGAGCCATCCGGGTGGTGTGCCAGACGAAGACCAGCGACGTCGAATAGCCCACGATCTGCACGATCGTGATCCAGCGGGCGAGCGTACGTATCGAGGCCGGGACGGCGCGCCAGCTGAACCGCATGTCGGCCTCGCTCACCGGATCGCCCCGCTCCGGTGCCAGGCGGTCAGGTCCGCGAGGACGCGCCGCACGCCCGCCGTCACGGCGAAGACGCTGATGGTGGCCCCCGAGATGCCGCGGATCTCCTTACCGACGCGCAGGGAATCCGCGGCGGTTCTGCCGCGAAACTGCTTGCGCCACGCGTCGTACGCCACTTCCCCGCCGTACGGCTCGCGGTACACCAGGATGTCCACGTCCTTGAGCCGATCCGCGGCGTCGATCGCCACGAGGAACGTAATCGGCTGGTCCCTTCCGATGACGTTGCCGACCGCGGCGAAGCCCAGCAGCGAGTCCGAGCGCGAAACTCGGAGCACGACGGTGGTATCGACGTGCAGCGTGTCGACACTGGCTCCGGCTCCAAACAGGCGGTTGAGCGCCGCCGCGAGCTTGGCGGGAGGGGCGCCGGGCGGCGTCTGAGCCCCGAGCGGCCGGGCGGCGAGCAGCAGCCCGACGGCGCAGACTCGGCGGAGCGGACCGACGCGGTAGGGCACGTCAGAACTGGTAGCCGACGCCGAGGCTCAGCACTTCCGCCTGGCCCGCGCCGGCCCGGGTGCGGAGCAGCTGACAGTCGCCCTTGAAGGCGGTATTCCAGGTCGGCTTGTAGGTGAGGCCGAACGTGGTGATGCGCCGGGCGAGCGAGTCGTCACGCGGCGTCGCCGCGGGGACGGCCGCCTGGGTGTCGTAGCGCTCGTGGCGTACGAACGCATTGAGCTTCTGGGACGACGCCGGGGCGAGCGCCTGCAGCAGATCGTAGGCGGCCTCGACGTAGCCGCCCGCGATTCGGCTGCCGACCGCGCTCGCGTAGCGGGCGTTGATCGCCCCCGCGTCGCTGATCCAGAGGTGCGCCGCGACGCCCCGGAACATGAATCCGCCCGCGTCGTATCGGGCGTCCGCCGACAACAGGGTGATGGGGGCGGCGAAGGGGCCCGTGCCGAGGACCGAATCCTGGTTGGCCGTCCCGCCGTGCCAGAACGACCCCCCGACCTTCAGCCCCGGCCGGCTCCACTCGACCCGCCCGGTGATGGACGGATTCGCGAAGCTCGCCTCGTGGCCCTCCTGGCGCCCCTCGCGGATCCCCTCGCCGGCGGAAAACCCTTCGGCCCGGAGCCCGTTCACGACATAGACCCGGTAGCTCGCTCCGCGGACACCGGGCAGCGTGCCGAGCGCGCCGATGCCGATCTCCCGCCAGGTGGTGGGGATCACGTCGTGATCGAACGCGGGCCGGGCCACACCGTTGAACGTGGGGGGCTCGTGGGTCTCGTTCACGATGCCGACGGGCGGCAACACGAGGCCGGTGCGGATCGTGAGCCCGTCGGAGAAGCGGTAGTCGAGGAACGCCTGCTCGAGCGCCACCTCTCCACCCAGCTCTCCGCCCTCGAGGCGGGCGTCCTCGACCTCCAGCTCCGAGCGGAACGCGATGCGGTCGTTGAAGGAGTGCGCGAGATACACGACGAAGCGCCTCAGGTTCACCTCGCCCGGGTTGCCCCGACCGCTGCGATTCGTGTAGTGGATCTCACCGTATCCGCCGACCGTGGTCTGCTC
>DASPXO010000012.1:0-2825 GCA_035637235.1 Gemmatimonadales bacterium | reverse complement strand
CGGGACAGGCCCGCCGCGTCGAGCGCCTTGCGGATGCCGGCCACGCGGCCGTCCATCATGTCGCTCGGCGCCACGATGTCGACGCCGGCGCGCGCCTGGGTCACCGCCACCTTGCCGAGCAGATAGACCGAGGCGTCGTTTTCGACCTCGCCGTCCTGGAGCACGCCGCAATGTCCGTGGTCGGTGTACTCGCACAGGCAGACGTCTCCGATCACCAGGAGGTCGGGGACGGCGCGCTTCACCGCCCGCGCCGCCCGCTGCACGATCCCCTGCTCGTCGTAGGCCTCGGAGCCGGTCGCGTCCTTCGTCGCCGGCAGGCCGAAGAGGATGATGCCGCCCAGCGCGAGCCGCTGGGCGCGCTCGGCGTCCTTGACGAGCTCGTCCACCGACGTCTGGTACACGCCGGGGAGCGCCGGCACTTCCCGCCGCACGCCCTCCCCGTGGCACACGAACAGCGGCCACACGAGCTGTGAAGGGACGAGGTGCGTCTCCTGGACGAGTCGGCGCAGCGCCTCGGTGCGGCGCAGGCGGCGCAGGCGCCGGATCGGGAATTGGCTCATGGGCCGAGCAATCTCGACGCGCCCTGCGCCTGGAGCAAGTGCGCCACCGCGACCCCCGCCGCTGCCGGATCGCGCTCGTCGATCCCGGCGGACGCCGTAACCTGCACGGAGCCGTCGATGGCCGTGACCCTCCCGAACAACCGAGCCCCAAGCCCCGAGCGCCAGGCCCCGACATATGCCGCCACCGGCGCCTGACACCCGCCCCCGAGCGCCGCGAGCAGGCTGCGCTCGGCCGCGACCTGGCGCGCGCTGGCCCCGTCCTCGAGCGGCTGGAGCGCGGCGCGGGCCGCGCCGTCGTCGGCCCGCACTTCGAGCCCCAGGGCGCCCTGGCCGGGCGCCGGCATCACCTCGACCGGATCGAGCCGTACGGCGATCTCGCCCGCGAGCTCGAGCCGGTCGAGTCCCGCGCAGGAGACGAGCGCCGCGTCGAGCCCGTCCCGCCCCTTCTTCACCTTCTGCAGGCGGGTCGGCACGTTGCCGCGCAGCGGCACGATCTCGACGTCGGGCCGGAGATACCGGAGCTGGGCGGCGCGGCGGAGGCTCGACGTCCCGATAGTGGCGCCGGCCGTAAGCCCGGCGATGGACGTGATCCCCCCGACCCGCGTGACCAGCGCCTCCGCGGGGTCGGCGCGCCGCGGCACGGCGCCGAGGGCGAGCCCGTCGGGGAGCTTCGTGGGCAGGTCCTTCAGGGAGTGGACCGCCACATCGATCCGACCGTCGAGCAGCGCGTCCTCGATCTCCTTGGTGAAGAACCCCTTCCCTTCGAGCCGGTACAGGGGGCGGTCCACCTCCCCGTCTCCGCGCGTCTCGATGATCACGAGCTCGGCGGGCACGCCGTGGCGCGCCAGCGCCGCGCGCAGCCACTCCGCCTGCCACCGCGCGAGCTTGCTGCCGCGCGTCCCCAGCTTCAGGACCCCGCTCACGGTTCCCGTCTTCCGCTCCCCGCGTCCCGTCCGAAGTATCGCGTCAGCGCGTCCACGAGCCCGGGGATCGTGTATGTCTCGGCCTCGATCCGGACCGCGACGCCGAGCTCGCGGGCGGTCGCGGCCGTCACCGGCCCGATCACCGCGCCGGCGAACCGGCCCGACGTGGCCGCCTCGCGGCCCACGATCTCCACGAAGTGCCGCACCGTCGAGGACGACGTGAACGTGACCGCGTCGATCTCCCCCGCGAGGATCGCGGCCGCGAGCGCCCGTCCGTCGCCCGCCTCGGGCACGGTCCGGTACACGGGGATCACGTCCACCACGGCGCCGTGGGCGGAGAGCCCCGCGGGCAGGGCGTCCCGCGCGTCGCGCGCCCGGGGGAGGAGGATCCGCTTCCCCCGGAGGTCGCCGCGCGCCGCGAGGGCCGCCACGACCGCTTCGGCCACGAACCGCTCCGGCACGAGCGACGGCGTCACGCCGCAGCGCGTGAGCGCCGCCGCCGTGGCCGGCCCGATCGCGGCGACCGCGGCGCGGCCGAGCACCGTCGGGGCGAGGCCCCACCCGGGCAGCCGGTCGCACACGACCCGCACGGCGTTCCGGCTCGTGAAGACGACCCACGCGTAGCGGGAAAGATCGGCGAGGGCGGCGCGCAGCGGCTCGAGATCGGCGAGCGGCTCGATGCGGATCGCCGGCGCGGCGACCACGGAGGCGCCCAGCTCCGTGAGGGCCCGCGCCAGATCGGCCGCCTGCTCGCGCGCGCGCGTGATGACGATGCGCCGTCCCGTCAAGGGGCGGGGAGACCTGGCCGAAGCGGGCAACCGCGGCGCGGGTGACATACGCGGTTGCAATCTCTCCGGGCGAAAAACCATAATCAAGCAATGCTGAGAGCCCTGCGATCCGCCCTCGTCCGGTTCACCGTGCGGCGGGCGGCGGCCTGCCAGCGGCACGCGGCCAAACGCGCCGACCGCTGGCTGAGTCTGGGCTGCCTCCTCACCCCCGTCTTCGCCCAGCCCTACCCCGCCCTGGTGCGCCTGCGGCGCGCCATCGAGGACCGCTGGGGCGCGGTCACCGCCGCGCAGGAGGCGACCGAGCGCTTCCCCGAGAACTCCGACGCGTGGATGCTGTTGGGCGAAGCCTACCAGATGGTGTTCCGCCAGAAGGACGCCCTCGCGGCCTACGAGCAGGCGCTGGCGCTCGAGGAGCGACCCGACGCCGCCGTCGCGGCGGGTGACCTGTACCGGCGCGCCGGCCTCTTGCAGGACGCGGCGGCGCGGTTCGCGCGCGCCTACGCCGCGGGCGGCGGGGCGGAGGCGCTGTGGCTCAACGCGCAGGCGCTGTTCCT
>DASPXO010000011.1:0-12175 GCA_035637235.1 Gemmatimonadales bacterium | reverse complement strand
CAAGTCGGTGAACAGCGCCTTCATCGGCACCGGGCTCGAGGTCATGCTCCGCCAGTGCGGCGTGGGCACGGTCGTCATCACGGGCCTGCTCACCGACCACTGCGTTTCCACCACGGCTCGCATGGCGGCGAACCTGGGGTTCCGGACGTACGTCGTGTCCGACGGGACCGCGACGTTCGACCGCACGGGACCCGACGGCCGGCACCACCGCGCGGAAGACGTGCACTCGGTCGCGCTGGCGGAGCTGAACGGCGAGTTCGCGACGATTGTGGACACGGCGGCCGCGCTCGCAGCCCTGCGCGAGCCGGCGCTGTCCGCATGACCGCCGCCCGCAGGCGGGGTCTCGACCGTGCCGAGATCGCGCGGCGACGCGAACCACCTCGTCGAGCTCGAGCCAACGGTCGCCCACTACGAAGTACTCGTGAAGGAGCCCGCGTCGCGGGTCAGTCGTCGACGTCCCGCGACAACGCGCCCTGGGGCGCGGCAAGCGGCGGTCGCATCGCGGCCTTTCCCTCGTCGGGGGCCCGGAACCCGCGGACCGTGTGGTACGCGATGTCGATGTCCGGGCATTGCGCGAACTCGGCGAGGACGTCTTCCCAGATGGCATGCTCGCTGCCGCGGCGCTTGCGGGGCTCGATCAGATAGCGGATGGTGAGCTGCACCCCGTGCTCCACGACCTTGGTGTACACGATCGGCGTGAGCTTGGTGTAGTTGATGAGGTATTGCCGGGACGCGGAGAGCAGCTCCTCCTCCGCCTGCGCGGTGAGGTGCTCCGCGTGCGTGAGGGCGATCTGCGTGAGGATCTGCTTCGCCGTCTTCCAGTTGCTCTCGAACGTCACGACGACCGGGACTTCGTTCCAGATATACTTGAAGCCTCTGTCGTAGTTGGCGATTGGATCGCTGAAGATCTTCCCGTTCGGGACGTGGATGATGCGCCCGGTCGATTGGTCGGCGTTCACCCAGGCGCCGATCTCGTTGAGCGTGAACTGGAACAGGCCGAGGTCGATCACGTCGCCGGCGTGGGGGCCGATCTGGACGCGGTCGCCGACCTCGAAAGGGCGCCGCCAGATGATGAACGCCCACCCGGCGAGGTTCGACACGGGCTCCTTGAGGGCGATGGCGAGCCCCGCCGAGAGCAGGCCGAAGAACGTCGCCAGCGCCTGCACCCCCGCGAACCACATACGCCCGACGATCACGACGCCGGCCGTCATGAGCGCGTACGTCAGGGTCTTGCGCCACCGGTAGCGGCTCCACGGGTCCCGCACCCGGCGGTACACGAGCGCCAGCGCGATGCGGTGGATCAGCCAGAGGCCGACGACCGTCGCCAGGGTGCTGAGCAGCTTCGCCTGAAGCGCGAGGCTCATGCCCACCCGGCTCTGGAGCCATTCGATCATGGGACGCCAAGGTAGGGACGGCTGGCGCGGCGCGCCAGACGCCGCGGCCCTAGATTAGAGCGCGGCCATCACGCCCGGAGTCGGGGAGCCCATGCCGTCGCTCGCTCTGCTGCTCACCATCGCCGCCCTCACCCAGCAGGCGGGCGCGCTCCGCATCGGATCCGCCGCGGCACGCCTCGGGGAGAAGGCCTCCGGATTCATCGACGTGCCGGCGGGCGTGGACTCCGGCACGCGCATCCCGCTGACGATCGTCCGCGGCAAGGAGCCGGGCCCGACCCTGGCGCTCATCGCCGGTACGCACGGCTCGGAGGTGGCGCCGATCATCGCGCTGCAGCGGCTGCGCCGCGACCTCGACCCGACGCGGCTGCGCGGCACGGTGCTCCTCGTCCACGTGGCGAACCTCCCCTCGTTCCTGCGCCGCACGATCTACTACAGCCCGATCGACGGCAAGAACCTGAACCGGGTCTACCCCGGGAAGCGGGACGGCACCGTGTCGGAGCGCATCGCCGATGCCATCACGCGCGAGATCATCGAGCGCGCGGACTACCTGGTGGACATCCACGCGGGCGACGGCAACGAATCGCTGCGGCCCTACACCTATTGGAGCCCGCTCGGCCTCAACCCGCGCGCCGACTCGATCGCGCGCGAGATGGCCCTCGCGTGGGGGACCGATTACGTCGTGATCGACACGGCTCGCCCGCGCGATCCCGCCGCGTCGGTGTACACCCAGAACACGGCGCACCTGCGAGGCAAGCCCGCGCTCACGACCGAGGCCGGGTACCTCGGAATCCCCGCCGAAGACATGGTGCAGCGCAACGTGCAGGGCGCGTTCCGCCTGCTGCGCTACCTGCGGATGCTGGCGGGCGACGTCGAGCAGGTGCCGCACCCGCTCTGGTTCGATCGCGCCGAAGTGCTGCGCAGCCCGGGCACCGGGATCTGGTATCCCCTGGTCGAGCGCGGCCACGCCGTCCAGAAGGGGACGGTGATGGGCGTGGTCACGGACTTCTTCGGAAACACGCTGGCGGAGATCCCGGCGCCGTTCGCCGGGGTCGTGCTGTACGTCGTGGCGACCCCGGCGATCTCGCAAGGCGAGCCGCTCGGGATGGTCGGGCACCCCGTCGAGGAGCGATAGCGATGCACTCGATCTACCGGCGGCTCATGCCGCTCGGGCTCGCCCTGGTCGCCGCCTGCAGCCACCGGGCGCAGCCGGGCGACGACCCCGCGCCCCGCACGGAGACCGCGCTCAAGGTCCTCAACCAGAACTTTCTGGACATGGACGTGTTCGTCGTGCGCGCCGGGCAGCGCATCCGGCTGGGCATGGTCACGGGACTCTCCTCCCGGCTGTTCATGCTGCGTCCGGACATCGTAGGGAACGCGAACGAGCTGCAGTTCGAGCTGCACCCGATCGGAGGCCGGGGCAACCCGCGCACCGAGACGATCACCGTCCATCCCGGGGACGTGATCGAGCTCACGATTCCGCCGTCCTGAAGCAGCTTCCGCGGGCCGCGTGCAGGTTGCAAGACTGCGGGCGAGACGTGGCGGAGTGTGACACGGCTCACGCGTCCGGGCGCTCGCCTGCGGCGCTTGCGAGCAGGCCGGCTGGAGGCGCGGGTCCGCCCCGCGACGACCGTGGCACATCCCGTGCAAAGGGGCCCGTCATGACAATCAATGCTCATCGCAGGTTCGGATATGTCGCGGCCGGCGTGCTGGCCATCGCCGCCGCTTCCGCCAGCCCGCTCGTCGCCCAGGGCGGCGAGCAAGCCAACGAACGGGTCGGAGTTACCACCCCCGTGTCGCTCGAGCCGTCTCACGTGGCGCCCGCCCGGAGCATGCTCCGGAACTTGGTCGGCACCTGGCGGTTCGAGATCTGGTTCGCGGGGAACCTGGACGGCGCTCCGGACGCGTCGGGAACGCGGGTCGTGACGACGTTGTACGACGACCTGCGGCTGGAATGGACTGAACAGCTCGATCACTCCAACGTCCGTGGCCAGGGCATGCTCGGGTTCGACCCGACGAGCGACCGGTTCTTCAGCTCCTCGGTGTACACGACCGGGGCCGCGCCGGAGTTCATGACGGGGGTCCTGGACGACGCCGAGCCGCGCGTCACATTCCGCCCGATCACGGTTGCAGCCGGCGCCAGCCCCTCGTCCTTCAGCATCCTGGACCAGAACCACTTCACGTGGGTGCCGCTGGACCGTGCGTGGCGCGCGACCTTCACGCGCCAGTAACAGCCCACCCACCCGCCACTTCTGATGCCCTCCTGCAAGGGCTGCGGCGACCCGTCGGGGCTCGTGGAGACGCGCTGCGACGTCTGTACCGGCGAGTCCGCGGAGCGGAGTGCTGCCGCGGTCGTCCTCTCCCTGTTCCTGACCGTGCTGGCGCTCGGCACACTCGTCGTGATCTACGGCGGGCTGATGATGATGATCGGCTTCTGGCCGTTCGTCATGCTGGTCGTGGCCGCAGCCGCCATCAAGATCCTCATCCAGAAGCAGTAGGAGCTCCCGCGGTCCGCACGACGCGGAGGCGTTCGCGGCACTTGACGCGCCTCCGGCGGTGAGGTATCTGGCTTCCAGTTCAGCGGAGGCCGGTTTTCATGAACAAAGCGTGGGGCATCTCCAGCGGCGCACTGCTCGTCTTCGCCGGCGCGCTGGTCCTCCGGACGGCGACCTACCGGTCGAAGCAGCTTCCGCCGGAACCCGCACCGAGCGTCCCCATCGACACGGCAGGCGCCGCGCGCCTCGCCGGCACGCTGCAGTTCCAGACCATCTCCTTCCAGGGCACGGCCGGCGTCGATACGACGCAGTTTCACGACCTGCAGGCATATCTGCAGCGCGTGTTCCCCCGGGTGCACGCCGCCCTCACCCATGAACGCGTCCAGGGGTTCAACCTGCTGTACCGCTGGGCCGGGACCGACACGACGCTCCAGCCGGTCCTGCTGCTCGCGCACCAGGACGTCGTGCCCGTGGAGCCCGGCACCGAGGCGCGATGGACCGAGCCGCCGTTCGGCGGCCGGATGTCCGGCGGCTACGTGTGGGGTCGCGGAGCACTCGACGACAAGGGCAACCTGGTCGGGATCCTCGAAGCCATAGAGACCCTGCTCGGCCAGGGCTTCGGTCCACGCCGGACCGTGTATCTCGCGTTCGGAGCGGACGAGGAGGTGGGGGGCAGCGGCGCGAAGGCGATGGCCGCGCTGCTCGCGTCCCGGAAGGTGAGCCCGGCGTTCGTCGTCGACGAGGGTGGCGCGATCGCGCGGGGGCTCGTGCCGGGTCCGCGCGGCGCGGTCGCGCTGGTCGGCATCGCCGAGAAGGGCTACGCCAGCGTGGAGCTCACCGTGCGCACGCCGGGCGGGCACTCGTCGATGCCACCACCGGAAACGGCGGTCGGCATCCTGAGCGGGGCCGTCGAGCGGCTCCAACGCCATCCGCTGCCGACCGCGATCCGCGGCCCGACCGCCGAGATGCTGGACTACCTCGGACCGGAGCTTCCCTTTGCCGCGCGTCTCGGCCTCGCGAACCGCTGGCTGTTCGGGAGCCTGATCGCGCGCCGGCTCGGCGCCACGCCGCAGGGCAACGCCATGCTGCGAACCACGACCGCGCCGACGATTTTCCAGGCCGGCGTCAAGGACAACGTCCTCCCTTCGTCGGCCCGGGCCGTCGTGAACTTCCGGATCCTGCCCGGCGACAGCGTCGGCCTGGTCGTGAGGCACGTGCGCGAGACGATCCGCGATGCGCGAGTCGCCGTGCGCGTCCTCGGACCCGCCGTGTCCGAGCCCTCGCCGATCTCCAACGTGAATTCTTCCAACTTCCGTCTGCTGCAGCGCACGATCCGGCAAGTCGCCCCGGATGCCGCCGTCGTGCCGTGGCTCGTGGTGGGCGCGACCGATTCACGCCACTACGCGGGACTCAGTCCCGACGTGTATCGCTTCAGCGCGGCGCGGCTCGGCCCGGGCGACCTGGAGCGCGTGCACGGGACGAACGAGCGCATCGCCGTGGCCGACTATGCCGCGATCGTGAAGTTCTACGTGCTGCTCGTCAGGAACGCGGCGAGCTGACGCTACTTTGGCGCCCCGCCGCCCGGCAGCACTCCGCACCCCCCCGGATGCCCCAGTCGCTGCTCGACATAGGGCCGCTGGCGTGCCTCGCAGTGACCCGGGTCACGTGTGACATCCGTAGGGCCGTGAGCATCTGGAAGGGAGAGAACCTTTACCAAGGACCACCATGACGCTCTTGCCTGGCCTCGTTGCCGTCGGCTCGTTGCTCGGTCTCACTCTCCCTGATCGCGCGCAGCCGACCGGCACCCGGACGGCATCGCTGACCTTCTTCACCGACCGCGCGGGCTTCGTCACGCAGTTCCCCGCCCTGCCGCTGGAAGACTTCGAGCAAGGGAGCGCGCCGTTCGGCGGCGTCCGTAACTGCCCGGGGCCGCTCGACGCGACCAGCGATAATGCGTGCGTCGCTCCGGGCGCGATCAAGCCCGGGGTACGGTTCAATTCCGAGCAACCCAATTTCGGAATGGAACTCGCCTTCCTCGGGCGCGGCCTGTTCCAGGCCCCGTCGCAACGCATCGTCTCCACCAACTGGCGGCAAGCCTTCGTCATCGACTTCACCGGCGGGGACGTGAAGACGGCCGGCATGGACCTGGTCGTGCCCGTCGGGGCGGGCACCTGTCAGATCGACATTTTCGGGGCGAACGGCCTACTCGGCTCCACGACGGCGCCCTGCACCAACCAGGGCGCGTTCTGGGGCGTGACCTCCGACCAGCCCATCACGCGGATCCGGATCTCGTGCGCCGACGCATCGGAAGGCGTCGACAACGTCTCGTTCGGGGCGGGCGGCATCCCCGTCGACCCCATCGCCATCGACATCAAGCCCGGGAGTGATCGGAATCCGATCAACCTCTACGCCCGCGGCGTGATCCCGGTCGCCGTCCTCTCGACCCGGATCGCGGCCGGCGCCGCGCGCGATTTCGACGCCGGGCAGATCGACGCCGGCACAGTGGCCTTCGGCCCCGGCCACGCGCCGGCGGCGCACGGCGGGCATCTCGAAGACGTGAACGGCGACGGCCTCGCGGACATGGTCTTCCAGTTCGGCTCCGAGGCGTCGGACCTGTCGTGCGGCGACGTTGGCGCGACGCTCACCGGCAGCACCCTCTCCGGGCGGCGGTTCAGCGGCGCGGACGCGGTGGAGATGATCGACTGCGGCAGGCGGCCATAGGGGATCTCGATCAGGCCGCTGAGAGCTTTAGGCCACCACGACCTCACCACGACGCGCTGCTCGCGCCCATGCGCGCGGCGCATGAGGTCTGCCCCTACTCGAAGGCGACGCGCGGGGATGTGGACGTGAAGCTGGTCGACGACTGGCTAGATGGAGACCCGCCGCCAGCGCCCGCTGCGCAGCCAGCCGTAGGCCATCAGCAGGCACACGAGCCAGCCCACGATTTCTGACGCCCAGATCCCCGCCAAGGGCAGGTGCAAGACGATCGCCGCCGCGTAGGCCGAGAGCAGCACGCCGACCGAGAGCACCAGCTCGATGACGAGCGCCGTCCGCGTGTCGCCCGTGCCCTCTACGGCGCCCAACACCAGAGCCCCGGGGATCACGATCAGCAGCGCCAGGCTCGCCACCCTCAGGCTGCCGGCCGCTCCCGAGAGGAGCTCGGGATCGGTGGTAAACAGCGACAGCGGGATCTCCGGCCAGGCGAGCGCGAGGACCACGAACGGCACGATCGCGAGCGTCGCCCATGCCATCGTGCTGCGCAGCAGCCCGCCGATCCGGGAGCTGCGCTCCTGGCCGATCAGGTTGCTGGCCATGGTGCACACCGTCTCGGCGAGGGCGTCGAGCGGCAGCAGGAAGAGCGCGTAGACGCCGTGGACGATGTTCGCGATCGCGAGGGCGCTTGCGCCGATATGCTCGATGATCAGAAAGAACAGGAACCAGCGGACGGCCTCGACCAACCGCTGCAGCGCCGCCGGCCAGCCGATCGTCAGCATGGCCTTCGCGAGCGACGGGTCGAGCCGGCGCGGCCTGAACAGGCCGAACCGGCGGGCGTCGCCGCGGCGCAGCGCCGACCAGGTCAGGACCCCGAACGCGGCGATTTCCGCGATCAGGGATCCGGCGGCGGCGCCCTTGATGCCGAGGCGCGGCAGCCCCAAATGGCCGAAAATGAGCAGGTAGTCGAGCCCGACGTTGGTCACCGCCAAGACGACCGTGGCCGCGATGAGCGGGCGCGTTCGTCCGATCCCGACGTACAGCGCGCCGTAGGCCATGTTGAGGCAGTGGAACAGGACCGCGAACGCGATGATCCTGAGAAAATCGTCTACCGCCCACCGCACGCTGTCGGTTCGGAGGATCGCGCGGGTGACGACCGGGGAGGCGAAGGCGAGGATGAGAAACAGCGCGAGCGACAGCGCGGCGAGCAGGCTCGCGCCGTGGAAGAACGCGTCCCCGATGGCCTGCTCCCGGCCCTGGCCGGCCCGGCGGGCGGCCACGATCTGGATGCTGTCCGCCAGGCCGAAAGTGAAAAACACCACGACCTCGTAGATCGCGGCGGCCATCCCGATCGCGGCCAGCTCGATGGTCCCGAATCGGGCCAGCAGCGCCGTGTCGGTGATCTCGACGATGTGCTCGCTCAAGCCGGCGAGGACGACCGGCGACGCGATCGCCCAGATCGTGCGCGACGACGTGTCGAGCTGCAGGCGCGCTGCGGTGGCCGGCCCCGGCGCGGCCGCCGGGCGGAGGGGAGCGCTCACGCTCGGCGCGCCCTAGGTCAGGGCGAACTCGTAGGAGTATCGGTTCAGATGCATGACCGCGCAGGACAGCAGGGCCCCGCCCTTCAAGTATTCGCTCAAGTTGAAGAACGTGAGCTCGAACCCCAGGCTCGCGGCGATGTCCTCGAGCCGCCGGTTCTTGGCGAGCTCGTATGCGTACTCCTCGGTGCCCGCCCGCAGCTCGGTGATGTGGGAGGCGTTCAGGATCGTGTTGGAAAGCCGCACCGAGTTGCAGACCCCGGAGAAACAGTCGTCCAGGGGGGCGTCGATGATGTTCGTGTACCGCTCGAGCTCCCGGACCTCCTGCTCCGTGTACAGCTCCGTGCACACCAGCGTGCTCTCTCGCGTGAGGGGGAAAACGGTGCAATCGAGGTGGTAGAGATACGGCTCCGTCTCCCTCAGCTTGACCACCCGGATGTCGAGGTGGCTCTCCATCCACTCGTAGGCTTCGCGCTCCGATCTGATCCCGTAGCCACCCGCGTACACGTTGTCCCGGAGGTGCTTCAGCTCGGCCTCGCCCTCGAACTTGTGCGGTGGCCGCACCGCCCGATAGCCCAACGACGTGAAGAAGGCCGTCCCAATCTCCGCCTCGCCCACCCGCGGGTCGGAGGTGAAGTTGGAGACGATCGCCGTATTCTGGTCCGGCAGGTGATCGAGCACCACGCCCAGATTCGCGGTGAACACGAGGTCCTGCAGCGGCCAGTCGCCGCGACTCGGCAGCAGGTACACGACCGCCTCCGCGGCGAGGTAGTGATAGAAGTCCAGCCATTGCCGCATCGCCTTCTTGCGGTTGGGCGCCCGCTCCACCGCGGACAGCTCTTGCATCCACGGGTTGTTGGCGACCTCGGTGGCGAAGGAAAACGGTACGGCCAGCACGAACGCCGGCTTGTCGAGCTGGGTCGGGTTGAGCGCGCAGCGCTCGGTCTCCGCACCCGGCTCGGGAAGTGGGGCGCTCCGCAGGCTGGTCATGAGCGTGCTCGGCAGCGTCGCGCGGTGCGCGGTCTTCGGATCTTGCGTGGTCGCCATGGGCATGCCTCAGGGTGTCGTGTCGGAGCGTCGCTTCGGCGTGATGCGGATCAGCGCGTCGACTCCAGCCTCGACGTGCATGCCCGTCGGCACCGTGGGAGTGAACTCGAATCGGTCAGACAGGGGAACGATCAAGTCGACTTGCGAGCCGTAGCGCACCTGCGAGAAGCGCCGGTTTTGCGCATACGGCCAGTTCTGCTTGAGCTGGAACGGGAGGATCGAGTCCACGTCGTAGTCCGCGATCTGCAGGATGTAGTACGGCTGGCCGAGGTCGGGTGCGTATACGCGGTTCAGCACCCGCTGGTTGTTGTGCAGATACCTGGCCTCGCTCAAGTCGAGCCGGAGGTCCCGGACGAGACTGTGCTCGACCGGGAGCATCGGGTAGTTGTACGTGCCGATCTCGTCGAGCTGCTTGTAGGTGAGGCGGCCCGGGAACGGAATCCGGTTGACGTGGACGTCGAAGAACGTCATGAAGATCCCGATGACCAGGCTCTCGCGGTCGTACGCGGGGTCCCGCATCGCTTCCCGCAGGGAGTACTGCTTCCCCTTGATGTCGACGATGGCCTCGTCGGGCCGCACCGCCTGCTGATACAGCAGGATGCCATCGGCGGGCGCGAAGAAGTGCGTGGTGTCGGTGAAGGCGGGCCGCGAGGGGTCTCTGAAAAAGTAGTGCTCGGAGAGCCACCTGAGGGGTTTCTCCTTGACCGCGCTGACCTCGGTGACGACCCACTGCTCCAAGCTCTGCGCCATCGCACGATCATCGGTGAGGGCTGGCAGTTGGGTAGCGCAAGACCCGGACCGCGCTCGGCGTCATCGGATCGATCAGCGGTTAAGTGCCTGCGGTGGGCAGAGCAAGACCCCCCGAGCGGGGGCTCAGGCGCGGTTCCACGCAGCGGGCGTCTTGAGGCTGGTCACCCGCACTGTTGTAGCCACCATGCGGCAGCAGCGCCCTGCTTCAGAGCGTCCACACCGCCAGCGGTCGGACACCGGCGATCCGCCGGAAGTGCGCGTCGGTCGAGAGCATCGTCAGCTCGTAGCGCACGCACAGCGCGGCGAGCAACACGTCAATCGTGCCCACCTGAAGGCCCTTCCGCCGGCAGGCGACGTGCAGCTCCGCCGCCCGAACGTGATCGTCGCGATCGGGCACGAGAAACGGCAGAGCTGAAAACCGGGACAGGATGGCGGCCCGGGCTTTCGGTCCTCGGAAGCCCTGCAGCAACTCCTGCAGGACGATGCCGGTGGTGAGGACGGGTGTGGCGCGGTCGAGCGCGCGGCGCAGGCACGCGACCTCGGGTTGGGACGGAGGCGTATCGCGTCGCAGCGCCAGCGACCACACGCTCGTATCCACGAACAGGTTCACCGCCGGGACCGTTGCGCCTTGTAGTCGTATCGCGGGTTCCAGTCCAGCCGACCGAACAGGTCCAGCAGGCGGCGCTGCTCCCGGCGGGCGATGAATTCCTCGAGCGCTTTGGTGACGGCCGCCTTTTTCGTCTTCTCACCGCTCACGGCGAGTGCGCGGTCGAGCAGCTCGGGATCGATTGCCAGATTGGTCGCCATGTGTGATGTCCTACACATAAATCCACGCACAAGTGAAAGGCGGGACAACGCCGCGGGCCCCCCAGCCACTACAGGGCCGTCATCCCCGGCCCGCGCTGGTCCCAACTCCGATCGGGATCGACGGTTGAGCGGCGCGGACCCGGTGAATATGGTCGGCTGACGATGGCGCCCCCGGGCGCCGACGGGCCGTGCCCGCCGGTCCGCGCCAGCGGCACGTACGACCACTGGACCGTCGCCTCGGTGACGCCGCTGGCCAACACCCTCCAACTCACCGGAACGCGGAGCTATCCGGCGGCGATCGTCCCCCACATGGGCGA
This sequence comes from Gemmatimonadales bacterium, assembly GCA_035637235.1. Lineage (GTDB taxonomy): Bacteria > Gemmatimonadota > Gemmatimonadetes > Gemmatimonadales > GWC2-71-9 > DASUAL01. Next base: position 1,118 of record DASPXO010000011.1, on the reverse strand, counting down.
AACGGGGTGCGTGCAGGACAACGTTGCGGCGAGCACGGAGGAGGTGACCTGATGCTGGTCGTCCTGCCGACGGTCTTCTTCGGCATGCCCGCCGCCGGGGGCGAGGACGTGTCAATCTCCAAGGACGGCAAGTCGCTCGTCTCCGTGGACAAGCCCAACGGCTGGACCTGGACGTACACGCCGACAGGCCTGAGATAGACAGCTAAGGCCGTCGCAACGCCCAGGTAATCGTCTCCGCCCCCGTGAGCCCGTTCGCGGCATCTGCATCGGGATGCTCGTGCGCGTCTTTGCCTTCGAGAGTTGCGTAGTTCGCCGCGCGCTGCTTCACGATTTTGATCTGTGGCTCCGTCCCGCGCCGCGGGGAGTCTCCGGCTTCCTCGGAGCACCAGACGCTGATGCTATATCCGCCGCCGACCACCTGCGTCGCCTCGTGGACGACCGCCAGCATGCCCGGCGCCTCGAACTCCTCGACGTCGCTGCCCGACACCCGGCAAGTGACTCGGCCGCCGGTCACCGTCGCCACCACCCGCCGCGACTGCTGGGCGGATCCCTTCAGCTCGGACGTCAGGGTCACCGTGCCGTCGTAGTACCGCGCACAGTTGAAGCCGGCGAGGCTGTCCGCCCGACAACCCCAACGGCCCGGCGCCTGCGCTTGCAACGCCGACGACAGGATCACGAGAACCACGCCGAGCAGAGGAGTCTGGCAAAAGCGGAGCGACATGGGGTGCCCGCAGGAAGCCGCTACCAGCGGAGCTCGGTTGGAAAATACTCCGAAATTAATTCGTTATAGAAGGGCCGCACTTGCTCGACATTCGGGCGCTCGTGGCTTTTGGTATAAAGGTCGTAAGGATTGAAAGCTCGAACCCACTCGAACATTTCCTTGTCCCGGCCGTTCATGAGGTGTTGATATTCCCCTTCGCGGTGCGCCGGGTAGAAGGAGTGATAGCGAATCATGTAAAGGGCCTCCGGCGGCAGGCAACCTTTGACGACGTGATACAGGTATTCGTCATGGCCCCAGGAGAGATGAACGTTTTCCAAGCCGCAGCCTTCAGAGTAGATGCCGGTTCGAGTCTGGTATTTCGGCTCGCGGCTGTCGGGATTGTCGGCGAAGAACTGAT
>DASPXO010000010.1:0-7930 GCA_035637235.1 Gemmatimonadales bacterium | reverse complement strand
GGCGGGTGACCTGTACCGGCGCGCCGGCCTCTTGCAGGACGCGGCGGCGCGGTTCGCGCGCGCCTACGCCGCGGGCGGCGGGGCGGAGGCGCTGTGGCTCAACGCGCAGGCGCTGTTCCTGGCGGGGGACGAGCGGGCGGGGGACGAGGCCCTGCACCTGTGGGCCACGCAGGTGCCCGGGGGGCTCGAGAAGCTGTCGCAAGCGCGCGCGGAGCTGCACGCCCCGAAACGCGACGCCGACAGCTGACGACGGGAAAAGGAAAGGGCGCAGCACGCTGCGCCCTTACACTTTTCAGGCCGGTGCCGCGCCGAGCTCAGGCTTCAGCCGTAAGCCACTCTCCGCACCGGTTCCAGACACTATCGAGAGATCGGACTCGGTGTCCTAGGACGCGCCGCTCTCCAGCTCGAACAGGTCGTCCAACTTGGTGAGGACCAGCAGGAAGCGCAGCTCTTCGTTGGCGCCCCGCAGGCACACGGTCAGGCGGCGCTCGGCCGCCTTGCGCTGAACCAGCATCAGGGCGCCCAGCCCGGCGCTGTCCACCTGGAGGGTTCCCGACAGATCGATGACCAGGCGCCCCCGCCCCTCCGCCAGCTGCTCCAGCAGCTCGGCGGCGGCACGGCGAAACGCGGTCCGCGAGTCGAGGACCAACTCCTCAGGAGCGGCCAGGACCCGTTCGGTCGGACGCGTGGACATCGAGATTGTCTCCTCCACAGTGCGCTCCATTGATTGCCGAGGACACGCTAATGCCACTCCGATGCCAGCCCGGGTGCGGCGAGGCTAACCTGTGGCTCCCCAACCGCTTGGCGAAACTCCCGTGGCCGACGCCCCGCGCCGTTCTGCCGCAGAGCGAGCGGCGCGGCGCATTATGCAAGGTCCTGACACGCCTTGACCTCGCCTCCAGGCAGGGGCATCGTTACCCCTCGGCTCACCCCGAACCGTTACAGACCGCATCGACACCCTGTTCGACGAGCAGAAGAGCTTCCCGCCGCCGGCGGCGTCCCGAGGGACGAGGCAAATCACATGGCACACAAGGCCAAAACGACGGAACTAACCGAGGTCAGCGAAGCGCAGATTGCCGTGCATTGGAAGGAAGAGGAGTACCGTCATCCTTCCGAGAGCTTCAAGGCACAGGCGAATATGCGAGACACGCATATCCTTGAAAAGTTCGGCCTCGACAATTTTCCCGACTGCTTCAAGGAATATGCGGATATGCTGACCTGGTTCGAGCCATATCACACCGTCCTCGATACCAGCGACGCGCCGTTCTGGAAATGGTTCGTCGGTGGCAAGCTCAATGCGTCCTACAACTGTGTGGACCGCCATCTGGCCACGTACGGCAACAAGGCAGCCTTCATTTTCGTGCCCGAGCCGGAAGCAGAGCCGGATGTGACCATCACCTATCAGGACCTGTATACACGCGTGAATGAAGTGGCCGCGCTGCTCCGCGGCTTGGGACTCAAGGCAGGAGATCGCATCACGTTGCACATGCCGATGGTCCCGGAGCTGCCGATCACGATGCTGGCGTGCGCACGCCTGGGAATCATTCACTCGCAGGTGTTTGGCGGGTTCAGCGGTCAGGCGTGCGGCTCGCGCATTGAGGATTCGGGCAGCCGTGTGCTGATCACGATGGACAGCTACTGGCGCAATGGCACGCTCGGCGATCACAAAGCGAATGCGGACATCGCGGTGCGAACGGCGAAAGACCTGGGGCAGGAGGTCGATAAGGTCTTGGTGTGGCAGCGTTATCCCGGAACGTATTCGGCTAAGACGCCGCTGGTTCCGGATCGCGATTTCTTCGTGAACGATCTGCTCAAGAATTACAAGGGCCGGCAAGTGGAGCCTGTCGCCCTGCCGTCGGAGGGGCCGCTGTTCTTGATGTACTCGAGCGGCACGACGGGCAAGCCCAAGGGCGCGCAACACGGTATCGCGGGTTTCCTGTCCTACGTGACCGCCACGTCCAAGTGGATTCTCGACATTCATCCAGAGGACATCTACTGGTGCATGGCGGACATCGGCTGGATCACCGGGCATTCCTACATCGTGTACGGTCCCCTCGCGGTCGCGGCGACGAGCGTGCTGTACGAAGGCGTGCCGACGTTCCCCGACGCGGGGCGGCCGTGGCGCATTGCCGAGCGTTTGGGCGTGAATATCTTCCACACCGCGCCGACGGCGATTAGGATGCTGCGGAAACTGGGTCCCCAAGAACCGCGCAAGTACGACTACCATTTCAAGTCGATGACGACGGTGGGCGAGCCGATCGAGCCGGAGGCGTGGCGCTGGTATTACGACGAGGTCGGCAAGGGGGAAGCCGTCGTCACCGATACGTGGTGGATGACGGAAACGGGCGGCTTTCTCGGCACCACCGTTCCGGGGATTCATCCGATGAAGCCGGGCAGCTGCGGTCCCGCCGCGCCGGGGATTCATCCCGTCATTTACGATGAGACCGGGGCGGAAGTCCCCAAGGGTTCGGGCAAGGCGGGCAACATCTGCATCCGCAATCCGTGGCCGGGCATCATGCAGACGATTTGGGGCGACCGCGACCGCTACATCAAGACCTATTTCGCCAAGTACAACAGGAATCCCCGCAGCAAGGATTGGCGCGACTGGCCCTTCCTGTGCGGCGACGGCGCGGTGCAGGCGGCCGATGGCTATTACCGCATCCTGGGCCGTATCGACGACGTGATCAACGTCGCCGGTCACCGCCTCGGCACGAAGGAGATCGAGTCCGCCTGTCTCACGGTCCCGGAAGTCGCCGAGGCTGCCGTTGTCCCTGTCCAGGACGAGCTGAAGGGACGCGTGCCTGAAGTGTACATCGCCCTCAAACCGGGCGTGCCGCCGAGCCAGGACGTCATTGACCGCGTGATCCGGGCGAACGAAGAGGTCATCGGCAAGATCGCGCGACCCAAGCACGTGTACCTCGTGCCGGACATGCCGAAGACGCGCTCGGGGAAGATCATGCGCCGCGTGCTCGCCGCGATCTCGAATCGCCGAGACGTCGGCGACGTGACGACGCTGGCGAACCCGGATGTGGTCGAGCAAATCCGCACGATGGTGCAAGGCAAGGACGCCGTCACGACGCAAGAAGGACTGCCGGAAGACATCGCGAAGTTCGGCCAGATCGAATAACAACTGGAAACGCGCCCTTTTCCACGAGGAAGTTATGACCGCCCCTCCGCTCTCCATCAAGGAGCTTCGCCGCGTCGTCATCGCCGCAGCCGTCGGGAACGTGATCGAGTGGTACGACTTCTACATCTTTGGCAGCCTGGCCGCGATCCTGTCGGTCCAGTTCTTCTCCAAGAGCGACCCGGTGGCCGCGTTCCTGAGCACCGTGGCGCTGTTTTCAGTCGGCTTCCTGATCCGGCCGCTCGGGGCGTTCGTCTTCGGCCGGATCGGTGATCTCGTAGGCCGCAAGTACACCTTCCTCATCACGCTGAGCGGCATGGGCTTGTCGACGGCGCTGATCGGCGTCATCCCGAGCTACGCCCGCATCGGCCTCGCGGCGGCCGTCCTCCTCTTCATCCTCCGCCTCATTCAGGGCCTGTGCCTCGGCGGGGAGTATGGCGGAGCGATCACCTACGTCGCCGAGCACGTCCCCGACGAAAAGCGGGGTTACTACACCGGCTGGCTGCAGACGTCGCCGACGCTCGGCATCGTGGTGTCGCTGGCCGTGATCGTCGGGACACGCGAGACCCTGGGCACCGACGCGTGGAACGCGTGGGGGTGGCGGATTCCGTTCCTCCTCTCGCTCGTCATGGTCGCGATCGCGATCTATATCCGGCTCCGGCTCCAGGAGACACCGATCTTCCAGGCCATCAAGGCCAAGGGACAGACGGCGACCAATCCGTGGCGCGAGGCCTTCGTGAGCCAGAACCTCAAGTACGTGGTGATCGCCAGCATCGTCGTGATCGGGGAGGGGGTCGTGTGGTACAGCGGCCAGTTCTGGGCGCTGTATTTCCTCCAGCAGGTGCGGAAGCCGGACGTCTTGACGCCGGCCATCATCACGGGCATCGCGCTCCTCATCGCCACGCCGACGTTGATCCTGTTCGGATGGCTCTCGGACAAGATCGGCCGGAAGCCGATCATCCTCGGGGGGTTCTTGCTCGCATCCCTCACGTACTACCCCCTCTACACGGCGCTCGGCAGGGCTGCGGACCCGGCCAACACCAACTACCCCCTGGCGATCCTGATCGTCGCGATCATGGTTTCCTACGTTGGAATGGTCTACGGCCCGATCGGGGCGTTCCTCGCCGAGTACTTCCCGGCGCGCATCCGGTACACGTCGGTGTCGGTGCCGTATCACATCGGCAACGGCTGGGGTGGGGGGCTCGTGCCCATCATCACGACCTCCGCGTACCTGTCCACCCATAGCTTGGGGTCGGCGCTGATCTATCCCATCGTCGTGCCGGCCGTTTGCTTCCTGCTCGGCCTGTTCCTGATGCCGGAGACGCGCAGGATCAGCATCTGGCAGCCGGCAGAGGTGCGCGCAGGCGCCCGGGGCTAGGTGGATGGTTGGGGCGCAGCACGCGGCGCCCCGACCCGATGCACGAAGCGCCCCGACATGTTCGGTCGGGGCGCTTCGCGCAGCAGGGCGAGCTCCGTAACCAAGTCCTCTAGGTCCGATCCTGGGACCCTCCCGCGACCAACCCCTTCGCCCGCCACTTCTCGAAGATCGTCTTCGCCTGCTTGTGCGCCTCGTCCAAGGCCTGCTTCGCGCTCATGCGCCCGGTGGCCGCGCTCGCGAACATCGTGGGCAGCACGAAGGTATCGAAGATCTCGCTCTCCGCCGGATTGGCGGGTCCCGGGTGCCCGATGTTCGTCGCCCACTCGAGCGCCGTGCTGATCGGCTGCAGCTTGGACGGCGGGTTCGAGCCGAACGGGTCGTTCGCCGTAACCCCCTCCAGCCACTTCTTTCCCGCCGCCGGCTTCTGGGCCACGGGGACGCCCGCGTCGGCGACCGATCCGGCGAACGACGGGAAGTTGTACAGCTTGCTGCCCATGACGGCGTCCCGATAGTGGCCGATCAGGTCGAGCAGGAACTGCTTCGCGAGATCGGGGCTCTGGGCGAACTTCCAGATGACGTAGATCCCCATCACGTGCTCACTGGCCCAGCGCGTCCCGCGCGGGCCCTTCAGCGCCGGCACGAAGGAGATGTCGTCCGCCACGGGGAGCTTGTTGTCCTGCGCCGTGCGGTAGGCGGAGATGGAGTTGAGAATGTAGGCGGTCTGGCGGGCGTTCAGGGCCTGATTGTTCGAGGCGGCGTTCCAGCTCAGCACGGAAGGGTTCATGCCCGCCTTGAACAGGCGCACGCCGAACTCCAGCGCCTCGAGGCTGCGATCGGACTTGAGGACGACGTTCTCGTTCTGGTCCTGCACGGACGCGTCGAACGACCACAGCATGGCGCGCGCGGCCATGTTGGAGTCTAGCTCCTGTGACATCCCGATCCCGATGGGGATCTGGATCTCCGGATGCTTGGTCTTGATCAAGGGAGCGGCCTTGACCAGATCCTCCCACGTCACCGGGCCGTCCGGCATCCCGATTTCGCTCCAGACGCTCTTGAGGTAATCGCCCGGGTCCGGCACGTAGTTGTCGCTGAACCCGAACCACTTGCGCGTCACCGGGTTGAAGGTGCTGCGCCTGCAGAGGTCGAGAATCGGCCCGTGCCGGCGCTCGGCTTCCTGGAGGATGTCGGCCATGTCGAGCACCTGCGGCTCGAACGCCCCGGGCGGCGAGAGGAACTGGAACAAGTCGTGCCCCTGCTGCGCCGCCACCTCCGCGTTGCCGCGGGTGCCCAGGTCGGCGAGAGAGATGTGGTCGACGGTCACCTCGACGCCCTTGGCCGTCCCCCAGTCCTTGGCGTTCTTGTCGAACCAGACGTCGTACGCGGGGACGAAGTGACTCCACTGCAGGATCCGCAGCGTCTTCTGGCGGCGCTTGATCCAGATGGTGGGCCCGAGGGCGACGGCCGCGGCCGCACCGGCCGTGGTAGTGACGAACTCGCGCCGTCGCATCCCTTTCCGCTCCTTCATAGACCTACCCTCCGTTTCCTAAATTGCGGATTGCGGATTTCGGATTGCGGATTGAGTTGCTCGAGCGCCTTTCAATCCGCAATCCGCAATTGCTCGTCAGAGCGTGTACAAGACGCTGAGGGCGACCTGGTCGGCGTCGGTCCGTCCCGCCGGGACGCTGCCCCACTGGGTCATCGCCCGCAACCACTCCAGCCCGAGCGCGTAACGGCCCGCCCGGAAACGCACCAGCGCAGCCGCGTCCTGATTCTGCACACGCGCCAGCGCGGCGCCTCCATTGTCCTGCGCGAACCGATCCTCGTCCGGGTCGTCGATCCCGTAGTACAGGAATAGACCCCAGTGGGGCGTGAAGTCGTAGCCGACCTGGCCCCACGCGCCGTAGCCGCGGATATTCCCGTTCCCTTGTGCAAACTGCGTGATGTGGCCGAACTGCTGTCCGATCGCCTTCCCATAGTAGAAGTTGCCGCGGAGCGACGCCTTGCCGGGCACAATGTTGCCCCCCGCCTCGAACGCCACCCCCGTCAAGTTGTTACCAGGTCGATTGGTGCCGCTCGTATCCTTCCAATCGACGTGGCCGGCCACGTAGGCGCTCCAGCTGAGCTTGGGAGAGCGCTTGCTGAAGCTGAGCAGCGCCTCGAGCTGGGGGAGCCCGGAGGCCTCTCCCTGGCCGATTTGTCTGGTTGCAGCGGTATCTCCAGCCGCGGCGGTGGCCGGTCCCGAGCCTTCGAACGCGGCCAGCTGGAGCTGAACGACGACCGGCTTCCCCGCGGTGAGGTCGTGGAACAGGAAGATTCCGGGGAACCGCCACCCTACCTTCCCCGACGCACCGTACCCAATCGGGAACGCGAGGTGCGAGAGGGACACCGGGGTTTCCCCGAACAGCGGCGACCAGAACTGGCCGACTCGGACCGTCGTGCGGCCGTTCGTCAGGTCCGCGTACGCGAACCGGATGCGCAACTGAGGCTGCTCGTCCCCGAACGGCGGCACGCCGTTGAACGCGCCGAAGAAGTCGCTCTCGAGGACCGCTCTCGGCGACCATTTGCCGAGCACGGGCGAGCCCGCGAACTCGAAGCGGATGCGGGTGTTCCGGACGTCGCCGTCCAGAAACGTCTTGTCGGTCGTGTCCTCGACCTGAGCGGCGTACTCGGCGTTCTGCCCTTGCCCGAACGCGGCGAACTTCGAACGGTCCATGAACAGGGTGGCGCTCACGAACCCGCTGATCGTGAGCGTCTCGCCCTCCCCCAGCTTGACCACCTGCCCTGCCGGCTGTTGGGCCGCGGCGGAAGCTCGACCCCAGAAGATCGACATCACGGTGACGGCGAGCCCAGCGAACGATGCCATCCGGTTTCTCATGACATCCCCCTCGCGTCAAGAAGGTAGGAAGAGAGCGGCACGGGCATTATTCTGAGCCGGTCGGGCCGGGTGCGCTAGAGCGCCGGTTTCAGCCTTTCACGGCGCCCATCGTGAAGCCCTGGATGAAGCGGTCGATGAACAGGTTGTAGACGACCGCGAGCGGGATGCTCGTGAACAGGGCGGCGGCCATGAGGGCCCCCCAGTGGTACACGTCACCGCGGACCAGCGCGATCGGAACTCCCAGGCTCACCGTCATCTTGTCCACTGAGCTGATGAAGGTCAGGGCGTACACGAATTCCTGTAACACCAGCGTGAAGCTGAATACGACCACCGTCAAGATCCCCGGCAAAATGAGGCGGGGCGCGACTTTCAGGATGACGGCGAGCCGGCTGTACCCGTCGATCATCGCCTGCTCCTCGATCTCCCAGGGGACCGACCGGAGAAACCCCATGACGAGCCAGGTGCAGAACGGGATGGTCATCGTGGGATAGATCAGGATCAGCGACGCGAGCGAGTCCTGGAGGCCGAGCAGCGCGATGAGCCGCGAGAACGG
>DASPXO010000009.1:0-8964 GCA_035637235.1 Gemmatimonadales bacterium | reverse complement strand
GAGATCCTCGCGCGCGCCGACCCCTCCGACCGCAACGGCGACGGCATCTCCGGTCGCCCCAACTTCTCGGCAGACGGGCGTCTTGGCCGCTTCGGCCGCAAGGCGCAGGAGCCGACGCTGCGGGAATTCAACGCGGGAGCCTTCCTCTTCGAGATGGGGATCACGAACCCGGCCAAGCCGAAGGAGGAGACCATCGGGGGCAACCCGCTACCGGCGGGCGTCGATCCGGCCCCGGATGCGGAGCTGAATCAGCAGGATTTCGATGCCGCGAACGCCTTCGTGCAGTTGCTCGCCCCGCCGCGGCGGCAGCCGTTGAGCATCGGCGCGCTGAAGGGCTATTACGAGTTCGCCAAGATCGGATGCGCCGCGTGCCAGGTGCCGGCGCTCTTCACGGGGTACAATCGCGTGAGCGCGTTGAGCTACAAGCGGGTGTACGCCTACACCGATTTGTTGCTGCGTACGGCGGAGAGGCGGCGCGCTCCCGCGACCGCTACCTGCGCCTGTCGTCCCCAGACCGCTGGGCGCTGCTCGAGTTCCTGAATCGCCTGTAACATTCGCGGGCGGGCAGGCGGGGCCTGGGTCTTCACTATCCAGGCCCCGCTGTTGGGCCGCGCGGCCGTATCTTTCCGGCTCACCGAGCGTCGGAGCCCTGGCCGTGTCGCTTGCCCCAATGCACCCCCAGATCGCGCACTTCGTGATCGCCCTCCTGCTCGCTGGCGTGTTATTTCGGTGCGTTTCGCTCAGCGGCAAGCTTGCGTTCACCGGGCCCGCCGCCGCGGTCCTGCTCTTCGTCGGGACGGCCGCCGCGGTCCTCGCGGTGCAGTCGGGCCTCGCCGCCCACGGCCCGGTGGAGCGGATACCCGGCGCCCGCCCGGCTGTGGAGGACCACCAGGCGTGGGGCACGCGCACGCGGAACATCTTCCTCGGCGTCGCCGCGCTCGAGGCGCTGGCGCTCGCCTTCGCCCGGACACGGTATGCGAAGTACCGGCGGGCGTTGCACGTGGGCTCCTGCGTGGTCGGGCTCGCGGGGGCGTACGCGCTCTATGAGACCGGTGACAAAGGCGGGACGCTGGTCTACAGCTACGCCGGCGGCGTCGGGATCCGAAGCGGGAATCCCGAAGACGTCAGTCGGCTGCTGGTCGCGGGCCTCTATCAACAGGCAATGCTGGACCGGAGACAGGGCGACCCTGCCGACGCGGCGCGGCTGATCTCACAGCTCGCCCAACGCCATCCGGACGACACGTTGGTGCAGCTGCTGACCGTCGAGTCGCTCATCGTGGATAAGCGGGACGGCAGAGCTGCGCTGGCCGCGCTGGCACGGTTCCCCGCCGCGCCGGACAGCCGGTTCCTGCGGTTCCGCCTCGGTATCCTGCGCGCGGACGCGTTCTCCGCCGGCGGGATGCCGGACTCCGCGAAGGCGGTGCTGCAGGCGATGACCGGAGAGTTCCCGAACAATCGGGCGGTCGAGGAGCGGCTGGCGACGCTCAGGTAGCCGTGCCCGACCTCCTCGCCGCCCGATCCCAGATGGGCGTCTCGCTCGCGTTCCACATCGTGTTCGCGGTCGTGGGCATCGCGATGCCGGTGATGATGGTGGTCGCCGAGCGTCGCTGGCAGGTGACGGGGCACGCGATCTACCTGGACCTCGCCAAGCGCTGGGCGAAGGGCACCGCGATCCTGTTCGCGGTGGGCGCCGTGTCGGGGACGGTGCTGTCGTTCGAGCTCGGCCTGTTGTGGCCCGGGTTCATGCGGTTCGCGGGCGCGATCATCGGCATGCCGTTCTCGCTCGAGGGCTTCGCGTTCTTCACCGAAGCGATCTTCCTCGGCATCTACCTGTACGGCTGGGGTCGGATTCCGCCGCAGGCCCACCTCGTCGCCGGCGCGCTCGTGGCCGTGAGCGGGGCGCTGTCCGGAGTCTTCGTGGTGATCGCGAACGCCTGGATGAATGCGCCGACGGGGTTCCACGTCGTGAACGGCCGGGTGGTCGACATCGACCCCCTCGCGGCGCTGGCGAACCCGGCCGCGCTCTCCCAGACGATCCACATGACGCTCGCCGCCTATGCGGCCACCGGGTTCGCCGTGGCGGGGATCCACGCGTTCTTCCTGCTCAAGAATCCGGCGAACGCGTTTCATCGCCGGGCGCTCGCGATCGCGCTGATCGTGGGCGCGCCCACCGCCCTGCTGCAGCCGCTCTCGGGCGACTTCTCGGCACGCCACGTGGCGCGCCACCAGCCCGCCAAGCTCGCGGCCATGGAGGCCCTGTTCGCGACCCGCGCCGCAGCACCGCTCACGCTGGGCGGCTGGCCGGACATGGAAGCGCGCGAGACGCGGTTCGGGGTGAGGATCCCGTACGGCCTCTCGCTGCTCGCGTTCCACGATCCCGGGGCGGTGGTCGAGGGGCTGGACATGGTGTCGCGTGACGAATGGCCGAACGTCGCGGCGGTGCACCTGTCGTTCCAGGTGATGGTAGGCCTCGGCGCCTATCTGGCGCTGGTCGCCCTGTGGGCGGGGTGGCTCGCCTGGCGCCGCTCGGACCTCGCCCACAACCGCTGGCTCATGCGGGCGGTCGCGCTCGCCACGCCGATGGGCTTCATCGCCGTCGAGGCCGGCTGGATGGTCACGGAGCTGGGGCGGCAGCCGTGGGTGATCCAGGGAGTGCTGAAGACGGCAGACGCCGTGACCCCGATGCCGGGTCTCGTGGTGCCGTTCCTCGTGTTCACGCTGTTGTACTGTTTCCTCGGCGTGACCGTCGCCTGGCTCCTGTACCGGCAGATCGTCCGGAGCCCGGCGGCGCCGGAGTGGCGCGGCTTCTATATGCCGGACGAGCAGGCTCGATGACTGACTGGGCTCTCGCATGACGCTCGCCGACGTCATCGCCGGGATCGTGTTCGCCGCGCTCAACGCGTACGCGCTGCTCGGCGGCGCGGACTACGGCGGTGGCGTGTGGGACCTGCTGGCGGGCGGCCCGCGCAAGGAGCGCCAGCGAGAGCGGATCGCGGAGGCGATCGGGCCCGTGTGGGAGGCGAACCACGTCTGGCTGATCCTCGCGCTGGTGCTGCTGTTCACCTGCTTCCCGCCGGCGTTCGCGCGGCTCGGCATCCTGCTGCACATCCCCCTGTCGCTCGTCCTGATCGGGATCGTCCTGCGGGGCTCGGCGTTCACGTTCTGGCGCTACGGGGGCCAGGCGGACGACGAGCAGCGGCACTGGGGCGTAGTGTTCGCCGTGGCGAGCCTCGTCACGCCGCTCTTGCTCGGCACCGCCGCCGGAGCGATCGCTTCGGGAGCGTTGGGGGAAGAGGGAAAAGGAAGCGGGGGAGGGTTCTCCGCCCGCTACGTGGCGCCCTGGCTGACGCCGTTCGCGCTTTCGGTCGGCGTGTTCGCGGTGGTCGCGTTCGCGTTCCTCGCGGCGGTGTATCTGACGCTGGAAGCGGAGGAGCCCGAGCTGCGGGAGGACTTCCGCCGCCGGGGACTCGGCGCGGGTGCGGCGCTGTTCGGCGCCGCCCTGCTGGTGCTGCTGCTCTCGCGCGGCGGCGCCCCGCGGGTGCGGGAGGGGCTGATCTTCGCGCCGTGGGCGGCACCGCTCCACGTCTGCACCGCCGCCGCGGCCCTGACCGCGCTCGCCGCGCTGTGGCGCCGGCGCTATCGCGTCGCCCGGATGGCGGCCGCTCTCCAGGTCTCGCTCATCCTCTGGGGCTGGGGGCTCAGCCAGTACCCCTACCTCCTCCCGCCCGATCTCACGATCGCGGCCGCCGCGGCGCCGGCCGTGACGCTGCGGCTCGTGCTCGGCACGCTCGCGCTCGGGGGCGTCGTGCTGCTCCCGTCGCTCTACTACCTGTTCCGGGTATTCAAGAGCATCGAGCCGCGGGCCTAGTCGGATGCGGAGAAACCAGTTTGCTCGTCCCAGCGCGGCTGACCCCGGGCCGGCGGCCCGGGGTCCACCAAACAGAAGTGGTTCCCTAACCCCGGGGCACCGCCCCGGGGTCAGCCGCCCCTAGGGTTGCTGCCGCAGCATGCGCGTCCCGATTCCCGCCAGCAACCGCGAGCAGAAAACGAGGCGAGCGCGAGTAGTCATCACCAGTCGAACACCCGCCGCGCGACCCACCAGGCAGCGACGCCGCCAGCGATGAACCCGAGCAGGGCCCCCCAGCCCCCGAACAGCCGGTCGCCGAGCGCCCCTACGATGGTCGCGACCGAGAGGTTCACGAGCGCCTTCAGCAGCCTCATGACGGCGCACCGAGCAGCCTCCGCTCGGCCGATTCCCGCGTGATCCCCTCGATGGAGACGGCCTTGCGGCGCGCCGTCGCGCCGCTCACGAGCGTGACGGCGCTCCGCGGCACGCCGAGCCGCTCGGCCAGGAAGCGGGTAAGCTCCGCGTTCGCGGCGCCGTTCGCGGGCGGGGCCGCGATGCGGATCTTGATCGCGTCGCCGTGCCGCCCGACGACCGCCGTCACGCGCGCCCGCGGCACGACGTGGACGACGAGTCTTCCCATCAGAGCATCACCACGCTCAGCAACAGCTGCTTCAGGATCCAGAGCGCGAGCCACGCCGCCAGCGGGCTCCAGTCCAGCGCGCCCATCGGCGGAAGCAAGCGCCGGATCGGCTCCACCAGCCAGTCGGTGAGGGCGTACACCGGCCGCATCCAGCGCGAGTAGCGGAACGCCCCGAACCAGGCCCCGATCACCCGGACCATCAGCGCGAAGAAGAGGACGTTGTAGGCGACGACGATGAGCAACGCGAGCAGCTCGCGGGGGCCGCCGGTGAACGCCGCGTACGTCCGCAGGATCGTGCCCACGATCCAGTCCATCAGCGAAAGCAGCACCAGCCCCACGACGGCCACCACGACCACGAGCCACCACCCGGCGTTGATCGGGTTGCCGCCGACGCGCACGAGGCGCGTCTCGACCGGCCGGATCACCGGGTCGCTCGCCGCCCGGAACGCGCGCCCGAGCGCGCTGAACGGCGAGACGCGGCGCGTGCGGACGAGCCAGGAGGCGAGGGCGATGAGGACGCTCGCGGCGAAGGCGGCGAAGACGGCGTAGCGGGCGAGGGCTCGGAGGTCGTGCATGGCCGGTCAACTGGGCGCGCCGCCGGCCTGAGAGACGGCGCTGCAGGCGAGGAGCGCGAGAGCGGGGAAGCGCATGGACGTTGACCCGCGGTTGACGGTTCGCGGCAAGGTAACCCGTATGACCAGGCTCGCAAAGATGAGCCAGGCGTTAGCGCAGATGGAGGGAACGTCTTGGGCTCGACTAGTCGGCGAACGCCGCCGCGACGATCCGCGCCTGCTCGGCCTGATGTGCCGCCGGATAGCCCTCGGCCGGGCTCGAGCGCTCGGGCCGTCCGATGTCGCGCACCGTCACGCCCGGCCCCGCGAGCTCGCCCAGCTGCGGCCGCATGAACTTCTGCGGCCCCATGTTGCGCGGCTCCTCCTGCACCCACACGATCTCGGTGACCTTCGGGTAGCGCCGGAGCAGCTGGGCGACCTCCGCGGCGGGGAACGGATAGAGCAACTCCACCCGTCCGATCACGACGTGGGAAGCCGGGGTGCGTTGGGGCGACGTGATGAGATCGTAGTAGACCTTGCCGCTGCACAGCACCAGCCGCGTGGCGTCGCGGTGGGCCTCCCCGTCAGGATCGTCGAGCACCGGCCGGAACCCGCCCGCCGCGAGCTCCCCGAGCCGCGAGCTGGCCTGCGGCAGCCGCAACAGGCTCTTCGGCGTGAACACGACGAGCGGCCGCATCTCGACGTGCCGCGCCTGGCGCCGCAGCAGGTGGAAGTACTGGGCGGGCGTCGTGCAGTTCGCGATGCGGATGTTCCCATCGGCGCCGAGTGCCAAGAACCGCTCGATCCGGGCGCTCGAGTGCTCCGGCCCCTGGCCTTCGTAGCCGTGCGGCAGGAGCAGCGTGAGGCGCGATGTCTGGCCCCACTTCGCGAGCCCCGCGATGAGGAACTGATCGATGATGACCTCGCCGGCGTTCGCGAAGTCGCCGAACTGCGCCTCCCACAGCACCAGGGCATCGGGCGCCGCCGCGGCGTACCCGTACTCGAACCCGAGGCAGGCGAACTCGGAGAGCGGGCTGTTGTGCAGCTCGAACGGCGCCCGGGCGCTGGCAAGGTTCCGGATCGGCGCGTAGCGCCGGCCGTTGGCGGCGTCGTGCAGCACCAGGTGGCGCTGGCTGAAGGTGCCGCGCTCGGTGTCCTGCCCCGTCAGCCGGATCGCCGTGCCCTCAACCAGGAGGGAAGCGAACGCGAGCGTCTCGGCGTGCGCCCAGTCGATCGCGCCCTCCTTCAGCGCGGCGCGCCGGCGTTCCAGCTGCTTCTGGAGCTTGGGGTTGACCGTGAATCCCTGTGGCACGGCGAGCAGCTGCTCGTTCAGGCCCGTGACGAGCTGAGGCGACACCGTCGTGTCGGGCTCCGCGATCGCGCGCTGCAACCCGGAGATGCGCTGCGGCTCCTCCCCGGTGGGCTCCTGGGAGAGGTGGGCCCGCAGGGACTGCTGAATCTCGGCGAGCCGCTGGTAGAACCGCTCCGCCTCGGCCTCGGCCTCCGCGACGTCCAGCACGCCCTCGCGCGCCAGCTGCTCGGCGTAGCGCTGGCGCACCGGCGGCGTCTGCTTGATCCGCTCGTACATGAGCGGCTGCGTGTAGGAGGGCTCATCGCCCTCGTTGTGGCCCCAGCGCCGGTACCCGACCACGTCGATCACCACATCGCCGTGGAACTTGTCGCGGTACATCATCGCGAGCCGCGCCGCGGCGAGGCAGGCCTCGGGATCGTCGGCGTTCACGTGGACGATCGGCGCGTCGAACCCCTTGGCGAGGTCGCTCGCGTAGTCGGTCGAGCGCGCCTCCTTCGGGTCGGTGGTGAAGCCGAGCTGGTTGTTCGCGATGAGATGGATCGTGCCGCCGGTCGAGTAGCCCTTGAGCCGCGCGAGGTTGAACGTCTCGGCCACGACGCCCTGCGCCGCGAACGACGCATCGCCGTGGATCAGCACCGGCAGCGCGACCGTCCCGTCGTGGATCGCCTCCTTGCCGCGGCGGCTCGTCTGGTTCGCGCGGGCGCGCCCCTCGACCACCGGGTTCACGGCCTCGAGGTGGCTCGGATTCGGCGAGAGGGTGACGTTCACCGGCTTGCCCGCCGCGGTCTGGTAGACGCCGTCCGCGCCGTGGTGGTATTTCACGTCGCCCGTACCGCCTTCCGGCGCGAGCGTCTCCTCCACGTGCCGCCCACCCTCGAACTCGGCGAAGATCGTCTCGTAGGCCAGGCCCACGATGTGCGCCAGCACGTTCAGACGCCCGCGGTGCGCCATGCCGATGACCACCCGCCGCGCCCCGGCGCGGCCGGCGAGCTCGGTGGTCTCGTCCAGCATCGGGACCAGCGCATCGAGCCCCTCGATCGAGAATCGCTTCTGGCCGAGGTACGCCTTGTGCAGGAAGCGCTCGAGTGTCTCCACCGCCGTGAGACGCGACAGCAGCCGCTTTCTGGTCTCGGCCGGCAGCGGCTGGCGGTGCTGCCCGGACTCGATCACCTGGCGCAGCCAGACGCGCTCCTGGTGGCTGCCGATGTGCTCGAACTCGTAGGCGATGGTGCCGCAGTAGGTCCTTTGCAGCTCGGTATACGCCTCGGCGAGGGTGCCGCCCGGGACATAGATCCGCAGGATCTCGGCCGGGATGCGCGCCATGATCTCCGGCGTGAGACCGAGCGGGCCGGGATCGAGGGCAGGATCGCCGGGCGGCTCGGAGCCGAGCGGGTCGAGCCGCGCCGCCATGTGGCCGAAGTGGCGAAACGCTTTGACGAGCGACATCGCGGCGGCGACGCTCGCGGGGCTCGGGCCCAGGGGTTCGGGTCTCGGAACTACCCCCGCCGGCGCAGCTCCGAGCCCCGAGTCCCGAGCCCCGAGCCCCGTGATCGCCAGAGTCTCCGCCACCTGCTCGTAGAACCGCTCCTCTCCCTGCAACAAGGAGTCGAGCTTCCGCAAGAACAGCCCCGACTCCGCCCCCTGGATCACGCGGTGGTCGTAGGTGCTCGTGATCGTCATGATCTTGGCGGGCCCGATCTGGCGGATCGCGCCGGTGGCGATGATCGAGCCCTGGCCCTTCATTAGACGCGGCACCGAGGCCACGGTGCCGATCGTTCCCGGGTTGGTCAGCGTGATCGTGGCGCCGGCGAAGTCATCGGGGAGGAGCTTGTTGGTCCGGGCCTTGTCGACGAGCGCCTCGTACGTCGCGTGGAACGCGGCGAAGTCCATGCTCGCGGCGCGCTTGATCACGGGCACGACGAGGGTGCGGCTGCCGTCCTTCTTCTCCACGTCCACCGCGAGCCCGAGGTTGACGCCGTGCGGGGCGAAACGATGCGGCTTCCCGTCGACATCTTGGAAGGCGTGGGTCATGACGGGGAGCTGCTTTGCGGCCTGGACGATCGCGTAGCCGATGAGATGCGTAAACGAGATCTTCCGGCCGCTCGCCCCAAGCCGTGTGTTCAGCTCCTTGCGGCGCGCGTCGAGCACGTCCACGGCGACGTCCCGGAACGACGTGGCGGTGGGGACCGAGAGCGAGTCCGTCATGTTCTGCACGAGCCGCGCCGCGGGGCCGGTGATCGGCGTGAGGCCGGGGCTCGGGGTTCGGGGCTCGGGGCTCGGGGTCCGGGGTTCGGGGCTTGGGGTCCGGGACTCGGGGCTCGGGGCTTCCGATTGCGTCGCGACGCCCGAGTCCCGTGACCCGAGCCCCGCGACCTCCTCGCGGCTCGTCGGGATGACCGGCAGGTCAGTCACCTTGCCGTTATCGAACAGCTGGCGCCACTCTTCGCCGACCGACGCAGGATCGCGCAGGTACTGCTCGTACATCACCTGCACGAAGGCGGCGTTGTGGGTGCCGAAGGCGAACTCGCTCACGCTTCCAATCTAACCGATCCACGACGCATATTCTCCCGCGTCCCGAGCCCGAGGGTTGGCGCCTTGCCGCTGCCTCGCTTTC
>DASPXO010000008.1:0-6185 GCA_035637235.1 Gemmatimonadales bacterium | reverse complement strand
CCCGAAGCAGTTCCCGCGCCTCCACGGCCTGTTCACGGAGGTGCGGAGCACGCTGGACTGGGAGCCGGAGACGGAGCTGTTCGTCTCGCAGACGCCGTTCGCGAACGCGGGCGCGTTCGGGATGGACCAGCCCTTCATCGTCATCAATTCGGGCGCCGTGAAGCTGCTGGACGACGACGAAATGCGCGCGCTGCTGGGCCACGAGCTGGGTCACGTGATGAGCGGCCACGCCCTGTACCACACGCTGCTGGTCATCCTGCTCAACGTCAGCCTGTCGGCGCTCCCGTTCCTCGCGGGCATGGCGCTCTTGCCCATCCAGCTCGCGCTGCTCGAGTGGTTCCGCAAGAGCGAGCTGTCCTCGGACCGCGCCGGCCTGCTCGCGACGCAGGACCCGGTGGCGTCGCTGCGCCTGCACCTCAAGTTCGCGGGCGGCGGGGACATGTCGCAGATGGACCTGGACGCGTTCCTCGTCCAGGCGAAGGCGTACGAGGAGAGCGGGGGCGCCCTCGACCGCATCTTCAAGATCCTGGGCGTGATGGGGCGGAGCCACCCGTTCAACACGATGCGCGCGGCCGAGCTGCAGCGCTGGATCGAGGCCGGGCATTACGAACGTATCCTGCGCGGCGAGTACCCGAAGCGGGGCCCCGAGGCCGAGCAGCGGCCCCTCGACCAGGACATCGACGAGGCGCGCGACTACTACATGAAGGAGGCGAAGGCGGTCGTGAACGACGTGGTGGACAGCGCGAAGCGGGCCGCCCAGGCGTTCTCGGACGCGTTCAAGAAAAAGTGAGAATCCTGGTCGTCGGCGGGGGCGGCCGCGAGCACGCGCTCTGCTGGGCGCTGAAGCGCGACTCCCCCGACGCGACCCTGTTCGCCGCTCCCGGCAACCCGGGGACTGCACTGCTCGGCACCAACCTGCAGGTCCCGGCGGTCGAGGTTGAGAAGGTGGTCGAGGTGGTGGAGGAACACCACATCGACCTCACGATCATCGGGCCGGAAGCACCACTCGCGCTCGGCCTGGCCGACCGGCTGCGGGAACGTGGCCGGCCCGTGTTCGGCCCGAGCCGAGCCGCCGCCCGGATCGAGTCCTCCAAGGCGTTCGCGAAGGACGTGATGCGACGCGCGGCCGTCCCCACGGCCGAGGGCCGCGCGTTCACCGAGCTCGACCCCGCGCTCCGCTACATCCGGGATCACGCTGAGCCCCTCGTCGTGAAGGCGTCGGGGCTCGCCGCGGGCAAAGGCGCGGTCGTGTGCGCCTCGCGGAGCGAAGCGACGCGCGCGGCGCGCGCGATGCTCGCCGGGAACGCGTTCGGGGACGCGGGCCGGGAGATCGTGGTCGAGGAGTTCCTCGAAGGAGAGGAGCTCTCGGTCCTCGCCCTGACCGACGGCGCGCGCCTCCTCATCCTGCCGGCGGCCCAGGACCACAAGCGGCTGGGTGAAGGGGACGCCGGCCCGAACACCGGCGGGATGGGCGCGTACTGCCCCGTGCAGCTCGCGACCGCGGAGCTGCTCGCGCGCGTGCGCCGCGACGTCCTCGAGCCGACGATCCACGAGCTCGGGCGGCACGGCGCGCCGTATCAGGGCGTGCTGTACGCCGGGCTCATGCTCGGCGACGACGGCGCCATCCGCGTCCTCGAGTTCAACTGCCGCTTCGGCGATCCCGAGACCCAGGCGGTGCTGCCGGTGCTGCCGCCCGGCGTGACGCGCCACATCGCCGAGATCGCGGCGGCCGCCTGGAAGCCCGCGGACGCCGGCGTCCCGGCGACCCGCGCCGCCGTGGCCACGGTGCTCGCGGCGCGCGGGTACCCCGAGAACCCCGAGCTCGGCGCCGCCATCGTCGTGCCGCGGGACATCGAGCCGGGAACGCTGATCTTTCACGCGGGCACCTATCGGGACCCGGACGGCACCCTGCGCGTGTGCGGCGGCCGGGTGCTCACGGTCACCGGCCTGGGTGATACGGTGGCGGAGGCGGCGCAGCGGAGCGCCGCCGCCTGCGAGCTGATCGCCTTCGAGGGAAAGACCTACCGGCGGGACATCGGATGGCGGGAGATCAGGGGGCGTGCCCGAGCTGCCCGAGGTTGAGACGATCGTCCGGGAGCTCGCGCCCCGGCTCGAAGGCTACCGCATCCGGCGGGCCCGGCTGGCGAAGACGGACGTGCTGCGCAAGGTGTCGAAGCCGCGCCTGCTCCGCACCCTCAAGGGCAACACGGTCGAACAAGTGGCGCGCCGCGCCAAGCACGCCGTGTTCCGGCTGGCGAGCGGCCACCGCCTCATCGTCCAGCCCCGGATGACCGGCTCGCTCGTGGTGTACGACCGGCCGCTCACGCGCGCCGAGGCGAAGTATGCGGTGCTCACCTGCACCATCGAGGACGGCCGCCTGCTCGTGTACCGCGACGTGCGCCGCCTCGGCACCGTGTGGCTGCTCGACGAGAAGGGCTGGGCCGCGTACACGGGCCGCATCGGCCCCGAGCCGCTCGACGAGACGTTCACCCCGTTCGTGTTCGCCGAGCGGTTGCAGGGAACCCGCGCCGCGATCAAGAAGGCGATCATGGACCAACGCCGCCTCGCGGGCGTGGGGAACATCTACGCGAACGAGGCGCTCTTCGAAGCGGGCATCGACCCCTCCAAGCCCACCCACAAGCTCTCGCTCGACGAGTTCGCGCGCCTGCACGCGGCCGTGACGGGCGTGCTCGAGCGCGCGCTCCGCGCATCGGGGACCACGGTCCGTGACTACCGCACCGGCACGGGTGGACGGGGCCGGTTTCAGTTCGAACTGAAGGTGTACGGGCGGGGCGGGGAGCCCTGCAGACGGTGCGGGAAGCGGCTGGTCACGACCCACACGATCGACCTGCGGGCTACGACGCTCTGCCCGTTTTGCCAGCGCTGATAGGCGTTGTAAGACGCGTGGCGTCTTGGCGTCGTGCAACGTCTACGGCGACATCGCCCCTCTGAACTCGAGCTCGCCGGTACGCTCGTCCAGGTCGATCGTGAGGTTGAGCGTGGCGCTCCCGTCCGCTTCCGCAAATCGGCCCGTCCCGCCGTTGAACTCGAGCGTGCCGGCGAGGGGGACGTCGCCTTCGTCCAGCGGGGGGAAGGTGGCCGCGGCGGCAGTGCGCAACTCGGCCCCGTTGGCTGCCCTGAACACCACCGGACCACTTGCCGCGCCGCTGCCGTCCGAGTTGAACGTCACCGTCGGACCTCCGGTGACCGAGCTGCGCCCGAGCCCGCTGATCAGGCACGTGCCGGTGAAGGGCGTCTGCGCCTTCGTGATCTGGCCGGCGGGCCCGAACTCGAGCGGCTCGACCTGGAAACCGATCGTGCACCGGCCTTTGATCGGCCTCGCGTGGTGCTTGTGGCCCCGCCCCATGAAATTGGCGAGCGGGCGCACTCCCGTGGGCGTGTCCGGGCCGCACGCTTGGAGGACTGTCGCGATCAGGATGAGCGAGACGGAGATGGCGGGACGCATCGTGAGATCCTCGACGGGGCGAACGTCTGCTTGAGAATCTGCAAGGGGGATGCCCCATCGCTCGCCCCGGCCGACACGGTCGGCGCCCGGCGCGCCGTCCCGCATGGCGCACCATCCCTCCTGCCTGGCCCGGGGCTGCGCGCTTCAGTCTGTGCCACGTTGCAACAGCGCCAGTGGTGTGGCGTGGGTGCTGCATTTTCCGCGGCCTCCTCGACGAGCTCGAGACCCTCTTCAGGGGTCAGGAGCGCTGCAAGCACGGAGCGGTCACCGCTCCAGCGGTGGATTCGATAGAGCGGTGAACTGTGCCGCTCTCAATCGATGTCCGGACACTGAACGGCGCGACCGCCGCGACCGGCGCGCAACGTACTACCGGGTGATCAGCTCCAGCGCCGTGTCGCGGATCGTGCGGAACCCCTGCTCCGAGCGCGCGTCGCCCGCGTCGTTCGTGGTGTTGAATGCGGCGATCACGGCGGCGGAGGTCTTGGGGTTGATGTAGAAGAACGACCGGAACCCCGCCTGGTGACCCGTGTGCCCGATGAATCGGACGCCGCCGCGCCACAGCACGAAGAACGACAGCCCGACCGAGTCCCCCGGCGCGTCACCGTCCGCGCGGTGGAGCGGCCGCCACATCTCGTCGAGCGAGGATCGCGCCAGCACGGAGTCCCCGCCGCGCGCGCTCGTCAGGAACCCGACCCACCGCGCCACGTCCCCGAGCGGCGCGTTCCAGCCGCCGTTCGGAATGGTGATGCCGGGATCGAAGTCGCGCCCGTTGGCGACGACCGATACCCGGCCCGCGCTGTCCCGCGTGACCGTGTAGTTGTTGGAGCGCCGCGCGGCGAGGTGATAGGGAGTGGCGCCGAAGTAGCTGCCCGTCATCCCGAGCGGCGTCCAGAGGTTCTTGTAGACGTACCCCTGATAGGGATCTCCGGTCACCTGCTCGATGATCCGCGCGAGATAGATGAACGCGGGGTTGCTGTAGCTGTACCGAGATCCCGGCGGAAACGCGATTTCCTGGTACGGCATCATCGCCACCAGCTGCTCCCACCGCGTCGGCTCGAACGGCTCCCATGGCCTGCCCGCTCCGTACGGCCAGGTGGGGTTCTGGAACCCCGCGGAATGCGACAGCAGCATCCGGACCGTGATCGCATCCACAGAGCCGAACGGGTCGTGGACGAGCCGCAGCTCGGGGACGTAGCTCGTCACCCGGTCGTCGAGCGCCAGCCGCCCGCGATCGCGCAGCTGCATGATCGCGACCGCCGTGAGCGTCTTGGTGATGGACGCCCAGTGGTAGATCGTGCGCTCGTCCGCGCGCTGCCCCAGCGCGCGATCCGCGAAGCCGTACTCGTGGTGCGCGAGCACCCGCCCGTCGCGCATCATGAGCACGCCGGCGCCGACGACGCTGTCCGCGGTCGCGTACGCGTCGAACGCCCGGACGAAGTCCCCCCAGCCCGCTGGGGCGAGCGGGGCCGCGCGTTGTCCCTGCGCCGCCGGCGCGCTCGCCGAGACCAGGAGAACCATCAGGGCGCTTCGCATGCCAAGCGGACCATGGCCTAGGCGAGCGCCACCAACCGCGCCCGCGGCGGGATCCCCGGCTCGAGCTCCATGATGCCCACCGACGGCTGCAGATCGAACCGCCGCTGTCCCGCGCCGCCGGGATTCATCACCGTGACCGTGCGGTCCACCAGCTCAAGCAGCGCCTGGTGGGTGTGCCCGTAGACGATGATCTCCGCGCGCGGGAAGGCCTCGTGCAGCGTCGCGGGCGTCGGGTGGCCGAATTGGTCGCCGTGGGTCACCACGATCTCGAAGCCATCGAGCTCGAGCGTCGCGACCTGCGGCAGCCGGGCGCGGAGCGCCGGAGGATCCACATTGCCGTACACGGCGGTCACCGGTGCGATCGCCTCCAGGTCCGCGAGGATCTCCGGCTTGCCCAGGTCCCCGGCATGCAGGATGTGATCGACCTCGCGAAACACGTCGAACACCCCGGGCCGCAGCAGCCCATGCGTGTCCGAGATCACCCCAACTCGCACCGCGCCTCCTTGCAACGTAACGTCGTGCGTCGTGCGTCGTGCGTCGTGCAGCTACTTCCCCTCCCAGCGCTTGATGAGCTGGATGTCGAGCCCCAGGTGGTCCACGATTCGCTGGACGACGAAGTCCACGAGGTCGCGCACCTGCTCGGGCTTGTGGTAGAACCCGGGCGCGGCGGGGAGCACGGTCGCCCCGGCCTCGGTCGCCAGCGTGAGATTGCGCAGGTGGACGAGCGACAGCGGCGTCTCGCGCGGCACGAGGACCAGCTTGCGTCGCTCCTTGAGCACCACGTCCGCAGCGCGCTCGACGAGGGAACGGCTCGTGCCGTGCGCGATCGCCGCCACCGTCGCCATCGAGCAGGGGCAGATGGCCATCCCGGCCGTCTTCGCCGAGCCCGAGGCCGGCTCGGCGCCGCGGTCCGAGTCGTCGAACACCCGCACGCTCGTCCAGTCGCCCCCCGTCGCCTTCTTCAGGCCGGCGTCGTCCTGGAGGCCGCATTCCTCGGTGAGCAACCGCCAGCCGTGACTCGAGATCATCAGCCACGTGGGGACGTGATGCGTGGCGAGCACTTCGAGCAAGCGCAGGCCGTACGGGGCGCCGGAAGCCCCGGTGATCGCGAGAATGACGGGGAGCTTGGTCATCTCCCGCGCCGGTTCGGTGCGGGGGAACGTTTCGGGTGCGCCGGCGGACGCGG
>DASPXO010000007.1:0-20633 GCA_035637235.1 Gemmatimonadales bacterium | reverse complement strand
CCCCCGCCCCCGCCCCTCCATCCGCCACCCCAGCCCCCGCCCCGCCGGCCCCCGCGGAATCCGCCGAGCCAGAAGGGGAGGAGAAAGATGCGCCCTCGGCTGAACGCGATGAGCAACACGACGATCGCGACCAGGAGGCGGAAGGGGATCCGCGCACCGTCGCTCTCGTCGCCCTCCGGCGGCGGCACGCCCGTCAGGGTCACGCCGAACTCCCGGGCGAAGGCCTGCGCAATCAGGTCCACGCCGACCGCCAGACCCGCGCCGTAGTTCTCGCGGGCGAGGTAAGGAGTCATCGCGTCCCGGATCCGTCCGACCCGCGCGTCCGGGAGGAACCCCTCGGCGCCGCGTCCGGTGGCGATGAAGACCTCCCCGCTGCCGGGGCGATGGTTCTTCAGGGGGACGAGCAGGATTACGACGCCCAAGTTCTTCGCGGGGTCCCCGGCCTCGCCGCGGGCGCCCACGCCCCACTGGCGGCCGATCTGCACCGCCACGTCGCTCGCCGCGCGGTCGCCTATATCGGAAAGCGTGACCACGGCGATCTCGCCGCGCGTCTTCGCCCGCAGGTCGGCGATCACCGACTCCATGTGGGCGATCGACGCCGTGTCCAGCACCCGGGCGAAGTCGTTGACGTAGCCGCGGGGCGCGGGGAGGGCGATCTGGGCAAGTGCCAGAACGACGGCGGGTTGCACGATAAGACTGAAAGTTACCATTGACCACGGGGCTCCGGAGTACGACTATGGACGCAACTGGGTGAAACGCGAGCCGTCGCTCCAGCCTCGAGGCCTTATGGCGGCTAACCGATCATCGCACGCGTCCCTCGTCGTGGCCATCTCTGCTGCCGTCTCTGTCACCGCTGCCGTCTCTGTCACCGCGTGCGCGAGCCGCCCGTACCACCGCGCCGACACGCGGCCCGGAGTCCAGATCATCACCTCGGAACAGATCGCCCGATCCGGAGCCAGCACGGCCTGGGACGTGCTCAAGCGTGAGGCGCCAACGCTGACGCTGCGCGACACTCGCGGCGGGCGCCCCGGCTCGGCAGGACGGCGCGGTCGCTCGAGTATCGTGCTCCAGGACGCGCCCCTCGTGGTGCTCGACGGCGTACGCCTCACAGATTTCCGGGCGCTCGACGGCATTCCGGCCGCCACGATCCTCACGATCTCCGTCTACAACGGCATCGAAGGCACGACTTACTACGGTACGAACGCGGTGAGTGGTGTCATCGTGATCCAGACGAAGGACGGTGCGGATCGAGAATGAAAAAAGGGGAGGCCCTTGCCCAGGCCTCCCCCCCCGGCTGCTATGGGTCACGGTTGATGCACTGGGTGAAGTTGGGGTTGTTCTCCTCGTCCACCGGCACCGGGAAGTTGACGTCGCTTCCGTACGTCGGGACCTGGGACTTGAAATACGCGCCCGACGGGAACACGGAGTCGGCGGCGCGGCCGTACTGCCGGACGAGCCGCCTTAGGTCGCCGAGACGGTGCGCCGTGATCCAGAGCCAGTAGGCGCGTTCCCGGAACAGGAGTTGAACCGCGCCGGCCGCCGCCGTGGCCGAGTCGGTGGTGAGAGCGCCGAGCGCCGACGTGACGGTGAAGTAGGAGGGCGGCGCGGACCGCAGGCCGTTGAGAGCCGCATAGAAGCCGCCGCCGTTCGCGGTGTCGCCGGCTTGCAGGGCAGCTTCCGCCTCGATGAGACGCGCTTCGGCACCCGTGGCGAGCGTGATCGCAGTGCTGCGGCTCGTGTAGCGCGTCTGGTCGTACTGCAGCGTCGAGCCGTCGAAGCCCCTGTTCGTGTCCGGCTTCGTGGCCGGCGGCGTCGGCGGCGTGATCACCAGCCGCCATTGGATCCGAGGGTCCCCGCTGCTACGGTACGGGAGCCCGGGACCCGTGCCCGTGGGTGCGAACGCCGCGGTATAGCCACCCTCGCGATCACCGACGGCGTAGCGCTTGAAGATCTGTGTCGCATTGAAGACTCCGTTGTTTTCCCGCGTCGTGTTCTCCGAGTGCTGCACGACATAGGAGAAACTGGTGGGCACGGCGGACGACACCAGCGCAGCCGCGGCAGCGAACTGGCCCTGGTCGAGCAGCGCTCGCGCCTTGCCCACCGTGGCCAGGCGGATCAGGTTCGCGCGAGCGACGATCTTGGGCGCTCGAGCCGCTGCCGAAGGTCCGCTCGTGTCCAGCGCCGTTGCCGCCGCCAGCGCCGCGTTGAAGCGGGCCATCGCGGTGTCCAGGAGCTGCGTTGTCGTAAGCGGCGGCCCGTACGTGAGCGTGCCGTCCGAGGCGACGTTGCTCACGGGCACCCCGGAGCACCACGTCTCGGCGAAGAAAATGTAGGTGTACGCCGCGAGGGACAGCACTTCGGGGAACCCGGTCTCCACCGTCGTGTCGGGAGCCAACGTCCGGTAGCGCTCGGCCGCGAACTCCGCTGCGCGGCGCGCCCGGTGTAGGTTGCGGAACCAGAGGCCGACATCGGCATTGGTCTTCTGGATCGGCCCGCGCGAATCCACCTCGATGCGGGTTGGGAAGGTCTCCGAGTTGATCCACTCGTCGGCGAGCAGCCCGCCGTACATGGTGACGCCTTCCACCGTACCGCCCGAGCCATCCGCCCCGGACCCGGTGTAGGCCAGGGCAAAGTCGCCGATCGCGCCCGCCCGGATCGTGGGCAGCACCGTTTTGTCATTCAGATTCCCCGGGGGCACGATGTCCGGATCCCGCACATTCAGCGGGTCGCTGCACCCGGTGAACGCGAGGGCCAGCGCCAGCGCGGCGGGGAGGGCAAGCGTCAATGCGCTCTTCATGGTCGTCTCCCTCGCCTCAGAAGGTCAGGTTGATCCGGGCGATAAAGTACCGCACCGGGGGCTGGGTCAGGAACTCAGCCGTGTTGAAGTTGGACTGGCCGGCGTCGTTCAGCTCGGGATCGATCCCACTGTAATTGGTCCACGTCACCAGGTTCCGCCCCGTGACGGTGACGCTGAGCGCACTCGCCCCAATGTGCCGCGCGATTTCGGCCGGCGCGAGGTACGTGAGCGACATCTCCCGCAGCTTGACGAAACTGGCCTCTTCGAAGTACCCGGTCTCGAGACCGTAGGAGACCGCGGCGACGGCGCGGGCCTGCTCGGCCAGCGGCGCTGTCTGGTCGCGCCGGCCGCGGCAGATACCGAGCAGACAGCGGAACTGCTCCGTGCTGTTGTCGAGCCGGTTGCCGAAGCGCCCGTCGAGCAACCCGTACAGGCGGAAGCGTTTGAGGAAGCCGATTTCCGTGCTGAGCGTTCCGCCGTGGGTCGGGAACGGCGTCCCTTGATACGTTTCAGCGGCCGCCACGGTGACCTCGGAAGCCGCGATGATGCCGTCACCGTTCGCGTCGTTGAAGGTGTACGACCGACCCCAGTAGCCGCCCAACGGATAGCCAGGTTGATGACGCTGCGTAGCGCCACCCAGCCCGAAGATGATCGGCGTGATACCCGGGCCCAGGTCGACGAGACGGTTGCGGTTGCCCCAGGCGCTGGCGGTCACGCTCCAGGTGAGATTAGGTGTGTTCAGGACTTGCGCGGTGAGCGAAACCTCCACGCCCTTGTTACTGACCTCGCCCAGGTTCTCGAACCGCGTGGTGCTGACGCCCAGCGACGGAGCGAGCCGCCGCGCGATCAGGGCGTCGCGCGAGTTCTTGTCGTAGTAGGTGAACTCCAGATGCAGCCGCTGCGACCACAGGTCGGCGTCGAGGCCGGCCTCGTATTCCCGCGTCTTCTCAGGCTTCAGATTGGCGTTCCCGAGGCTCGAGTCCGTAATCCCGGGTGCATCGGTGCTGTTTGTCGCCACGGCCACGGGACTGAAGAACGCCAGCGCATCCGTGGGGCCCGGCTGCCGGCCGCTCGTGCCCCATGCCGCCCGCACCCGCAGCGAGCTGAGCCATGACCAATGGGGAAAGAACGGCTCGTCAGACACCACCCACGAGCCCGACAGCTTCGGATAGGTGATGAAGTTGAAGTTCGCGCCGAACGCCGAGTTGTCGTCGCCGCGCAGCGCGCCTGTGAAATACAGCCGGTCGCGGATCCCGACTTGCTCCTCCACGTACCCACCCAGCGTGACGAACTCATCGGTGTTCTCGCCTACCGTGGGGACGACGACCCCGGCGAGCGAGGTGGTCCCCCCGACTAGCTTGCGTCCCGAGGCGAGCGTCACCGCGAAGACGTCCTTGAAGTACTGGACGCCCGCCGAGGTGTTCGACGTCACGATCGGGGAGAGGCGGAGCGACGAGGTAGCGGTGAAGTTGGCCGTGTAGTTGAAGATCTGCGCCCGGTTCGAGTTCCGCTGCCCGTCCAGGGTATTCTGGTTCAGCGGTACCAAGCCGGGCGAGATCGTCTGCTGGTCGAACCGGTTGGTGACGTCCGTTCCGACCACCGCCCGCAGCGTCAAAAAGCTCGTCGGACGGAAATTCGCGTTGACGCTACCTGTGAACCGCTCGACGCCCTGATCGACGAGGATATTGAACGCCTGGGTCGGAGTGAGGAACCCATAGCCCAGCTTGCCGTTGTTCCTGTTCGCCGAGCCCAAGAGCCCGCTGGACGCGATGCCTGCCGAGTTGTTGTCGTTCTGCGGGAGGCCCAAGTCGCTCGACGTGTAGCCGGTCGAGACGGCGACGTCGAGCAGCCGGCTCGCCGTGTGATGCAGGTTGGCGCGCAGGCTGGTCCGGCGCAGGTCGTTCGGGTGGTACACGCCCTTCTCGCGCGCGAAGTCACCCGAGAGAAAGAAGGTCGTCACGTCGCTGCCGCCCGATGCGCTCACGCCGTACTGCTGCCGGCTGCCGGTTTGGAACGGGCTGTTCACCTCGAGCGGGTTGAAGGTCCGCACCGTGTCGATTACGCAGGGCTTCACCGCCGCCACGGATTGAGTCAGGGTGCACGAGACGCCCGAGTCCGTCACCGACGTGTAGTTCGCCGGCCAGGCAGTGATGTCGTTTAAGGGGCCGCCCTCGATAAACGCGTTCCACTTTGTCGGTCCCGGGCGGCCGCGCTTGGTGCGGATCTGGATCACACCGTTCGCGGCGTCAGTGCCGTAGAGTGCGGCCGCGGACGGGCCCTTGACGACCTCGATTGATTCGACGTCTTCCGGGCTCAGGTCGTTGAGCCGCGACGGCGTCTGCCCGCCCACACCGATCGATGTCGCGGTCTGGCCCGTCGCACCGTTTTCCACGCGAATCCCATCGACGACGATGATCGGCTCGTTTGTCAGGGAGAGACTGCTCGAGCCGCGGATCCGAACCCTGCTACCCGTCCCCGTGGTGCCGCCCGACGGCAGCACCTGTACGCCGGGCGCCCGGGCGTTGAGAAGGTCCGCGAGATTCGTCGGCGCCGCCTGCTGCACTGTCTTCACTGCATCGATCGTGGCCACCGCGTGACCCAGTTCCCGCCTGAGCTGCTCGGCACCGGTGGCGGTCACGACGACCGCCTCGATCGGCACCGCCGCCTCCGACACGGCGAAGTCCACGGTCACTGTCTCGCCGGCAGCTACGGTCACCGGCTGCGAAGCGGTGCCATACCCGATGAGTCGTGCCTGGACCGTGTAACGCCCGGCGGGGACGTTGGTGATGCTGTAGTGGCCGTCCTGCCCGCTCCGGCGTCCGAGGTTGGTGCCCAGCACCAGCACCTCGGCACCCGACACCGATTGCTGCGTCGCGCGGTCGGTCACCCGTCCGGCGATCGTGCCCTGCTGCGCGTCCGCGACCACGGCCAGCCCGGACAGCAGGGCCGCGGCAGCGGCGATCCCGCACAGTCGGCAAATGGTTCGAATGGTCATCGGCATGTCCTCATGCAGTGAGTGACGCGGGAGGGGCGCGGCGCCCCGTGGTCCCTTGCGAAACGGGCAGCCCCGGTGGGCCGTCGCGGGCGTGCCCGAAAAGGGCACGCGACACCCGCCCGCACGACCGCACGCGCGTGTGGCGGTCCTGCGGCGACGGCCTACCGCTTACATCGATGGTGCGGGAGTGCTGTGACGGGGCAGTAGCGATGAACGGACAACGCGTGGCGCATGATCCACCTCCGTGGACCGGGTAGGACCGCACGACGGGGAACGACGGACCAATACTGTCTCGCCACAGAGGAGGCGGCAAGATCCCCGCGGCGCCAGCCTTTCCAGCGCCGCCGTCAGATGGTAGGTTGTGCCCCCAAGGGTCTCATGGCCCGCCCGAGAATTGTCCCCGCCATCCGCGCCGGGACGGCGCTCGCCGTCCTGCTCCTCCTCGCACCACCCTGCTGGCGCCATGGCAAGCCGGCGCAGGCAGGCGACACCCAGGTCTCGCAAGGCGAGATTGCCCTGCGGGTCAGCAACCACAACTTCCTCGACGTGACGATCTACGTGGTCCACGACGGCCAGCGCACGCGCGTCGGCACCGTCACGGGCTCGTCGTCGCAGGTGTTCTTCCTGCCGTTCCGCCTGCTCGGCCAGGGGCGGGAGATCCAGCTCTTGGGCGACCCGATCGGCAGCACGCAGCTCGCCCGCACGGAACGGCTCGTCGTGCAGCCGGGGCAGTACATCGACTGGACGCTGGAGACGGACCTGCGGCGATCGAGCGTGGGGGTGTACTGAAGGGACTCGCGGGTTTCCCCGCCAAGGTCTGGCTAGTGCGGGCTGGGCCCGGTTCCCCCGCTCGGGGACGCCCCGCCGCTCGAGGCCGGCCCGAAGGCGCCGTAGGCGACCCTGAGCCCGACGACGGCTGCAACGGTGAGCAACGCCATCTTGATCCGCGAAACCTGCCGCCGCTCTACATCCCACACAAACTCACGGGGGACAACCACCGTTTCGCCGGCCCACCGCGCGATGTCTCCCCGACGTGATTCCACCGATTCGACCGACAGCGCGAACCCCTGATCTGTGGGGGCGAGATAACGCCCGCGCACGACGAGCGCGTTGGGCCCGAGAGAGCGAGCCAGTTCTTCCGAGCCATAGTCCGTAAGCGTGACGGCCAGAAAACTCGTGGGCGTGATGCTCGAGCGGCGCACCGGCAGGTAATTGTAGCAACCCGCCTGCCACACCGCACCGAACACCAGCAGCGTCCTTCGGAGACCCAATGTGCGCCCCTTTCGAGTAGACGCCGAGGGGAGCGAACCCGGAACGCCGGCCCGCTCCCCTCAAGTATACCGTTTCTAGCCACCCCGCACGTCTCACCTCCCGCGTCCACCAGGTCCCTAGGGGTACGCTTGCGCCCCAGGCCCCGTGCAAGGCGTCACGTCGGACTGTGTCCGCACTCCCGCGTTGACCTCCTGGCTCTCTGCCGGGATGTTCGAGTTCGCGTTCCGTTCCGTCTGCGGGTAGAACAGCTCCCCCGGCACGGCGGCGAGGCCGAGCACGTTGGGCGTCACGGGCGTGAGGCTCGGAATACACGTGCGTCGATAATCGCTCAGCGCCTCGATGTTCTGGAACATGACCACGTACTTCTCCATCATGATCGAGTCGAGCAGGGCCGCTCCAGTTGCGGTGCCCGCCCTCGACGCCAGCCCGGGCACGACCGCATACGCGTTGTCCAGATGTAGGCGCGCTTGCGGCTCGTTGGCCAGCGCGTAGCTCGCCTCGGCCAGGATCAACTCGTTCTCCTGGTAGGTCACATAGGGCATCCGGAAGTCCGCGGAGAACCGCAGCGGCTCGCAGTCGAACGCCGAAACGTCGGTTTGGGCGACGTTGAAGTCGTCCCCGACGTACCCCCCGGCTCCGTTCTGGCAGAAGTAATCAGCCCGCCGCGGATCAGTACGGCCGTTCATGTAGTCCACCAACGCCTTCCCGGACTCGAGGTCGCCCCCGAACGCCGAGTTGTCCTGGAAGGTGAACCACTCGTTCGACTGTGGATAGCCGTCCCCCGAATGAAAGGCGCGGAAGTCACCCGCCGGAGACCTGATCCCGAGCGAGGCGTACTTGAGTGCACTATCGTACGGGCTGGCCGAGATCAGACCGTTGGCCGCCGCCTCCGCGACGTGCATCCAGTAACGGGCCTTGAGCGTGTTCGCGGTGGCGATCCAGCTGGCCGTGTCACCCTTGAAAACCAGGTCGCGGTCCCCGGGGGGCGGAAGCGTGGTGACGCCGCTCCGGAGCGCCGCGATCGCACGACTCAGCATGGCCTGCACCGCGTCGTACACCACCAACTGGGAGTCAAGCGCCGGCGTCGCGTTGGTGCGGATCTGGCTGTAGGGAATGCTCCCCCACAGGTCGGTGGCGCTCCCCACGGTGAACGCCTTCCAGACCAGGTCGATCCCGAGGTAGAGGCTATCCCCCGCCCGCATCGCCAGGGTTGCGATCGCGTCCATGTCGATCAGGCCCCCGCCGGTGTAGACCGTGGCCCAGTCCCCGCCGTTCGCCCCGATGTTCGAGCCCGCCCCGAAGACGTAGCGCCCCGCCTGCTCGACGTAGCGTCCGTTGGTGGCGCCGCACTGCTGTACCCACATACAGACCATCGCGGCGGCGGTGCCTTCCTGGAACGCGAACTGGCCGCCCTGAATGCCCACGAGTAGCGTCTGAATCGTGGCGGCGGCGGGATTGTTCGGATCCGTGGACAGCTTGTCGCCCGTCAAGAACTCGTTACAGCCTGCCGTCCCGAGGAGCAGCCCCAGCGAGACGACGGCGATATGCGCGTGACGAAGCATATGTCGATCTCCTCGGGGTTAGTGGGTCAAGGTGATCGCGAACGCGAACGAGCGCGTCTGCGGGTTGTTGAAGTAGTCCACCCCGCCCGCGCCGGCGCCGGACGAAATCGGACCGCCGAGGTTTGTCTCGGGGTCATAGCCGGTGTAGTTCGTCCACGTGTGCAAGTTGCGGCCTGACAGCCGAACGTTGATGCTGTTGAATCCGATCATCCGCTGCACCCACGACGCGTCGATCGTGTAGCCGATCGACACCTCGCGCAGCTTCACGAACCCCCCGTCTTCGATGCACGGCTCGTCGATGCCGATGAACGGACACGCGGCGATGAACTTGTACCAGTTTTCCCCGATCGGGACGGCGGTCCCCTTACCGGGCCCCGCGACCGGTCCGTCCCACCAACCGCCTTGGCCAAAGGTCTTTACGTTCCCCGTGCAGATCGAGGCGCCGCTGCCGGTGCAAAACGCCCGCTGCTCGGTGTCCCTGTGCGTGCCGTAGCTCCACAGCGCGCCCTTGGTGCCGTTCCAGATCTGCCCGCCGTGCCGGATGTCCAGCAAGCCGGAGATCTGGAACTTGCGGTAACGGAACGAGCTCCGCAGGCTGCCCGTCCAGTCGTAGTTCGGGTCCTGCACGATGCGCAGGTCGGGGTCCTGCACCGGGAAGCCATCGGGCCCGATGTAGAGCGCGCCCTTCGCCGCGCTGGTACAGAATGTACCGAGCGTGGTCTTGCCGGTCGCGGTTTCGACGGAGTCCCCGCTGTTCGAGATCCCGCACCGCATGAACCCGGTGCCCAGGTATACGCCGATCGGTTTGCCGGTCATCGCGATCTGGCGGTTGAAGTCCCCGATGTTTACGTACTGCAACCCCGTTGGCAGCTTCTGCACCAGGCTGCGGTTCCGGGCCCATTGCACTCCGACATCCCATCCATACTCAGGCTGCTGGACGGGACGGAGGTTGAGGGATACCTCCCAGCCGCGGTTGCGGATGGTAGCGGCGTTCTTGGCCTGGAAGCTGTAGCCCGATGAGGGATTGACCGGCGCGAGCAGGATGACGTCGGATGAGGTCTTGTTGTAGTACGTGATGCTCGCGTCGGTCCGGTCCTTGAAGAACCCGAGATCCGCACCGGCCTCAAACTCCTTGGAGCGCTCGGGTTCGAGCACGTCGGCAGCCTTCACGCTCGACGCCAGGCCGGGGAGGCCGCCCTGGGAAGGGATGTTGCTGCCACCGAGCAGCGCGGAGCTCGAGTACGTCTGGGCGGTGAGGTATGGCAGCGGCTCGATGCCCGCCTCACCGTAGGCAACCCGAGCCTTGCCGTACGACAGCCACGAGCGCTCCCCGATCGACTTGGTAAACTCCCACGCCGCGCTCCCCTTCGGGAACCAGCTGCGCAGACTGCGCTGGCCGAACGTCGACGAGCCGTCGTTGCGAAGCGCGGCCGTGAGGTGGAGCTGGCTCCACATGTCGAGCGTTCCCTGCCCCAACCACCCCACGTCGTGGATCACCTGCTCGGCGTCGACGGGCAGATCCGCCGTGACCGTGTTCGACAGCTTGAAGGGTTCCAGCGCGATGAGGGTTCGCCCCACGGTCCCGAGTTGGCGTACGTTCCGGGTGTCCAGGTTCTGCCCCACCGTGATCGTGCCGCCGAGGTCGGGATTGACGGTGTATGTCGCCGTCGCGGTGAGGTTATGATCGATCGAGTAGTTGACGATCTTTCCCTCCACAACCCTACCCCCGCTGCACGGGGAGGCCGAGCTCACCGGGCACCCCTCGAGCCGCTCGTCCGCGGCGTAGTCCGCTCCCAGCGTATAGTCGAGCTTGAGCCACGGCACCGGAACGTACTCGGCGTTCACGTTCCCGTAGACGCGGCCCACCGACGACGAGTTGACCTGCTGGTACAGCACCCAGAACGGGTTGTCGAAGATGCGGTCGTCGGTGAGGGTGAGGGTGTTGGGGTGCAGGAAGCGGTACGCGCGCTCCTGGGGACCGACGGGCGTCTGCACGATGTACGGGAAGGGGTTGAACTCCGGCGGCTGCCGCAGATCGCCGAGCTGCACGCCGTTGGTGTTGTTGCCGCGTTGGGTGAACTTGCCTCGGCTGTCGGCGTAGGCCAGGTCCGCTCCGATCTTCAGGTTGTCGAGCAGCCGGTGCGACGCCTTGACGCGCAAGGTCGTGCGCGAGAAGGAATTGTTCGGCCCGACGAAGACGCCCTGCTGGTAGCTATTGTCCGCCGACAGGTAGAACGTGGTGCGGTCGTTACCGCCCGATAGGGTGATGCCGTTGTCCAGCGCATGGCCCGCGCGGTAGATCTCGTTCGCGTGGTCGAATATCGGCGTGCCGGGAGGAAGGGTGTCTCCCCACGACCGCCCGCACGGCGTGGCCGCGCCACGCCCGCCACACACGCCCCCGACCGCCGTATCCGCCGCCAGGCCTTTATCCCCTTGTCCGAACGTGGTTTGGAGCGGATACGTGTGATTGATGTCGTCGAACGACGTGGACGAGTGGAACGTGAAGTGCGTCGGGCCCGCGCGGCCAGACTTCGTGGTGATCAGCACGACGCCGGCGCCGGCGCGCGAGCCGTAGATGGCGCTGGCCGCAGGCCCCTTCAGGATCTCCACCGACTCGATGTCGTTCGGATTCAGGTCGACGCCCCGGTTTGACACCACCGTCCCCTCAGTCTGGCCGAACCCGCCGAAACCGGTCCCGAGGTCGTCGATCCGGTTGAAGTTTGACGTGGAGAACGCCGAGTTGTCCATCGGCACACCGTCGATCACCATCAGGGGTTGGTTCGGACCGAGGATCGAGTTCACGCCCCGGATGTTGATGAAAGAGCCGGCTCCGGGATCGCCCGACTGCTGCACCACCGTAACATTCGGCGCCTTCCCGGCGAGAGCTTGCACGGCGTTGATCTCACCCGCCTTCGCGATGAGGTCGGGGGAGACGCTGTTGCGCACGTTGCCGAGCTTCTGGGTCTCGGTCACCGTGCCCGCGCCCGTGACGACGACCTCGCCAAGCTGCAGCGGGTTGGGGAGCAGCGCGAAGTCATGGCTCACCGCGCCCCCGGCGAGCGTGATTTGCGTACTGACGGACTTGTACCCGAGACGGCGCGCGGTGAGCGTCACGCTCTGACCAAACGCGCGGGCGCCCGGCACGACCATGGCGTAGCGACCGTCATCCCTGCTGAGCGCGCCCACTCCCATGGTGGGGATGGAAATCTCGACAGCGCCGACGGGTGAGCCGGACTCGGTCGTCACCGTGCCCGTGATCGTGACCGGCTGCTGGGCTTGGAGCACGATCGGCAGCGTGCCGAGCGCGCCGAGCAAGACGGGAACGAACGGACGAAAGCGAATTCGCATGTTCCCTCCCTCATGAGCCATGGCAGCACGAGCGGTGCCTGCCCCCTCGGGCGATGCACCAGCCGCGTGCACGTGGGACTGCATTGCGGATCGCACCCACCCGCATGGAGAGCCATATATCACGCGCTGCGACGCGCCGCTAGAGGGCCGCCAGTAGCGCGCCGCCAACGGAGTCACTATGGTATGCCACCCCCGAACCGACGAGCCCCAGACGATGCGTGTTGCCGCGCTCGCGTGCGCGCTGGTCGCCGCAGTTCCACCCGGCAACGCTCAGTCCGACCCCCTCGCCGACCGCGCCAAGGGCAGCCCCACGGCCCCGGTCACCGTCTACGAGATGTCCGACTTCCAGTGCCCCTACTGCCGCGACTTCGCCCTCAACACCATGCCGACCTTGGAGCGCGAGTACGTGGCGACCGGAAGGGTGAGGTTCGTTTTCGTGAACCTGCCGCTCAGCCGCCTGCACGCCAACGCCGTGGCCGCCGCCGCAGCCGCGATGTGCGCCGCCCACCAGCGGAAGTTCTGGCCGCTGCACGATCTGCTGTTCCGCCACCAGGACCGGTGGGCCGGCCTCAGGGACCCCGCACCCTACTTCACCGCGCTGGGCGACTCGGCCGGGCTGAACCGCGCCAAGCTGGCGCGCTGCGTGACGTCGCCGGCGACGCAGTCGGAGATTCGCGCGGACTCGGTGCGCGCGGCCAAGGCGGGCGCGAGCAGCACGCCGACGTTCTACATCGAGGGGGGCCTGCTCGAGGGGGCGGCGCCCGTGGAGGTGTTCCGGACCGTGCTCGACTCGATCCACCGCGCGAAGACGGCAGCCCGCCCGCCCCCGCCCCCCGCGCCGTGATGCGCAACCGCCCTTCATTTATATACCGGCTCAGCATCCGCCTGGCGGAGCAGGCGCTCCCGATCGCCGCCCGGTTCGACAAGAAGGTCGCCCGCGGTGTGGACGCCCGGCGCGGCGTGCTCGCGCGGCTCACCGCCTGGGGCCGCTCGCGCCGGGACCGAAACCGGCCGCTCGTGTGGATGCACGCGTCGTCGGTGGGCGAAGGCCTCCAGGCGAAGCCCGTGCTGGAGACGCTGCGCGCCGAGCAGCCGCAGTGGCAGCTCGTGTACACGTTCTTCTCGCCCTCCGCCGAGCGGCTCGCGCGCACGCTCCCGGTGGACCTCGCCGACTATCTGCCGATCGACCGCCCGGGGGATGTGGTGCCGGCGCTCGAGGCGCTGCAGCCGTCGGCCCTGGTGTTCTCGAAGCTCGACGTCTGGCCCGAGCTGACGCTGGCCGCGGCGCGCCGCGGCGTGAAGCTGGGCCTCGTCTCGGCAACGGTCTCACCGGACAGCTCGCGGCTCAAGTGGCCGGCGCGCCGCTGGGCCGAGCCCGCCTACCGCGCCCTCGATCGGGTCGGCGCGATCAGCGAGGAGGACGGCCGGCGGCTCGAGCAGCTCGGCGCCCGGCGCGAGGCGATCGAAGTGACGGGCGACACGCGCTACGACAGCGTCGCCGAGCGGGCCGCGCGGTTCGACCGGACGCGCGAGCCGTTCGCGCGACTGGCGGCGACGCCCCGCGGCACGTTCACCATCGTGGCCGGGTCCACCTGGCCGCCGGACGAGGCCGTCGTGCTGGCCGCCTTCGCCGACCTGCTGGCCCAGGTGCCGACCGCGCGCCTCATCCTCGCGCCGCACGAGCCCAATCCCGACCATCTGGCGGGGATCACGGCACGCGCGGCGCAGCTCAAGCTCCCCCGCCCCGTGCGCCTGTCGCAGCTCGAGCACGCGCCTCCCGCGACCGTGATTGTGGTCGACCGCGTCGGCATCCTCGCCGACCTGTACGCGCTCGCGGACGTGGCGTTCGTGGGCGGTGGCTACCACCGCGCGGGGCTGCACTCCGTGCTCGAGCCGGCAGTGTTCGGCGCGCCCGTCGTCGTGGGCCCGCACTGGCAGATGAGCCGCGACGCGGCGCTCCTGATCGAGCGGGGCGGCGCGACCGCGCTGTCCGGCGACGGGCGCCATCCCCTCCACTCGCAGTGGCTGGTATGGCATCACGACCCCGACGCCCGGCGCAAGGCCGGCGCGGTGGGCAAGCGGCTCCTGCAGGAAGGGCGCGGCGCCGCCGAGCGCACGACCGCGCTGGTGCGGGGGCTGGTGACTTAAGGACAGCCGCAAGGCGTAAGCCGTAAGTCGCAAGTGAATTCCTTACCGCTTACGGCTTGCGGCTTACGGCTGGTGTTGAACCACCACCCCCTCGAACGTCACCGATCGCGGCACAACCAGCCCCAGCGTCAGCGCCGTGACCAGCAGGTCGCTCCAGCGGCTGCGCACGCGGATGCGGAGGTTCTCGATCCGCACGCCGGTCCCGGCCTGCCCCGCGAGCAGGTCCTCGAGGTCTGGCTGCGACACCCCGATCAGTCCCGCGAGCACGTAGACGGGGTGCTTCGTGACCCGGAACGGCGTCCCGCTGTCCGCGTCGGCCGCGGCGCCGGCCATGCTCACCGGCACGCCGAGCCGCGTGCTGTCGAGCGTAAGCGCGCAGCCGCTCGCGGCGAGCGCGAGCGCCAGCAACGACGCCCGCCGGACGGAAGAACCGGTCAACAGGGCTCCTGGGAGCGAGAAGGGCGCGCCGGGAACGGCGCGCCCCAAAAGTAGCGGCTTCAAGTGCGCTTGTGAATCACATGCCCATCGGCAGCTTCAGCGCCACGTGAAGGCCGAGGCCGAGCACCCCGACGCTCCCGCCGCCCTTCCTCTTCTCGTTGTCGTAGGCCACGTGGACCCCGAGTAGGCCGAAGCTGGCGTTGGCGCCGATCGCGTAGCCGAACTGCGTGCTCGAGCCGTTGCTCGACCCCCGGTTGCGGTACCGGATCCCGGGCGAAAAGTAGGGCTCGAGGCTGATGCCGGGCGTGGGCAGCGGCACGGAGAATCCCACCGCGCCGGTAACGTGGGTCTGCGCCTGGCCCTCCACTTCGCTCGTGCGCGCGGCGCCGGCCTGCAGGTTCACGGCCGCGGGAAGCAGGCTCCCGCCGATCACGCGGAAGTCGGCCTGCCCACCCCACGACGTGACTCGATCGATGAGCGAGTCGGAGTCATACGACGCGACGCCCGCCGTGAGCGTCAGCGTGCCGAGGCCAAGGGATGCGCGGCCCGCCCACGCGGTGCCCCCGCCATACACGTCATTCGGCTTTCCGAAGTCCCCGCTGATGGTGACCCCGGTGCCGCCCCTGGGACTGTTCCACACGGGCATTCCCAGCCACTGCCCCGCGGCGGGCGCCGCCCCGAGCGCGATCAACCCCGCCACCACCAAGACTGCGCGCTTCACCGGGCTCACATCCCGAGCGGGACCTTGAAGGCGACGTTGGCGCCGACTCCGAACACGCCATGCCTCGTGCCGTCGTCGAACTTCTCGGAGTCGTAGGCGAGATGGACTCCCACCGGGCCGAAGCCGATGTTGCCACCCACCACCCACCCGAAGTTGACCTCCTGGGCATCCGCGCCCGGCACGTTCCAGCGCTTGTAGTACCGCACGCCCGGCGAGAAGTACGGCTCGACGCTGACGAAGGGCGTCGGCAGCGGCACGCTCACGCCGAGAGCGCCCTGCGCGGTGGTGGTCT
The DNA here is from genome assembly GCA_035637235.1 of Gemmatimonadales bacterium. Taxonomy (GTDB): domain Bacteria; phylum Gemmatimonadota; class Gemmatimonadetes; order Gemmatimonadales; family GWC2-71-9; genus DASUAL01. The sequence continues at coordinate 5,060 of DASPXO010000007.1, read as the reverse complement.
CGTCCAGTAGCGTCTGCGTTCCGGACGTCACTTTACGGTTGTGCGCCCCACCCAGCTGCAGGTTGACCGCCACCGGGAGCAGGCTTCCGCCGACCAGCCGGAACCCGGCCGTGCCCCCGTACGACATCGCCCGCACATCGAAGGTCTTCGGCTCCCAGGACGCCACGCCGGCGGTCAGCGTGACCGTGCCGAGCCCAAACGCCACCCGGCCGCCGTACGCGTACCCCTGCCCGGCGTTCGTGTTGGGCCGGCCGTAGTCAGCGTTGATCGTGATGCCCGTTCCCCCCTTGGGGCTGTTCCACCTGGGCGTCCCGAGCCACGTCAGCGGCGATTGCGCGGCGGCGGGCGCGGCCAGGAGCGCGGCCAGCGCGAGAATCGATATTGAGCGCTTCATGAGTCCCCCCTCTGGAAAGAGCCAGCGGGACCAAGGCGCCTGGGCCCCCCGCAAAGAACTGGCCAACGGTAGACCGCCCGTTCGGCCAAGTCAATCTATGTGTCACTCTGATGCCGTTCCAACCTCTCTAATGCACCCACACGGCGCCGATCGATACACCCTCGGTGTCGCCCAGGCCCGCGCTGACTCGGGCGTCGAACGCGCGGCTCAGCCGGAAGTCCGCGCCAAGGCCGAGCGAGAACTGCACGTGGTCGGGGACGTCGCCTGCGAGCAGGAACAGCGTCGGCTGGACGTAAGGAATGATGCTGATCTGCGTCCCCTGCGGATCGATGCGACGCCCGAGCGAGAGCCCGGCGGGAATCACCAGCAGCGAGTTGCCGCTCGCGAAGTTGCCCCCGACGCCCAGCACGACCGCGCCGTCGAGCGGGAAGTCCACGGTGTGGGTGATGACCCGCTGTCGCGCTTCCACCCCGGCGAGCACGCTGACGTCGCCGGAGTCCGGGGGGGCGAAGAACCCTGCCTTGAAGCCGAAGTCCGTCGCGCGGCTCGCCATGCGGTAGGCGCCCTCGAGCGCGGTCCCGCCGCCGTTAGGGAAGCTCAGGAGCACGCCGATCTCGGAACGCTGGAAGGCGCGATAGGGCGCGTTGAAGGTCGTCGTTCCAGTCGCCTGCGCGGACGCCGTGGCCGCGCCGCCGAGCAGTCCCGCGAGCACGCGCCACGCGATGCCCCGCCGCATGCGTCTCTCCTCTTTCGGTATAAGTTCGGATTATGTCAGCGCCGGACAGATACCCGCACCGCCACGCGGCGTTCCGTGACATCCTGGCCCTCTCCACGTCCCCCCTCTCCACGAAGTGGAGAGGGGGTCAGGGGGTGAGGGCTTCAGAGGGGGCGAGGCATGAGGGGGTCAGGCCCCGCGAGGCTAGCGCCAGAACGACAGGCCGATCCGAGTGCCGATGGCGACGTTGCTCGGGAGGCCGCCGCCTTTGAGCGTGTAGGCAAGGAAGCCTTCCAGCCGGGCGGCCTGGCTTCCCAAGGGCACGCGCGTACCAACGCCGCCGCCCAGCGAGAACTGGGTCCCGCTGCTGGCCCCGTTGTCGAACAGGTTCAGCGCGACGCCGCCCGTGAGATACGGCGCGCGGATGAGGTTGCGCGGCCCGGTGCCGCGCTTGAGCTGGTACAGCACGTTGAGGCCCGGAACGAACAAGTACGTCGTCGTCCCGATGGAGTTGAGGGCGAAGCTGACCCGGGGCTCGAACAGCACCTTAGAGCGTCGCAGGAAGGCGACGCGCACGTCCACGGGCAGCCCCATCTGGATCCCGCCGTCGAAGCCGGAGGGCTTCGCATAATAGGCGGCGAAATCCACCCCCAGCTCGTAGCGTGGTCCACCGGCGGCCGGTGCCGCCCGCCGCTGCGCCCCCGCCAGCACCGGAGTGGCCGCGAGCACGGTCACGAGTACTGCAATGCCTATCAGCTTCCGCATACGACCTCCTGACGAACGATGACGGGCGCAGAAGAGACCGCACCAAATCCGCACATCGCTACCAGCGCGGTGCGGGTCTGTCAAGCCATTTCGACCTGGTCGGCCACGACGCGCACCGCGTCGCCCACCACCTGGAGGAACCCGCCGGAGAGCCGGAAGCGGGCGGCCGTACCGCCTGCCTGCACGGTCATCTCGCCGCTTCCCAGCAGGGTCATGAACGACGCGTGGCGCGGCAGGATCCCGACCTGACCGTCGAACGCGGGCGCCACGACTGCGTCCGCGGACCCGTCAAATACGGCGCGCTCGGGCGAAATGACCGTGACGTGCATCACTCAGGCGCTGGCCAGGCGTTTTGCCTGCTCCATCACTTCGTCGATGCCCGCCACCATATAGAACGCCTGTTCCGGGAGATGGTCGAACTCGCCCGCCACGACGCGCTCGAACGAGCTGATCGTGTCCTCGAGCTTCACGTACTTTCCTTCGAGACCGGTGAACTGCGTCGCCACGAAGAACGGCTGCGACAGGAAGCGCTGCACCCGCCGCGCCCGCGTCACGAGCTGCTTGTCCTCCTCCGAGAGCTCGTCCATCCCGAGGATCGCGATGATGTCCTGCAGGTCCTTGTAGCGCTGGAGAATGCGCTGCACTTCGACCGCGACCTTGTAGTGCCGCTCGCCCAGGTACTGGGCGTCGAGCAGCCGGGACGACGACGCCAGCGGGTCCATCGCGGGATAGATGCCCAGCTCGAAGATCTGCCGCGACAGCACCACGGTCGCGTCGAGGTGCGAGAACGCGGTGGCCGGCGCCGGGTCGGTCAGGTCGTCCGCGGGGACGTAGATCGCCTGCACCGAGGTGATCGAGCCCTTCTTGGTCGAGGTGATTCGCTCCTGCAGCTCGCCCATCTCGGTGGCGAGCGTCGGCTGGTAGCCGACCGCGGATGGCATCCGGCCGAGCAGCGCCGACACCTCCGAGCCCGCTTGGGTGAAGCGGAAGATGTTGTCGATGAAGACGAGCACGTCCTGGCCCTCGACGTCGCGGAAGTACTCGGCGACGGTGAGGCCCGAGAGTCCCACCCGCAGGCGCGCGCCCGGCGGCTCGTTCATCTGGCCGTAGATGAGCGCCGCCGAGGGCAGCACGCCGCTCTCCTTCATCTCGAGATAGAGGTCGTTTCCCTCGCGGGTGCGCTCGCCCACCCCGCAAAACACCGAGCGGCCGCCGTGGCCCATCGCCACGTTGTGGATCAACTCCATGATGATGACCGTCTTGCCGACGCCCGCGCCGCCGAACAGCCCGATCTTGCCGCCCTTCACGAAGGGGGCGATGAGGTCGATGACCTTGATGCCGGTCACGAACACCTCGGTCTTGGGCTCCAGGTCGACGAACTTCGGCGTCTCCCGGTGGATCGGCCAGCGCTCGGCGTCGGGCGGGATCGGATCCCCCTCGTCCACCGGCTCGCCCAGCACGTTGAGGATCCGGCCGAGCGCCGCCTTGCCCACCGGAACGGTGATCGGCTGTCCGGTGTCCACCACGTCCATGCCGCGGACCACGCCGTCGGTCGAGCTCATCGCCACCGCGCGCACCTGGTTGCGGCCGATGTGCTGCTGCACCTCGGCGACCAGGTGGACCGCAGCTGTCCCGCCCCCGCCCCTCCCGCCGTCACCGGGATGATCGATGCGGAGCGCGGTGTACAGCTCGGGCAGCCGCTCCGGCTCGAACTCCACGTCCAGCACGGGGCCGATGACCTGGACGACCTTCCCGACGTTCGCCTTCGACTCGGCCGCGCGCGTCGCCGTCTTCTCCTGTGTGCGTGTCGCCATATGAGTCCTCTTTGAGACGTCAGACGTCAGACTTGTGACGTGTCACGTGTGACGTGTGACGTGTGACGCCTAGCCTTTCAACGCCTCCGCTCCCCCCACGATCTCCGCGATCTCCTGCGTGATCTGCGCCTGCCGCGCCCGGTTGTAGGTGCGCTGCAGCAGGTCGAGTATCTCGCCCGCGTTGTCGGTGGCATTCTTCATCGCCGTGCGCCGCGCTCCGTGCTCGGCCGCCGCCGTCTCCACCAGCGCGCGGTACACCTGGTTCCGCACGTAGAGCGGGAGCAGGGCTTCCAATATCGCTTCCGCGGACGGCTTGAGGATGTAATTGGCGGTCTGCCGGACAGCCGGACTGCCGGACTGTGAATGCACCGCACTGTCCGCCCGTCCGGCGGTCCGCACGTCCGCCTGTGAATGCGCACCACCGTCCGCCTGACCGCCGGTCCGCCTGTCCGCCCGGGGCGGGGTGATGGGGAGGATGCGGAGGGTGGTGGGTGGCGTGGATACCGCGCTCCGGAACTGCGCGAACACCACGTCGACCGCGTCGAGCGCGCCGCTCGCGAACTGCGTCATCAGCGGCGCCACCAGCTCGCCCGCATGCGCCGCCGTCGGGCGGTCGCCGACGTCGATGCGCTGCGAGGCGACCGGTCGCTTCGCGAACCTGAAGAACGTGACGCCCTTCTTGCCCACGAGATGCAGGTTCACGGCGCCCCCCTGCCGCTCGATCTCGTCGATGCGGCGGCGCGCCTCGCGGATCAGGTTCGCGTTGAACGCGCCGCACAGCCCGCGGTTGGACGTGATGAGCAGCAGCGCCACGCGCCGCGCTCCCCCCCCGCCCCCCCCGCCGCCCGGCTGGCGCAGCAGCGGGAACCGCTCCGCGAGCTCGGGCGAGTAGAGATCGCTCATCACCTCCGCGAGCGCCGCGGCGTACGGCCGGGCCGCGACGACCCGGTCCTGGGCCCGTTTGAGCTTCGACGTGGCAACCAGCTCCATCGTTTTGGTGATCTTGCGCGTGCTCTGGACGGACTTGATCCGCCGGCGGAGTTCGCGGGGCTTGGGCATCTCAGCGGGCGGCGATCGCCTTGTATTCCTCGGTCGCCCTGCGCAGCCGGGCGGTGAGATCGTCCGTCAGGATCCGGCGCGTGCGGATCTCCTCGCCGATCTCCTTGTGCTGCGCGGCCATGAAATCCAGGAACCCCTGCTCCCAGGCCTTGATGCGCTCGACCGCCACGTCGTCGAGATAGCCGTTCGTCACGGCGAAGATGATCAGGATCTGCTGCTCGACGGGCATCGGCCGGTACTGCGGCTGCTTCAGCACCTCGACGACGCGGGCGCCGCGGGCGAGCTGCCGCTGGGTCGCCTGGTCGAGCTCCGA
>DASPXO010000006.1:0-33048 GCA_035637235.1 Gemmatimonadales bacterium | reverse complement strand
CTCTCAGGCGGAAGTTCCAGCCTGCGTTGAGGTTGCGACGCCAGGCTTCAGAAAGTCCTTGAACTCCAGGCAGCGTGTGATGGTACGTGTGCACACGGTAGCGCCGGGCTCGCTGGGTGCGGAGCTCGGGCTCGTCCCCGGGACGGAGCTCCGGGCGGTGAACGGCCGTCCGCTCGAGGACTTCCTCGATTGGGAGTTCCTCGCGGCGGACGAGCGCTTCGTCCTGTCCGCGAAGCTCCCGACCGGGCAGGAGATCGAATACGACGTGGAGCGCCCGGAAGGGCTCCCGATGGGGGTCACGCTCGAGCCGCCCCGCATCCGCCGCTGCGGGAACCACTGCGACTTCTGCTTTGTGGACGGCAACCCGCAGGGCCTGCGGGCGCCGCTCTACATCCGCGACGACGACTACCGGCTCTCCTTCCGCTACGGCAACTTCGCGACACTCACGAACTTGAAGCCGTGGGACGTGGAGCGGATCGTGGAGTACCGGCTGTCGCCGCTGTACGTGTCGGTGCACGCCACCGACCCGACGATCCGGCGGTGGCTGCTGCGGAACCCGGAGGCGCCGGAGATCGTGCCGCAACTCCGGATGCTGGCGGAGCAGGGCATCGCGTTCCACACCCAGGTAGTGCTCGTTCCCGGCATCAATGACCGGGCGGAGCTCGGCCGGACCCTGACCGACCTGTACCGGTTGGGCGATCCCATCCTGTCGGTCTCCGTCGTCCCGGTGGCTCTCACCGAGTTCTCGAAGCGGCGTCTCGTGCGGGAGCTCACGGGGGAAGAATGCCGGGCGGCGCTCGCCGCGGTGGGCCAGTTCGCGACGCGTGCGCTGGCCGACCGGGGTGTCCCGTGGTGCTACGGGGCCGACGACCTCTACCTGCAGGCGGGCATCGAGCTCCCGGCCGCGGCATGGTACGGAGACTTCGAGCAGCGCGAGAACGGCGTGGGCTCGGTGCGCTACCTGCAGATGCGCATCGCCGAGGCGCGGGATCGACTGCCCGACCTGGCCGGGAAGCGAATCGGCGTCGCGACGGGCACGGCGATGGGCCCCCTCATGCCGCAGGTCCTCGGGGACATCGCGGCAGCGACCGGGGGCCGCTTCGAGCTCGTGGTGGTCGAGAACACGCTCTTCGGTCCGTCCGTGACCACCGCCGGTTTGCTTCCGGGTGCGGCGATCGAAGCCGCCCTGCGCGAGCGGAGGGACCTCGACTTCGCCCTGGTTCCGGCCGAGGCCGTGAATGACGACTCGGTATTCGTGGACGGGGTGGGCGCCGGGGAGCTGGCGGATCGACTGCCGATGCCGGTGCGCCTCTCGTATGATTTCGCCGACGTACTGTCCGAATGCGGAATGCGGAGTGCGGAATGCGGAATTGGAGGGCGAGGTCGTTCGAATCACGACGCTCACCTTGACATTCCGCATTCCGCATTCCGGACTCCACATTCCGGGGTGGGGGAGGGGCAGAGATGAGGGGAGCCCCCACCGTGGCCATCGTCGGCCGTCCCAACGTCGGCAAGTCGACCCTCTTCAACCGCTTCATCGGCGGCCGGGATGCCATTGTCGACCGGCGCCCGGGGGTGACGCGGGATCGCCACTTTGCGGCGGCGGACTGGAATGGGCGGCGCTTCTGGCTGGTGGACACGGGCGGCCTCGTCCCGCAGGCCGACGATCCTCTCGACCGGGCGATCCGCACTCAGGTCGAGATGGCCGTCGCCGCCAGCGACGTGGTGCTGTTCCTGGTCGACGTGGACGATGGGGTTCATCCGGCCGACCTCGCGGTCGCCGAATACCTGCGGAAGTCGCAGCGCCCCGTCATCCTCGTCGCCAACAAGGCGGATCGGTTGCCCGACGACACGCGGCACCTCGTGTTCTACGAGCTCGGGCTCGGCGAGCCGTTTCCGGTGTCCGCGGCGATCGGGAAGAGCTCCGGGGACCTGCTCGACCGGGTGGTGGAAGCCCTGCCCGCCGTCCCCCCTCTCCGCAATGCGGAGAGGGGGTCAGGGGGTGAGGTCACGGGGTCAGGGGGTGAGGTCCGCGACGCGGAGACGGCGTCAGGGGGAGACGGCGCGGCGATCCAGGTGGCCGTGGTGGGCCGTCCGAACGTCGGCAAATCGAGCCTGGTGAACCGGCTGCTCGGCACGGAGCGCCTGGTCGTGGCGGCCGAGCCCGGCACCACGCGCGACGCGATCGACACGCCGCTTCGCTACCAAGGTGATACCCTCGTGTTCATCGACACGGCGGGCTTGCGCAAGCGCAGCAGGGTAGAAGACGACATCGAGTTCTACTCGACGCTCCGCACCGCGCGCGCCATGGAGCGCGCCGACGTGTGCGTGCTGGTCGTGGACGCGAAAGACGGGATGCACGTGCAGGATCTAAAGATCGCCAACGACGCGTGGGCCCAGGGGGCCGCGATCATCATCGCCGTCAACAAGTGGGACCTGATCGAGGAGAAGGACTCGAACACCGCCGTGCGTGGCGAGCGGGAGCTGAAGGCTCGGGCGCCGTTCCTGGCATTCATTCCGTTCCTGTATGTGTCCGCGAAGACGGGCCAACGGGTGTCGAAGCTCCTCGAGCTGACCCTCGAGGTCGCCGCGGAGCGAGTGAAGCGGATCCCCACGCATGAAGTGAACCAGGTGCTCGAGGTTTTGGTGGCGCGCCAGCAGCCGCCGCAGCCGGTGGGCGAGTCGGTCCGGCTGCTGTACGCCTCCCAGATCGGCACCGCGCCGCCGCGGTTCGCCGTCGTGTCGAACCGCCCCGAGGCGATCCCCGAGGCGTACACCCGCTACCTGCTGAACGGCTTCCGCGCGGCGTGGCGGTTCACGGGCTCACCGGTCAACATCAAGTTCCGCCGCAATCGGGAGAAGGCGGCGCACGGGTGAGCGACATCGGCCTGGTCTTCATGGCGCTGCTCGCCTACCTGTTCGGCGCGACGCCGACGAGCTACCTGGCGGGAAAGCTGGGCCGGGGGATCGATCTGCGCGACCACGGCTCGAAGAACCTCGGTGCCACGAACGTGTACCGGGTGCTGGGCTGGAGGTACGCGATCCCGGTCGGCCTGATCGACGTGGCGAAGGGCGCCATCGCGGTCGAGATCCTCGGGCCCTGGGCGAACGGTCCGGCGTGGTTCCCGGTGGCGCTCGGGACGGCGGCGGTGCTCGGGCACGTCTACTCGCCGTACGTGCGCTTCAAAGGAGGGAAGGGGGTCGCGACGGCCGCCGGGATGCTCCTCGGGCTCGCGCCGCTCGCGCTCGCGATCTCGGTGCCGATCTGGGCGGCGACCCTGTGGGTCTTCGGCTACGTCTCCGTCGCGTCGCTCACGGTCGCGGTGCTGTTCCCGCTGTGGGTGCGGCTCACGCAGCCCGCCCACCCGTATACGCTGTGGGCGAGCGTGGCGCTGGCGTTGGTCATCGTGCACTCGCATCGGGCCAACATTCGACGGCTCGTGGAGGGCAGGGAAAACCGATTCCGGACGAGGAAGGGCGTGGCGTGACCAGGATCGCCGTGATCGGCGGCGGCGCCTGGGGCACGACGCTCGGCGACCTGCTCGCGCGCAAGGGCGAAGCGGAGTCGGTCACCGTGTGGGCGCGCGAGCCGGAGGTGGTGGAGAGCATCACCCGCGAGCACGTGAACCAGCTGTTCCTGCCCGGTGCGGCGCTGGGGTCCACGCTGCGGGCGAACGCGGACCTGGTCGAGACGGTCCGCGGGGCGGAGGTCGTCGTGTCGTCGGCGCCGTCGCACGTGGTGCGTGATGTGATGGCGCGCGTAGGCCCCGCCCTGACGGCCGGGGTCATGGTCGTGAGCGTGTCCAAGGGGCTGGACCCCGAGCGGTTGACGACGCTGTCCTGCGTGCTGGGCGAGGCGCTTCCATCGGGCACGGCGATCGCGGTGCTGTCCGGGCCGTCGTTCGCCCAAGAAGTCTACCGGCGCCAGCCCACGGCGGTGGTCGCGGCCGCGCGGGACCACGCCGTGGCGGAGCGCGTTCAGCGGGTGTTCTCGACGAGCTACTTCCGCGTGTACTCGCACACCGACGTGATCGGGGTCGAGCTCGGCGGCGCGCTCAAGAACGTCATTGCGCTCGCCGCGGGGATGCTGGAAGGGCTCGGACTGGGTCACAACACCCGGGCCGCGCTGATCACTCGCGGGCTCGCCGAGATCACGCGAATCGGCGTGGCGCTCGGCGCCGAACCCGCGACGTTCGCGGGGCTGGCCGGGATGGGTGACCTGATCCTCACGGCGACCGGGCCGCTCTCCCGCAACCACTCCCTGGGCGTGGAGCTGGGGCGGGGCAAGACCCTGGCTGAGGCCCAGGCCGGCCGCGCCACCGTGGCCGAGGGCGTGAACACGGCGCGCGCCGCCGTGACCCTGGCCAAGCGGCACGGCGTGGAGTTGCCGATCGCCGAGCAGGTCGCAGAGGTGCTGTTCCAGGGTAAGTCGCCCCGCCATGCGGTTGCGGACCTGATGGAGCGGGAGCTCAAAGCCGAGCAGTGGGGGGGGCGATGAGCGTCCCGCATCCCCAGCCGGTTCAGGAGTTCTTTTCGATCGGGGAGGTCTGCCAGCTGACGGACCTCAAGCCGCACGTGCTGCGCTACTGGGAGAGCCAGTTCCGCTTCCTGAACCCGGCGAAAAACCGCTCGGGGAACCGGGTGTACCAGCGCCGCGAGATCGAGCTCATCATGCTCGTCAAGCACCTCCTGTACACCGAGAAGTACACGATCGAGGGGGCGCGCCAGAAGATCGAGCAATACCGGCGCTCGGGCGAGCTGAAGCCCGAGGCGCGGCGGGCGCTCGCGACGCAGACGGTGAAGGACCTGCGCGCGGAGCTGAAGTCGCTCCTCGCCATCCTCGACGGGACCGCCCCACCGAATGCCGGGGCGCGGTGACGGGTCCCGCGAGCGCCGGCCCCTGGTGCCGTCCCACGCGGTCGCCGTCGTCATCCCCGCGTACCAGGCTGCCGCCACCGTCGCCTCGGTGGTCGCCCGGACGCGCCGTGCCGTTCCCGCGGCGACCGTGTACGTTGTGGACGACGGATCGACCGACGCGACCGGCGACGCCGGGAGGGGGACAGGCGCGGAGGTGCTCGCGCACCCCCGGAATCTGGGGAAGGGTGCGGCGCTCCGCACGGGGATGGCGCGGGCCCTCGCCGACGGCGCGGCCGTCATCGTGACGCTCGACGGGGACGGCCAGCATCCGCCCGAGGACATTCCCCGGCTGGTGGCGCCGATCGTGGCCGGGGAGGCCGAGCTGGTCCTCGGTGCCCGGGCCCGGACGCGCGCGATGCCGCTGGGCCGGCGCTGCACCAACTGGCTGTCGGCCGCGCTCGTCACGCGGATCGGCGGGATTGCCGTGCCGGACGCCCAGACCGGGTTCCGCGCCGTGTCACGCCGGGTGGCCGAGCTGATCCGGCCGCGGGAAGAGGGCTACGCCTTCGAGACCGCATTCCTGCTGCACGCCCTCGCCCGGGGTTGCCGCGTGCAGTCGCTCCCGGTCCCGACCGTGTATCCGGGGGGGCCGAGTCACTTCCGGCTCTGGGGCGACACGTGGCGGGTAGCGCGCGTGTTCACGCGGTACGGTCGAGAGATCATCTTCGGAGCACCATGAACATCCTGATCTCGAACGACGACGGCATCCTCGCCCGCGGCCTCGCCGTGCTCGGCGAGGTGTGCGCCGCCCTCGGCCAGGTCACGGTGGTGGCGCCCGACCGCGAGCAGAGCGGCACGTCCCACTCACTGACGCTGCACCGCCCGCTGCATGCGACGCGGCGCCCCGACGGCGCGTTTCAGGTCGACGGCACGCCCACGGACTGCGTGCTGCTCGCCCTGGGCATGCTGATGCCCCAGCAGCCCGACTTCGTGATCTCCGGGATCAACCACGGCCAGAACATGGGGGAGGACGTGTTCTATTCGGGCACGGTCGCCGCGGCGATGGAGGGCCTGGTCGCCGGGATCCCGAGCATCGCCGTCTCGTACGCGGGCTCCGATCTCGACCTGCTCGCGACGCACCGGGACGTGCTCCGGTCGCTGCTGCAGCGCATCACGGACGTGAAGGACTTCCCGAAGGAGACGCTGCTCAACATCAACCTCCCCGCGATCCCCGGGGATCAGGTAAAGGGAGTGAAAGCGACGCACCTCGGCTCCCGCGTGTTCAGCGAGGAGATCGCCCTGATGAAGGATCCCTGGGGCAAGGAGATCTACTGGATCGGCGGCGGCCGGATCACCTGGACGGGCGACGCCGACTCCGATTTCCGCGCCACGAGCGACGGCTACATTTCGGTGACGCCGCTGCACATGGACATGACGAACTACCGACTGATCGAGGTGGTGCGGTCGTGGCTCCGCCGCGACTGAGCGGGCCGGGCGACAGCTACGCCGGCTACCGAGTGCGGCTGGTCGACCGGCTGCGCGTTACGGGGATCAGAGACCTCGCGGTGCTCAAGGCGTTCGCGGAGACCCCCCGGCACTTGTTCGTGCCGGAGGCGTTGCGCCACCGTGCCTACGAGGACGCGGCGCTGCCGATCGGGAGCGGCCAGACGATCTCCCAGCCGCTGACGCAAGCGCGCCACCTCGAGGCGCTGCGGCTCACCGGCAAGGAGCGGGTGCTCGAGATCGGGACCGGATCGGGCTATCAGACGGCGTTGCTGGGAGCGCTCGCGGCCACGGTGTTCAGCGTGGAGCGGGTGCGGGAGCTCGCCCGCGCCGCCCAGCAATCGCTCCGCGAGGCGGGCGTCACCAACGTCTCGGTACTGCTCGGCGACGGCACCCTGGGCTGGAGCGCCTACGCGCCGTACGACGCGATTCTGGTGGCCGCAGGCGGCCCGGACGTCCCTCCGCCGCTCCTCGAGCAGCTCGCGCCGGGCGGGCGCCTGCTGATCCCCCTGGGCGCCCGCGGCGGCGCCCAGACCCTCACGCTGCTCGAGCGGGCGAACGCCGGAATCCTGCAGACGACGCTCGGCGGAGCCCGCTTCGTCCCCCTGGTCGGAGAGCACGGCTTCGATGCTTGAGAGCTGGATGCACTGGCTGCTGGACCGCTTCCGCGACCTGGGGTACCCGGGGATCGTGATGCTAATGGCGATCGAGTCCTCGGTCCTGCCCCTGCCGAGCGAGCTCGTCATGCCGCCCGCTGGATATCTCGCCGCCAAGGGAGAGATGCACTTCGGCGTCGCCGTCGCCTGTGGAGTGCTCGGAAGCATCCTCGGTGCGCTCGCCAACTACGGCGTCGCCCACTGGCTGGGTCGGGCGTTCCTGCGGCGCCTGGGCCGGTACGTCTGGATCTCCGACAGAAGCCTCCAGCGGTCTGAGCGCTTCTTCGCGGAACATGGCGAGATCAGCACGTTCCTGGGGCGGATGCTGCCGGTCATCCGGCACCTCATTTCGATCCCCGCCGGGCTCGCCCGGATGAACCTCGTCAAGTTCGTCGTGTTCACGGGCCTCGGCGCCGTCGTGTGGTGCAGCGTCCTCACGTGGATCGGGTGGTTCATCGGCAAGAAGGAGGACGTGATTCTGACGGTCCTCAACGAGGAGGCACAGACGTATGCAGGCCGCGCCGTCCTGATCATGCTGCCGGTGCTGGCGGTGATCGCGATCGTGTACGTGTGGTGGCACCGCCGGCGAGTCGCGCAGCGCAGCGAGGAGTAGGCGGGTGCCGGCGGCGGGGTTCCTGGTGCGCGGCAGGGTGCAGGGGGTAGGGTTCAGGTGGTTTGTGTGGCGGGAAGCGGATCGGTTGGGGCTCCGGGGGATCGCCCGGAACCTCCCGGACGGCTCGGTTGAAGTGATGGCGGAAGGTCTTGAGAACGCACTTGAAGAATTCGAGCGGGCGCTGAACCGGGGACCCGCGGCGGCACGGGTCGAGCAGGTGGAAAAACGCGAGATTCCACATGACCTGACGCTGCCGAAGCGCTTCGAAATCTACTAGTTGCAAGGACGGCCATGTGGGCGAGACCGGAGCCGTTCAGGACATCTATCGCCGCATCCGGGACGTTCCCGACTTCCCGAAGCCGGGAATCGTGTTCAAGGACATCACGCCGCTCTTGCTCGACGCCCGGTCGCTCGGGCGGGCGGTGGAACTGATGGCCGCCCCGTTCCGAGCGTCGCGGGTCACGCGAGTCGTGTCGATCGAATCGCGCGGCTTCCTGCTGGGCGCGCCGATCGCGCTGGCGCTCGAGGCCGGCCTGGTCCCGATTCGCAAGCCGGGCAAGCTGCCGGCCCAGCGGGGGAGGGTGGAATACGCGTTGGAATACGGCACCGACGCCCTCGAGATGCACACGGATGCCGTGGGCCCAAGCGACCGGGTGTTGATCGTGGACGACGTGCTCGCCACCGGGGGGACCGCCGAAGCCGCGGGCAAGCTCGTGCGGACTCACACGGCCGAGGTCGTCGGGTTCACATTTCTGATCGAACTGGATTTCCTGAAGGGTCGCGAGCGGCTCAAGGGAGCCCGCGTCGAGGCCTTGCTGCACTACACGTAAGCCGCCTAGATTGCGGCGCTTAGCCCCTGTAGCTCAGGTGGATAGAGCAGCGGTTTCCTAAACCGTTGGCCGGGTGTTCGAGTCACCCCAGGGGCACTGGGGGGCCCGGGTCCTAAGAGGCGTGACCAAGTCAAAGGCGTACCACGAGATGCGTCGCGCAAGAGAGGCGTCGCACTGAGAGGCGTAACAGGATGGCGACTTCGGTGACCGCCCCCGCGGGGCGACCGGCGGCCCAGGATTCCAGCGTGCTGACGGGGCTCGTTCAGTGGATCAAAGGCCACAGGCAGGCAGCGTCCTACATCGCGATCGCCGCCGTCATCGGCGCCGTCCTGCTCGTGTGGAATCTGCTCTCGACCCGGACGGTGGAGCGTAACGCGAGCATCCGGCTGGACCAGGCGCGGCTCGCCCTGGATTCCCGGAACTTTCCGCTCGCGGCGAGCGAGCTGTCGCAACTCGTGGAGAACTACGCGGGGACGCGCGCGGCTGAGGAGGGCACGATCCTGCTGGCGCAGGTGCGCCTGGCCCAAGGACAGGCCCAGCTCGCGATCCAGGTGCTCGAAAAGTTCGCCCCGGAGGCGAGCAAGGCGTACCGAGCGCAGGCGTACGGGCTGTTAGGCGCGGCGTACGAGAACGCGGGACGCATGAAGGATGCGGCGGGGGCGTTCGAGCGGGCAGCCGACGCAGCCGGGTTCCCGTTTCTGCGCGCGCAGTACCTGTCGGACGCAGGGCGCGCGTGGGTCGCGGCCGGGGATACGGCGAGGGCGCTCGCGTCCTACCGGGGAGTCGGGGCGCCGGGGGACTCGAGCGGCGCGGCGACGGAGGCGAAGGTGCGGATTGGGGAGCTGACGAGGGGCGTTGGTTCGAAGTGAGTTTGTGCGGAAGTCTACTTCGTATAAGAAATGTTATGTTAAGCTGATGACAGGGAGAATGTGGACAACCCCCTCAGTTAATCACACCCCTGAGCACCAGCCGCGCCTCCCCCGTTAGCCAGACGTCGCCATAGGTCCCGTCCGCTTGGCGGCGACCGTCCACCACAAGGCATCGCTCGCTCCGCGTCCGGACGGTCAGCGGGAGTGTGCCAAGCCCCCACTCGGCAAGGGAGTACGCGACGGCGACCGCCCCGGTGCCGCAGGCCAGTGTCTCTGCCTCCACGCCTCGCTCGTAGGTTCGCATCCGCCACTCCGACGTGGCCCCACCGGGAGAGACGAAGTTCACGTTGGCCCCGGCGGCGCCGAGGGCCGGGTCGAACCGGAGCGCGTGGCCGCGCCCCATGACGTCGAGGCGGCCGACGTCGTCCACGAGCACGACGAGGTGTGGCACGCCGACGATGCCGAACGCCGCTCGCTGCTCGCCGTCGGCCGTGGCGAGGCCCGGGACCGGGCCTGGCGCGGGCACCGGCGCGAGCCGGAGCTCGGCGCGCTCGCCCGGCGTCTGGCAGCGGCTCTGGTAGCTGCCGGCGTCGGTCTCCAGGATCATGCCCTGGGCACTGGCCAGGCCCAGCCGGGCGGCGAGCTGCGTGGCGCACAGCGCGGCGTTCCCACACATCGCGGCGCGGGAGCCGTCCGCGTTGAAGTAGATCATTCGGACGGCGTTGGCCGCCGTGCCGGGGCTGACGAGCACGAGCCCGTCGGCCCCAACGCCGGTGCCGCGCGCACAGACAGCGCGGATATCCTCCTCGGACCAATCCGCGAGCGACGTGTGCCTGCCGTCGACCATGACGAAGTCGTTGCCTGACCCCGTCATCTTGTAGACCGGCAGGCCGCTCAGATGCGGCCGAACCAGGCCATCAGCCGGAGCCGCGGCACCATCCACACCGCCTCGCGCACGATGGTCCGGTTCATCTTGCTCTGCCCCTCGGTCCGGTCCACGAACACGATGGGGATTTCCTTCAGCCTGAATCCTTTGCGCCATGCCCTCACGCTCATTTCGATCTGAAACGCGTAGCCGTTCGAGCGCACCTGCGACAGGTCGATCGCCTCGAGCACCCGCCTGCGAAAGCACTTGAATCCCCCGGTCAGGTCCTGAATCCGCAGTCCCGTCACCCACCGGGCGTATACGTTCGCACAGTAGGATAACATGAGACGGGTCATCGGCCAGTTCACGACCGTCACCTTCCCGCCCAGATAGCGGGATCCCAGCACCAAGTCCGCCTCCTCGACGGCCTTGAGAAACACCTTGAGGTGCGCCGGATCATGCGAGAAGTCCGCGTCCATCTCGAACACGTAGGCGTAATCTCGCTCCAGGGCCCACCGGAACCCGGCGATGTAAGCCGTTCCGAGCCCGAGCTTCCCTTCCCGGTGCAGGACGTGGAGGCGCGGCTCCTGCTGCGCCAGCGCCGCGGCGATCTGGCCCGTGCCGTCGGGGGAGTTGTCGTCCACGACCAGCAGGTCCAGGCGGGAATCCTGGGCGAGCACCTGCGGCACGAGGGTCGGGAGATTGGCCGCTTCGTTGTACGTCGGAATCACGACGAGCGCCCGCTCAGGCATTCCGCCTGCGCCTCGCCGCGAGGGGGCCCACGACCACGCCCGCGAGGAGCACGAGTGAGCCGAGCGAGATCGCCCGGCCGGTCTCGTAGTCCGGGGAACGGAACGTGAGCTCGACCCGCTTCGCCCCGGCCGGGATCGGTACCGTGATCAGGGTGTAGTCGCCCCGCAGCACCTGGGCGGACGCGCCGTCCACCGTGGCGTGCCAGTCGGGATACCAGTTCTCCGAGATGAGCAGGTAGCTCTCCTGCGGTGGCGCCGGATCGAGGGTCACGGTCATCCGCCCCGGCTGCCACGCGGTCACCGTCGCGCGCGACGGGCTGGGCGGCGGCATGTCGCGGATCGGGACGGGCGTGACGGGCTGCTCGGGGGTGAACAATACGACCCGGCCGTAGTCGATGCGTGGATCGACCAGCGTCGGAATCACGACGCTCGAGTCCGCGGCCTTGAATGCTCCAGCCACCACGCGCGCGTAAGGCTGCGGGTCGATCCGCTCGTACAGGTTCGCCCGCCCCCCCGCCGCCGTCGGCACTGAATCGAGGATCCGCTTGTAGCCAGGGATGCTGTCGGCGTTGCGCGCACCGGACGGGACGAGGGCGAAGCGGACCGACAACAGGTCCCAGAGCTTGAGGGACCGCAGCAGATTGGTCCACTCGTTTTTGCCGCCCAGCAGCTCGTCGTAATACCGCAGCTCGTTGCCGTGGTAGCCCAGGACCTGGGGGATGTCGAAGGCCATGAGGTTGACCCCGTGCCCAGGATACACGCCGAGATCGAATGCGCGATACGGGGGGGGCGCCGCCCGCATCCGATCCGTCAGCGGGTCGGGGCGAAACAGGTCACTCGTGGGGCTCGGAGAATACAGCCAGAACCGGGTGGCATTGAGCCAGAGGTCGCAACCGATCACGAGCGGCAGCGCGAGGGCGAACAGGCGTGGCGTGACGCGGTCACGCTGCTGCGCGAACGCAAGGGCGCCGGTAACCGCCAGGGCCAGCCCGCTGCCGAACGCTCCCCACATGATGCCCGACTGGTGCGCCTGGGCGGCGCTCGCCCGGGGCCCCGCGAGGGTCACGGCGATCGCGCCGAACGCGCCACTCACCGCGAGCAACGCCACGACGCCCGCGACGACGAGCCAGGGCGTGATGGCCTTCCCGCCCTCCTTCCGCTCGAGCCGCGCCGCACCCAGCCCGGCGAACAGCGCCACGACGAACGCAACGACGAAGAAGGCCATCCCCGGCGCCCGCGTCTTCTTGACGAGCGGCATGAGCGCCCACCAGAGCTTGTAGAACGGCGTGCCGGCCCCCAGGCTGATCAGCAGGAACAGCAGCCCGATGCCGCCGACCCAAAGCACGAGCCGCCGCCGGTCTTTCGACGCCGCGCCGAGCGCGGCGAGGGCGACGACGGGCAGCCCAAGGTACTCGGAGTGTAGCTTCAGCGGATTCGAGCCCCAGTATGTCTCACGCGATCCCACGAAGTCCTTCAGAAAGAGCTCGGGCACGTGGTCCCATGGGATGGCGTAGGACGTCGAGCCGGCGAAGCCGTGGTAGCCCTCGGCGCGCGGCGAGAACGGGATGTACTGGAAGAAGGGCAGGAGCTGGATCGCCGCCAGGCCGAAGCCCAGGAGCACCGCCCCGAGCGCGAGCCCCAGGCGCCCAGCGCGCCGGGCGGCGGGCTCACCGGGATTCTCTTCCAGCGTCAGGTACAGCGCGAACAGCCCGGCCGCGATCAGCACGTAGTAGGCGATCTGGAAGTGGCCGAGCAGGCTCAGCGCGACCGCGATCGCGAGGAGCCCGTAGCCCTCCCACCGCTTGTCCCGCAGCGCCAGCACGAGGGCGAGGCACACGAGCGGCAGCGCCGCGGAGGCGAACAGCTTGCCGTCGTGCCCCGGGGACGGATACGAGGCGATCAGTCCCGACAGTTCGTAGGCGAGCCCGCCGATCACGGCCCCGGTCCAGGGCACGTGCAAGCGCCGCAGCAGCCAGTAGGTGAACAAGCCGGCGACGACATAATGCAGGACGAAACCGAGGTTCACGACGGTCTCGACCGGGAGGACGAGGCGCAGGAACGACGTCGGGTAAAAGATGTCTCCGTGTCCCGCGGCCACGAACGGGAGGCCACCGAACAGCTCCGGGTTCCACAGCGGCACGTGGCCGGTGCGCTTCCACCACTCCGCCCCCCAGTATCGGAACGCGTATCCGGCGGCGTACTGATCGCCGAGCGGCGCGGCGAGCCACTTTCCCGCGAGCATCGGCAGCGCGAGGATCGCCACCCACAGCGTCATCAAGCCCGCGGCGGCGAGGGTGGGCCGCTTAGGTTCGTACACCCATGTCCTCCTTCGTCCGTCCGGTGACCAGCAGGACGCCGAGCGGTGCGGCCGCTTCGCACAGCGTCAGGAGCACCCGGGAGCCGACGCTCAGGGCCACCGCGCCCCCGCTGCCGAGCGCGGGGGTGAGCAGCCCAATGAAGACGAGCTCGCGCACGCCGACCCCGCCCGGCGCGAACAGCGCGAGCAGGCCCAAAATGTAGCCCAGCGCGAAGACTCCGGCGGCGGTCGGCAAGGAGAGCGAGCCCGGAAGGCCCAGGCCGCGGGCGAGCAGCCAGAAGGCGAGGCCGTACGACCCCCAGCTCGCGAGCGTCAGGCCTGCGCTTTCAGCCACGGCCGCGAGGGGGAGGGGCTTGGGGGGCTTGAACTCGCTCCCCCGCCCGACCCCTCCGCCCCGTCCTGCGAGCCCCGCCAGCCACCGCGTTCCGCGCTCCCACGCAAGGAACCCGATGGTGGCCGTGGCGACGAGCGCCGCCGCGGCGAGCCGCAGGGGCGACTCGGCCCCGGGCGTCGCGGCCGCCACGACGGCCACCGCCGTCCCCAGCCCCACGGCCTGGATGGCGAATGCCGATGCGCCAGCCGCCCAGGGTTCCACGCCGGCGCGCTGGGCCAGGACGATGAGCCCCGCCACGCTCCATACCTTGCCCGGCACGTAGCGCCCGAGGTTCACGAGCAGCCAGATCCGAGCGGCCTTGCCGTAGGGGAGGTGCTGCGCCCAGCCGGCGAGAATCCTCCGCCATGACTCGATCTGGAGCGCGTAGGTCACCATCACCGCGAGGACCGACAGCGCGAGCGGTCCCGCCTTGAGCGCGAGCGTCACGTGGAGCGAGCGGAACTCCGTCCAGTTCCGGGCCGCGGCGCGCCACACCAGCACTGCGACGACCGCGGCGACAGCGATCTGGGCGCTCCACCACAACCCCTTACGCACGTCCGAGTGCCGACTTGAGCGCCCGGCGATACAGCGCCTCGAACCGCTCGGCCACGGCGGCGGGCTCGAGGCGGCGCCGCAAGGCAGCGCCTGCCTCGGCGGCGAGGCGGCGGCTCGCGGGATCGTGGGCGAGCTCGTCGATCGCGTCGGCCAGCTCGCCGGCATTGCCGGGCGCGACGCGTCGGCCCGGCCCTCGCGCCGGGACGATGTCCGTCGCGCCGCCGCCGTCCGTGGCCGCCACGACGGGGACGCCGAGCATCAGCGCTTCCGCGGCCGCGAGACCGAAGCCCTCCCCTGCCGCCGGAAACGCGAACACGTCCGCGTTCCCGACGGCCTCCGGGATGCGTGGCGGCGGCACCTCGCCGAGAAAGCGTGTCTCTGCGGCGATGCCCAGCTCGGCGGCGCGGCGCTCCAGCGCGGCCCGCTCCTGCCCGTCGCCCACGATCGTGAGGGGCAGCATCCGCCCCCGCTGCTTCAGCAGTCCTACGGCTTCGAGGATCAGATCGACGCGCTTCTGCGGCGAGAGCCGGCCCACGGTGACGACCCCGCCGCCGCCCGCGCTCGTGCGCGTGAACGCCTGCGCGTCCACGGGCATCGGCTGGACCACGACGCTCTCGTCGAGGGCTGCCGCACGTGCCGCGCGGGTTGCGAGGTATGACGAAACGGCCGTCACCAGCGCCGCGCCCCGCAGCACCGGCCGGGCGGCCCAGCGGGCCGGCGTGAAGCGGTCCAGGAGGGCCACATCGGTGCCGTGCAGCGTGACCACGTATGGCCGGCGGGCGAGCCACGCGCTCATGCCTCCCGGAACCCACCAATGCGCGTGCACCAGGTCGACGTTACCCTCGCGGCACAGCCGCGCGAGGGCTCGCGCCAGCTGCACGATGAGCGACATGGCCGCGTACATCCCCCAGGGCGTCCGGGCGGCGGCCACCATCGTGCCACGGTACGCGAGCGTTTCCCAGCGCGCCGGGGCATAGCGGACCCGCGTGACCGGCACCCGGTGCCGCAGCTCCTTCCCTCCCCTGCCCTCGTCCGCCGGTGCGATGACGTGCACCGCGTGTCCCCGGTTCACGAGCCCCAGCATCAATCGCTCGACGAACGCGCCCGCCACGTCGCCATCCCAGCGGGGATAGGCGTGCGTCACGCACGCGAGGTTCAAGTCTTCACGAACCGATAGACGATGGAGCGGGCGAGCAGGGCGAACATGGGGATCGGCGGGTGCAGATAGGTCCCGCCCGTCCGCTCGAGCCGGAAGCCGTTCATCTCCCCGAGCCTGGTCATCGTCTGGCGGGTCCAGCCGTAGAGATGCCCCTGGCGGTCGGGGATTCGCAACACGTTCCAGATGATCTCTTTGAAGTGATACGGGTTCGGCACCGAGAGGACCAGCACGCCGCCGGGTTTGAGCACCCGATGAATCTCGCCGAGAGTGCCGTACGGGTTGGGCACGTGCTCGAGCACCTCGATGCAGAACACGAACTCGAACGCGCCGGCCGGGAACGGGATCCCCTGCGAGATGTCCTGGATCAGTACGTCCGGCCGGGCGAACTCGGGAGCGATGTCGATCCCCTGGTACTTCACCCCCGGCGTCAGGAAGCCGCGCAGCCCGCCGTCGCGGGCGCCGATGTCGAGCACGGCGGCGCCGGCGGGGACCCGGGCGAGCCGGGCCGCCTTGCGGAACCGCATGCGCTCCTCGCCCCGTGAGCGCCAAGAGGTACGGGCGCTGTAGAACTCCCGCAGCTCCGACGAGGCGGGTGCGATCTTAGGCGGCGGCATAAGTGACGTGGAGAGAATGTAATAGCCGCCCTGTAAAACCGAACCCCCCGCGGACGCGCGGTGTCAGGCGAACGCGGCGGTGCTACTCTCGGTGGACAGGGCGAGTCGGCGGCGGGGAAGGGCGAGCCTGCTGCAGCGGGGCACCGGCGTCCGGTGAGGGGATCACTGCCGGCCCGCGGTCGTGGCGCTGATCCACCTCGTGCTGCACGCCCCGCAGTTCCTCGCGCAGGCTCCGCACCTCCTCGCGCATCCCCGCCACCATCTCTCCCACGAACCCGAAGCCGAAGAGGGCAATACCCGAGATCACGAGGATCATGATGAGGTCGAGAAGCGGTCGGAAGCCCACGTGTGCCGGCCCGAACCGCAGCCACAGCGCGACGAGGCCCACGAGGAAGCCCAGGAGGAACAGGGCAGCCCCCGCCACCCCAAAGAACAGCATCGGCTTCCGGCCGAAGCGCAGCTGGAACCAGACCGAGAGGAGGTCGAGCACGCCGACCGGAATCCGCCCGATCCCGAACTTCGACTTGCCCGCGTGCCGCGGGTACAGCGGGATCGACCGTTCGGCGAGCCGAAAGCCTTGCGCCGCCGCGATCACCACCATGAAGCGGTGCCAATCCGGCCGCGTCGGAACCACGTCCATCACCTCGCGCCGGTACGCCTTCACCGAGTTGAGATCGGTGACGTTGATCCCGAACAGCCAGCGGCACAGCCCGTTGTACACCCACGAGACGAACCGCCTGTCGTAGCGACCTTGCTTCGCCCCGGTCACGATGTCCGCCTCGCCCGCGAGGATGGGGGCGACGAGCCCGGGGATGTCGGCCGGCAGATACTGGAGATCGGCGGGATAGAACACGAGCACTCGGGCGCGCGCCGCCTCGGCGCCCGAGCGGAGCGCATCGGCGATACCGCGCTGGGCGCGGTGCGTGACCACGCGCACGAACGCATGCGCCGCGGCGAGGTCGCGCAACACCTGCCCCGTGCCGTCCAGACTGCCGTCGTTCACGATCACGACTTCGCAGGCGTACGGGAGGGGCAAGAACACCTCGCGTGCCTGCCGCACGAACTCCGGGAGGTTCTCCGCCTCGTCCTTCGCGGGGACCAGCACGCTCACGTCGGGCGCCACCGCCTGGGTGGCGAGGCTCACAACCGCTTCCGCATGCGCGCCGGCAGGATGCCGAGCTGATCGCGGTACTTCGCGACCGTGCGGCGCGCGATCTTCACGCCCCGCTGGCCGAACAGCTCGACGATCTGCTGGTCGGTGAGCGGGTTCCTGGGGTCTTCGTCGGCCACCATCTTTTCGATCTGCGCCTTGATCGAGCGGGCGCTCGCGTCTTCGCCGGTCGTGGTCGCGAGGCCGCTCGAGAAGAAGAACTTGAGCGGCAGGAGGCCGCGGGGCGTCTGGACGTACTTCTCGTTCGTCACCCGGGAGACGGTGCTCTCGTGCATGTTGATGACGTCCGCCACCTCGCGCAGCGTGAGCGGCTTCAGGTACTCGACGCCCTTCTCCAAGAACTCCCGCTGCCGGTCGACGATAAAGTTCATGACTTTGAGCATCGTCTGGCGGCGCTGCTCGATCGCCTGAATCATCCAGTGGGCGCTGTTGAGACGCTGGTTGATGAACTCCTTGTTCTCGCCCTGGTACTTCTTCTTGTCGCGCGCGATGTCCTGATAGGTTCGCGAGATCCGCAGCCGCGGCACGCCCGCGTCGTTCAAGAACACGTGGTACTGGCTGTCGATCTTCTCCACGATGAGGTCGGGGATGATATAGGCGTCGTTGGCGGCGCTGTGCTGGAGCCCCGGCTTGGGGTCGAGCTTCGCCAGCTCGTCGGCCACCTTCTGCACCGCCGCCGCGTCGAGCCCGAACCGCTTGCCGAGGTCGCTCCAGCGGTGCGCCTTCAGGTCGTCGAACGCATCCTTGACGAGGCGGTACACGAGGGTGTCGGTTTCCTTCCGCGACTGGAGCTGGAGCATGAGGCATTCCCGCAAGTCGCGGGCACCGACGCCCGGCGGGTCGAGGCTCTGGACGACTCGGAGCATCTCTTCGGCTTCGGCGAGCGTGAACAGCTGCGGGCGTGCCTCCTCGCCCGCTTCGGCCGCATAATCCTCGAGCAGCTGGTTCGCGCCGCGGACGATGTCCTCGAGGGTCGCGCCCAGATAGCCGTCCTCGGCGATGTTGCCGATGAACTCCTCGCCGAGGAGCTGCTGGCGCGGCGTCAGGTTGAGCATCCGCACCTGCTCGCGGAGGTGGTCGGTGAGGTCCTTCGTCTCAACCGGGACGGGCTCGACGTACTCGCGGGCCTCGCTCATGTCGCGCGGCGGCGCCCCGGTGTCGCTCCCGTCGTCGAGCAGGATGTCCTCCCAGTTCGGCTCCTCGTCCCCCTCGGTTTCCTTCTTCTCCTGGGCCCCGTCCTCGGACAGGGGGACCTCCGTGCCCTCGTCGGGCTCGACCAGCTCCAGGAACGGGTTGCCGAGCAGCTCCTGCTTCAGGTGCTGCTGGAGATCGAGCAGGGGCATGTACAGCATATCCATCGCCTGGTACAGGCGCGGATTGATCCGCAGGTCCTGGCGGAGCGCGGTGTGCTGGTGCAGGCCGGTCTTCATGCCGCCGCCGTGAGCCGCGCCCGCAGGCGCGTGGTGAGGGTGGGCCCGAGGTACAGGTTCGCCACGCGGTCGTCGAACACCAGCTCCCGCACGGTACCCGCGACCTGCACCTTGCCCTCGAACATGATGTACGCGCGGTCCACGATGTCGAGCGTCTGCTCCACGTTATGGTCCGTGATCAGCACACCGATGCCGCGGTGGCGGAGTCCCGCCACGATCGTCTGGATGTCGTGCACGGCGATCGGGTCCACACCCGCGAACGGCTCGTCCAAGAGCATGAACTTGGGCTCGGTGACGAGCGCCCGGGTGATCTCGAGGCGCCGCCGCTCGCCACCCGAGAGCTGATAGCCCTTCTGGCGGCGCAGGTGCTTGATCGCCAGCTCGTCGAGCAGCCGCTCGAGGCGCCGGGCCCGCTCGCCGTCGTCGAGGCGCATCGTTTCGAGGATCGCCCGCACGTTCTCCTCTACCGTCAGCTTGCGGAACACGGACGGCTCCTGTGCCAAGTACCCGATCCCCGCAAGCGCCCGCCGGTACATCGGCTCGTGCGTGATGTCCCGGCCGTCGAGCACGATTCGGCCGCCGCCGGGGCGGATGAGGCCCGTGATCATGTAGAAGGTGGTGGTCTTCCCGGCCCCGTTGGGCCCGAGCAGCCCCACGATCTCCCCCTGCTCGAGGCGCACGCTCACGTCGTTCACTACGCGGCGGCCCTTGTACGTCTTGACCAACCCGTGCGCTTCCAGCAGACTCCCGCCCGCCACCCTGTGGGAGGCGCCGCTCGGCGATTCGGCGCGGGCGAGGGCCCGCTCGGCCGCCTCGAGCAGCCGGTCGGCGGTTCCGCTGTCGGCCCGCAGCTCGGCCCAGGCTTCAGGCGTGAACGCGACGGGCGCGTCCTCGTCGAGCAAGCCGGCGGGATAGGTGACGGCCTGCATGAGGCCGAGCCGGGGGAGCACCGAGGTGCGCAGGCTCGTGCGAAACTCCTCGACGGACAGACCCCCGAGCTCGGGGAGGCCCGTCCCGCCCGCGCGCGCCCGCAGCTTCAGGAACTCCTCGCGATACGCCAACGCCAGCTCGCCGAAGGTCGTCCGCCCGTGCTCGTCCGCCATGCGGGCGAGCGCGGCTGCGGCGAGCGGGAGCGAGGAGTCTCGCGCGGCCAGCAGGTCGGGAAGGCGCTGCGGCGTCTCGGAGGGAGGCGTGGTCATCGGGTCGCGGGTTTGTTGCCGGTGTCGGCCGCCTTGGTGCTGTCGGCCGGGGGCTTGGGCGGCAGGGGCTCGAGGTGCAGGCCGTCGGCGCGGCCGCTCACGATCACGCGGTCGACGCGGTCGCCCTTCAGGGCGATGTCGATGGTCTCACCGCGCGAGTAGTTCACCGACGGGCCCGCGGTCGAGTCGCGGTCGTCCTGCAGGTGCGTGAGCGAGCGCGCCGACCCGCGGGCGACGAGGTGCTGCAGCTTGCGCTTCGTCTGACCGGTCGAGTCCACCGCATCGGCCCACACCGCGGTCAGCGTGTCGCCGGCGATCCAGTTCACTTCCGCGGTCGCGGACGAATCGCGCTTCGAGGTCGAGAGCGCGCGACGGAAGGCGCGGGCCTCCGTGAGCACCTCGTCCGGCAGGTCGAGGGCGAGTGAGTCGGCCTCGATCGTGTACAGGGTGGAAACCGCCTTCGCGCGGGCCGAGTCGCCCGCGCTCCAGGCAAACGCGTGCTGGATCTTGCGGTGGTCGAGGGCGAGGTGGATGGTGTCCGCCGTGAGGCGCCAGTCGGCGCCGGTCGCCAGCCCCTGGCCGAGCGCCCGCACGCTGCGGACCTCGCGGCCCTGGAGGGCCAGCTCGATCCGGGTGCCCGTCAGCGTGTACGCCCGTTCCCCCTTCCCTTCCACCCGCGGTTTGCCCACGAGCACGGCGAAGCCCGCGGCCTGATCGAGCTGCAATGAGTCACCGCGCGCGGCGAAGTCGGAGCGGTCGATGGTGACCTGGCCGCCGCCCCACACCCGGTCGCTGCCCTTGAAGCGCACCCGGTCCGCGACGATGACGTACGGCTCGCCGGAGTCGGTGCGCGAGCGGTAGTCGATCGTCGGCCGGCTGGACGCGTACATCTCCAGGGTGTCGCGGATCCCCGGAGCGGCGCGGTAGTACGTGAGATTCGGACCCCGCAGCACGGATCCGGTCTTCCGGTTCACCGCCACCACGTTTCGGTGGGCCTCGAGGCGCTCCTGGCGCATGAAGTAGGACGCGGTCGCCGCGTCGAGGGTGATGGACGTGTCGCGGATGTGCACCTGGCTCGTTTGGCCGATCATGTCGAACCGGCCGACGCCCGCAAACCACGCCACGCTGTCTGCGGAGAGGGAGCTGCCCGTGCCCTTGCAGTGCGCGAAGACCCCGCCGCCCGCGAAGACGTTTTCCTCCCCCTTGCGGACCTGCACCTGCTGCGCGCTGCCGCGTACGGAGTCGATGACGACGATGCACGGGCGCCCGCGGGTCGTGTCGCCGGCCGCAAGGGGCTGCTGGGTGAGCGCGAGGAGGAGCACGGCGGCGATCATTGGTTCGGGAGCGTGAACTTCCCGCCCTCCCCCGTCGGGTGGATCGCCGTGACGACTCTGAAGTCCGGATCCGACGTGAATCCTTCGCCTTGGATGTGCCGGTTCGGCTCGTCGAACACGAAGGGTCGGTCGGAGCTCACCTGGTTCTTCACCTTGCTGTAGCGGAGGACCTCGGTGCGGAGCGTCGCGCCGTCGGTCCGCACCACGACGACGTCGCCCCGCCCCTCCATGTCTTCCGTGCGCCAGCGGTAGGTGCCCTCGCGCGCCGTGAGCGTCGACATCTCCGCTCCGCGGGGGTCATAAAACGTGATATGGACGTGACGCAGCTCGGCGACCTGCGTCGGGGAGTAGAAATACGCGGTGTCGGCGCGCACCTGCGCCCGCTGGATACCGGCGTCGGTGATGTAGTGCGACATGTTCACGAGCGTCTGGTCGGCCGTGTCCGCCACCGTCGTGGTGGCGGTCGGCCTGATGCCGTTGTCGCACGCCCCCACCGCTCCCCCCCCCATGACGACGTAGCACAAGACGACGTAGCACGGAACTGCGTGACGCCCTACTGCGTGACGTCTGTGCGTGACGTTCATGCGCGACGTCTCACGCTGTCTCACGCCGCTCCCGCCTTCATCAGGTCGTGCAGGTGCACCATTCCCACCACCTTGCGGCCGCCGTCGAGCACCGGCAGCGCCATGATGCCGTGCTGCTCCATGAGGCGCACGGCGGCGCCCGCGAGCTCGTCCGCGGTCGTCGTCTTGGGCGTCCGCGTCATCACGTCGCGCACCGGGATGTCGAGGAAGCCGTCGGTCTTCTCCATCAGGCGGGTGAGGTCACCCGCCGTCACCACGCCCTCGAGGCTCCCGTTGCGGTCCACCACCGCGACCGTGCCGCGTTGCTCGGCGAGCAGCACGACGCATGCGCGCATCGGCCGCTCGGGGAGCAGCGTCGGCAGGTCCTTCGTGAGCATCACGTCGCCGACGCGCACCAGCAGGTTGCGGCCGAGCGTGCCGCCCGGGTGCAAGACCGCGAAGTCCTCACGCCGGAAGCCTTTGGTCTCGAGCAGCGCGACGGCGAGCGCGTCGCCCAGCGCCAGCGCAGCCGTGGTGCTTGCCGTGGGCGCGAGCGTCTCGGGGCAGGCCTCCTCGGCGACGCTGGCGTCCAGCACCACGGCCGCCTGCCGCGCCAGCACGGAGTCGAGGTCACCCGTGATCGCGATGATCGGCACGCCGAGCCGCTTGAGCTGGCCGAGCAGCCCGAACAGCTCGTCCGACGCCCCGCTCTTCGACAGCAGGATGGCGACGTCGTCCCGGCTCGCGATGCCCAGGTCGCCGTGCAGCGAGTCCACGGGGTGCAGAAACGACGCGGGGGTCCCTGTCGAGGTGAGGGTGGCGGCGATCTTGCGCGCGATCAGCCCCGACTTCCCGACCCCCGAGACGATGAGCCGACCCTTCGCGCTCGCGAGCAGGCGCACGGCGCCCTCGAAAGGCGGCCCCAGCCGCTCGGCGACCCGCTGGATCGCCGTCGCCTCGAGGGCGAGCACCCGCCGGCCGCGCTCAACCAGATCGTTGCGCTCCATGTGCGACATCGCCACGCTCCACAAAGTACTGCGTTACGAGGTCCTGCCATTCTCCGCGGGCCTTCAAGATCAGCTCGGCCACCTCACGCACGGCCCCTTGACCGCCGGCGAGGGACGTCACGACCCGGGCAGCCGCCTTCGCCTCGGGCACCGCGTTCGCGACCGCGATGGGGAGGCCGACGCGCGTGAGCAGGGGCAGATCAGGCAGGTCGTCGCCCACGAACGCGCTCTCCTCCCAGGCCACGCCACGGCGCTCGAGCAGGGCCGTGAAGGCGGGCAGCTTCTTGTTGTCCTGCACGACCTCGTCCACTTTGAGCTCGCGGGCGCGCAGGTCGGTGGCGTCGGAGCGCCGGGCGCTCACCCACACGACCAGCAGCCCCGCCGCGCGCAGCATCCGCACGGCCAAGCCGTCCGGGATGTGGAAGCGCTTGAGCTCGACCGGGTGGTCGCCGACCAGGCCGACGAAGATGCCGTTGTCGGTCAGGACGCCGTCGACGTCGAAGCCGACGAGCTTCAGGCGGCGGGCGAGCGAGGCGTCGATCATGGGCGATCCTCAACGGGCGGGGTCGCTCCCCCTGACGGGCGAGGTCGCTCCCCTCCGGGGCTCGCCCCTGACAACCGCCCCGCTCCTCCCCTCGGACGGTCCCTTCGGGGAGCGACCTCGCCCGTTGACATCGGACCGCCTGACCGCCCGATCGGGGAGCGACCCCGCCCGTTGACATCGGACCGCCTGACCGCCTGACCGCCCGTCCGCCCGTCCGCCCGTCCGCCTGTCCGCCCGTTCCGGGCGCGCTGCCACACGTCGAGCGCCACGCTCACGATCCCCGGCAGCTGATCGAGCAGCACCATGTTCGGCCCGTCCGACGGCGCGTGATCCGGGTCCGGATGCGTCTCGAGGAAGAACCCGTCCGCGCCGGCGGCCGCCGCGGCGTAGAGCAGCGGCGGAACAAACTCGCGCAGGCCGCCGCTGGAGCCGTCGGACCCCTGGCCGGGTTGTTGGACCGAGTGGGTCGCGTCGTACACGACCGGAACGCCGCACGCGGCCCGGAGGCGTGCGAAGTTGCGCATGTCCACGACCAGGTCGCCGTAGCCGAAGAAGGTGCCGCGCTCGGTCACCGCGACCTCCGGCGCCCCGCCCGCGCGCACCTTCTCGACCGCGCCCTGCATCCCGTCGGGGGACAGCCACTGCCCTTTCTTCACGTTCACTGCGCGTCCGGCGCGGCCCGCCGCGACGAGCAGGTCCGTCTGGCGGCAGAGAAAGGCCGGGATCTGGAGGACATCCGCGACCTGCGAGGCCGCGGGCACCTGGGTGGTCTCATGGACGTCGGTGAGGATTGCCAACCCGGTCGCGGCGCGGAGCTTCGCGAGCGCCTCGAGCCCGCGCGCCAGGCCGGGGCCGCGCGCCCCGTGCAGGCGCGAGCGGTTCGCCTTGTCGTACGACGCCTTGTAGATGACGTGCACGCCGAGCCTCGCGCTCAGCTCGGCGAGCGCCTCGCCGATCTGCAGGTTCAGGTCGTCGGACTCGACGACGCACGGTCCCGCGATGAGGAAGGGAGCGGACGAGGCCTCGAAGTGCTGCGTCATATCAGTCGTGCAGGCCGGCGAGCTGCGAGCGCCGCTCGGTCGCGGGAGCCGGCGCGGCCCGGCTGCGCCGCAGGGCCCGCGCCGCGCCGATGAACCCGGCGAACAGGGGGTGGGGGCGCGTCGGCCGGGACTTGAGCTCCGGGTGGAACTGGCAGCCGATGAACCACGGGTGATCCGGCAACTCGATCATCTCGACGAGCGAGCCGTCGGGCGAAAGGCCCGAGCAGCGCAGCCCGTACTCGCCGAGCACGTCGCGGTAGGCGTTCGACACCTCGTAGCGGTGCCGGTGCCGCTCACTCACCTCGAGCGCGCCATACACGTGGGCCGCGCGCGAGCCCGGCCGCAGCTTGCACGGATACGCGCCGAGTCGCATGGTGCCGCCCATCTCGTGGATGCCTTCCTGCGAGCGCATCAGGGCGATCACCGGGTTCTCGCACTCGGGCGCGAACTCGCTCGAGTTGGTGTCGGGGAGCTTCGCGACGTTGCGGGCGAACTCGATGATCGCCGTCTGGAGACCGAGGCAGATTCCGAAGAACGGCAGCTCGTGCTCGCGCGCCCAGCGAATCGCTTCGAGCATCCCCTCGACGCCCCGCACCCCGAACCCGCCCGGCACGAGCAGCCCGTCGTAGGGCTCGAGCAGCTCCCCCGCGGTCTCCTGGTCCGTGAAGCGGTCGGAGGTGATCCACTCGATCTGGACGCCGCAGTCGTTCGCGATGCCGCCGTGCACCAGCGCTTCGTGGATGCTCTTGTAGCTGTCCGCGAGCTCGGTGTACTTGCCGACGACCGCGATCCGGACCCGCTCGGGAGGGTGGAGAATCTTGTCCACCATCTGCGCCCAAGTGCGCAGGTCGGGCTCCTTCGTCTCGAGGTGCAACCGGTAGCAGACCTCCTTGTCGAGCCCCTGGGCGTGCAGCGTGAGCGGGATCTCGTAGATCGACTCTACGTCGCGGCTCTCCACCACGCACCCGAAGTCCACGTTGCAGAACAGCGCGATCTTGCGCTTGATCTCTTCGGACAACGGTCGCTCGGTGCGGCAGACCAGGATGTCCGGCTGGATCCCGATTTGCATGAGCTCGCGGACGGAGTGCTGCGTGGGCTTGGTCTTGAGCTCGGCAGTGGCGGCGATGAAGGGGACGAGCGTGAGGTGGATGAACAAGGTGTTGTCGCGGCCGACTTCCTGGCGGAACTGGCGGATCGCCTCGAGGAAGGGCAGCGACTCGATGTCGCCCACCGTGCCGCCGATCTCCGTGATGACGATATCGTGGTCGGGCGCGAGCCGCCGGATCGCGGTCTTGATCTCGTCGGTGATGTGGGGGATCACCTGCACCGTCGAGCCGAGGTACTCGCCGCGCCGCTCCTTCGTGACGACGGAGAGGTAGATGCGCCCGGTGGTGACGTTGTTGACCTGCGACAGCGAGCGGTCGATGAACCGCTCGTAATGGCCAAGGTCGAGGTCCGTTTCGGCGCCGTCGTCGGTCACGTACACCTCGCCGTGCTGGAACGGAGACATCGTGCCGGGATCGACGTTGATGTACGGGTCGAACTTCTGAATCGTCACCCGCAGGCCGCGCTCGACCAGCAGGCGCCCGAGCGAGGCTGCGGCGATCCCCTTGCCGAGCGAGGAGACGACTCCGCCGGTCACGAAGATGTACTTCGTCGAGCTCACGGACTCACCTCCTTCAGTCGCCGGCTCAGCTGTGCTTCCGCGTACCGGAGATCCTCCGCGGAATCGACGCCCGGCGCGGCCGGGGCGTCGAACAGGGCCACGCCGATCGGAATTCCGGACACCAGCGGCCGCAGCTGCTCCAGCCGCTCCCACCGCTCCTCCGGGACGGGCGGCAAACGCATCCAGCGGTCCAACGCGTCACGCGTGTAGGCGTACACGCCGACGTGCTGATGGTAGACCACATCCCCGGTGCCGTCGCGGTCGAACGGGATCGGCGCCCGTGAGAAGTAGACCGCGTGCCCGTGCGGGTCCACGACCACCTTGACCCGGTTGGGATCACGCGCGAGCGCGGGATCGAGCGACCCCGCGGCCGTGCCGATCGGGTCCCCGCCGCGGACCCGTGCAACGGCCCCGCGTAGCGCGTCGAGCGCCACGAGCGGCTCGTCGCCCTGCACGTTGAGCACGAGGTCAAAGCCCATAAACAATTTGTTGGCAATGACTTCCGACACGCGCTCGGTGCCCGACCGATGCTCCGGGGAGGTAAGGACCGCTTCACAGCCCGCTCGCTCAACCACGCCGGCGATCTCTCGTGCATCGGTCGCCACGACCAGACGATCACACACGTCGGCTGCGGCGACACGTCGAATGACCCAATTGATCAGCGGTTCACCTGCCAACGGCAGGAGCGGCTTGCGGGGGAGGCGGCTGGAGCCCAGCCGCGCCGGGATCACGCCGAGGACAGGCACGGAGCAAGATACAAGATACGTGCCGGGGCGTCTAGGCCATCGCGTGCGCGATCCTTAAGAAGTTCTCCAGCAAACGTTTACCATGCTCCGTCCCAATCGACTCCGGGTGGAATTGGACTCCATAAATCGGGTAGCGCCGATGCTTCATGGCCATGATCTCGGCGTCCTTGGGACGGTCGGCGCTCCACGCCGTGATCACGAGGTCCTTGGGCAGGGACGCCGGCTCGACGATGAGGGAGTGATAGCGCATGCCCGTCATCGGGCTCGGGATCCCGTCGAACAGCTCGTCCTCCTCGTGGACCACCCGGCAGGTCTTGCCGTGCATCAAGCGGTCGGCACGCACCACCCTGCCCCCGAACGCCTCTCCGATCGCCTGGTGGCCGAGGCAGACGCCGAGCACGGGCGTCGTCCCCGCCAGCGCCCGCACCAGCGGCACCAGGATGCCGGCGTCAGCCGGCGTGCGGGGCCCGGGTGAGAGCACGGCTGCGGTCGGCTTGAGGGCGAGCACGTGCTCGATGGTGAGCGCGTCGTTGCGGTACACCACCGGCTCGGCACCCAGCTCGCCGAAGCATTGCACCAGGTTGTAGGTGAAGGAGTCGTAGTTGTCCAGAACGAAGAGCATGCGGCCTCACGCCCGCGGATGATACTGCCGGTGCACGCTGCGCAGATAGTCGCGGTCCACGTGCGTGTACAGCTGCGTCGTCGCCAGGTCCGCATGGCCCAGCATCTCCTGCACGGCGCGCAGGTCCGCCCCACCCTCGAGCAGGTGGGTCGCGAAGGTGTGGCGCAGGGTGTGCGGCGTGACCCGCTTCGCGATGCCCGCCTGGCGCGCCGCCCGTTTGATGATCGTCCACGCGCCGACCCGCGAGAGCGGGCCCCCCCGAGCGTTCAGGAACAGGAGGCCGCGGGCCCTTCCTTTGTCGAGCGCCGGGCGGATCTGCCGGGCGTACAGCGCGACGGCGCCGAGGGCGCGCCGCCCGACCGGGACGATCCGCTGCTTCGAGCCCTTGCCGAGAATGCGGGCCAGCCCGTCCTCGTACAGGATGTCTTGCGGCGTGAGCCCCACCACTTCGGACACCCGCGCTCCGGTGGCGTACGCGAACTCGAGCAGGGCCCGGTCGCGGATCGGGAGGGGCGCGTCGGTGTTGGGCGCGGCGAGCAGCCGCTCGACCTCGGCCACGGTGAGCACCGTGGGCAGCTTGCGCCACTGCTTGGGAGACTCGAGCCGCTCGCTCGGGTCCCGCGTCGCGTGCGCCTCCCCCACGAGGAACCGGTAGTAGGTGCGGATCGCCGAGATCTGGCGGCGGATCGTGGCCGGCGCGAGGCCCAGGTCCTTCAGATCGTACACGAACTCGCGCAGCGCCGGCGCGGTGATCTCGTCAGGGCGGCGCGCGCCCTTGGACGCCGCATGAGCGATCAGGCGCCGGACATCGCGCACATAGTTGTCCACCGTGTGCGGGCTGTTCCCAGCTTCGAGCGCGAGGTAGTCGTGGAACTGCTCGACGCGGAACGCGCGATCGAGAGCGCTGCTCGCCATCCGCTCACGGATGACGTCCGCCTTGGGCATGCGCCGCTCCGGGGTCGACTGTGAAGCGATTCTAACGCTTGAGACGCCGCCAAATCCAGAGCCCGATCGCCACGAACGCCACAAGCGCCACGAGGGCCAACACGTGGTTCACACGGTTCAGGGTCGCGAGCACCACCTCGAGGTTGGTGCCGAGCCTGGCGACGAGATAGGTGAGCAGGCCGTACCAGAGGGTCGTGGCGAGGGCGAGGGGGATGAGCGCGCGCGGCGCGGACACGCCCGCCAGCCCCGCAAACGGCATCACCACGCCCCGCCACACGGGCAGGAGCCGGCTCACGAAGACGCCGTACGTGCCGTGCGTGTGATACTGCGCCGCGATGTGCCCCAGCGCGGCCTCGGGCAGGAGCTTCCGCCCGATCCGCCCCTTGAAGAAGTCGCGGCCGTAGCGCCGCGCGAGCCAGTAGACCAGCGTCGCCGAGCCCACGTTCGCGACCCAGGTGATGCCGAACACCGCCCACGCGTTGAGCCTCCCCCGCCCCGCGAGGAACGCCCCCAGCGCGACCGCGGTGTCGGCGGGCACGGGGGGGATGATGTTCTCGGCCGCGGCGAGCGCCGCGATCAGGCCGTACAGAAGACCGGGGGGGAGCGATTCGAGCGTGTGGAGCAGATCGTTGAGCAGGGCAGCCCCTGGGTGAAATTGTAGGGGCGCAGCATGCTGCGCCCCTACGCTCACTCCACCACGGCGACAGCGATCACCGCCACGCCTTCCCCCCGCCCGATCCACCCCATGCCGTCGTTGGTCTTGGCCTTGATCGAGACCTTCGAGAACCCCGCCACCAGGGCCTCGCCGAGCTTTTGCCGCATGGGGTCGAGGTAGCGGCCGAGGATGGGCTGCTCGGCGATGATCGTGACGTCGGCGCTCACGAAGTCGAAGCCGGCCTCGACGACGCCCAGGTACGCCCGCTTCAGGAGGTCGATCGAGTCGGCGTCGCGCCACTGCGGCTCGGTCGGCGGGAACATGTGACCCATGTCCCCCAGGCCGGCCGCGCCGAGGAGCGCGTCGGTGAGCGCGTGCGCCACGGCGTCGGCGTCCGAGTGGCCCGCGAGCCCCCGGGGATGGGGGATCTTCACGCCCCCGAGGACCAGCTTTCGGCCGTCGGAGAATTTGTGCGAGTCGTACCCTATGCCTACGCGCATGTGTCAGGCCTTGAGGATGCGCACCGCGAGGTGCGCCGCGTTCTTGGCGTTGTCGATCCCGACGCAGGCCACCGGCACGCCGCTCGGCAGCTGCGCCGTGGCGAGCAGCGCGTCGAGCCCGTTGAGGGGTCCCACGGCGAAGGGGACGCCGATGACCGGGAGATCGGTGAGGGAAGCCGCGAAGCCGGGCAGCGCCGCGGACAGTCCGGCGCCGGCGATGATCACCTTGAACCCCTGACTCCTGGCGCCGGACACCAGCTGGGCCGTCTGATCGGGCTGGCGGTGAGCCGAGGAAACGCGCAGCTCGTAGCTCACGCCGGCCGTGGCGAGGACGTCGCAGGCGGGCTCGACGCGGGGTTTGTCGCTGTCGGAGCCGACGAGGATCAGCACGTCGGCCACGTCAGGCGGCCTCGCCAATGACGGTGTAGTCCTGGCGCCGTTGCTTCGGCGCGTAGCCCGCGTCGGCGATGAGGCGCCGCATCTCGGGGAGGGTCATGCGCCACGTCGTGCCGGCGGCGGACACGACGTTCTCCTCCATCATGAGGGAGCCGAAGTCGTTCGCGCCGAACCGGAGCGCCACCTGTCCGATCTTCGGGCCCATCGTGACCCAGGATGCCTGGATGTTCGGCACGTTGTCGAGCACGACGCGCGCGATCGCCTGAGTGCGGAGATAGGTGACCGCGTCGGTCTTGGCGAGGTGCGCGAGCTCGGTGTGCTCGGGCTGCAGCGGCCAGCAGATGAACGCGGTGAAGCCGCCGGTGCGCGCCTGCACCGCCCGCACGCGGAACAGGTGCTCGATCCGGTCGGCGAGCGTCTCGCCCAGGCCGAACATCATGGTCACCGACGTCTTCAGGCCGAGTCGGTGCGCCGTCTCCATCACCTCGAGCCAGCGGTCGGCGCCGGCCTTCTTTTTCGCGACGCGGTCGCGGACTTCCTGGACCAGGATCTCCCCGCCGCCGCCCGGGATGGAGTCGAGCCCCGCGGCGACGAGCTCCCGGATCACCTGTTCGAGCGACATTCCGAACCGGCCGGCGAAGAAATCGACCTCCGAGGGTGAGAACCCGTGAATGTGGATCGGGTGGTGCCGCTTGATGTAGCGCAGCAGGTCCAGGTACCATGCGAACGGGATGTAGGGGTTGTGCCCGCCCTGGATCAGGATCTGCACGCCGCCGAGCGCCTTGAGCTCGTCGATCTTGCGGCCGATCTGCTCGAACGACAGGACGTACCCCTCGCGGTGCTTCGGCCGCCGGTAGAACGCGCAAAACTTGCAGTCGGCGACACAGACATTGGTGTAGTTGATGTTCCGGTCGATGATGTAGGTGACCACGTTCTCGCGGTGGAGCGTCCAGCGCATCTCGTCCGCGAGACGGCCCAGCTCGAGGAGCGACGCCTTCTCGTAGAGCTCGAGGCAGGACCGGAATTCGGAAGTCGAGCGGTCGACCATGGTCACGCCACCTGCAGGAACTGGAGCGAGCCGTCGGGCACGATGCCCTGGGCGGCCAGGCGGCGGAAGAAGTCCGTCAGGCCGGCGAGATGCTTGTAGGTGAAGGCGTAATCGAGGCCGCCCAGGTACTCGCGGCAGGCGGCGAGCGGAACGCCGGTGGCGCGCGCGGCGTGCGCGGCGAGCTCGTCGAGGTGGGCGAGGCCCCAGGCGCGGGAAGCGAGGAGGCTCCGGTGTCCGCGGCGCACCGCGCCGGGGTCGGCCGTCCGTCGGGCCGCCCAGACGGCGAACACGAAGGGCAAGCCGGTCCAGCGCTTCCACTCTTCCCCCACGTCGTAGCGGTGGGGGTATGTGCCTCGCGCGGCGAGCGCGAGCGCCGCGTCGCCGATCACGAGCACCGCCTCGTGCGGCAGCGCCGCCAGCGCGTCCAGATCCTGCGCCTCGGCCCGCGCGTCCGCGAACTTCGGTGTGATCTTCCACACGTCGCCGCAGAGCAGCTCGAGCAGCGCGACGGACGTGCGCGACGAGGCGGACACCAGGACCGTCCGACCGTCCAACTGTCCGACGGGCCGCTTGCTGAACAGCGCCACGCTCCGCACCGGACCGTCGCAGGAGACGGCGAGGTCTGGCAGCAGAACCAGGTCCTTCGCATGGCGCGCGTACTCGACGGCGCTGATGACGCTGACGTCCAGCTCGCCGGCGACGAGGAGATCGTTCAGCTCCGCCGGCGTCCCGGTGACCAGCTCCGCCGCCACCGGCACGATGCCCCGGTCGATCGCCCCGTAGACGGGGGCGCAGTTGACGTAGGCGATGCGGCCCAATCTCACGGTGTCATTCCGCGCCATCCACGACCGTCGCCATCGGCTGTTTCCCGCGCGCCGACGCCCGCCGCCGATGCTCGATCTGGAACAACGCCCCCTCGGGCGCCGGCCCCTGGGGCCGCACGGGGGGCGGCGCGGACCGCGGCTTGTATCCCTCGAACATCCGCACCGTGCGGTACAGCGAATCGCGCTCGACAGGCAGCTTCCCCGCCCCGCGGATCAGGGTGACGATCTCGTCGTACGACAACCACATCGGCGTCGGCGCGCCGGCTTCGTGGTAGACCCGCTCGAACACCACCGTGCCTTCGAGGTCGTCGCAGCCGAACGTCAGGGCGATCTGAGAGATGAACGGCGTCACCATCGGCCAGTGCGTCTTCACGTGGGGGACGTTGTCGAGCAGCAGCCGCCCCACCGCGATGTTCTTCAGGTCGTCGAACCCGGTCGTCGCCGTGCCGGTCCGCCCCAGCGCCTCGCCCAACTCGTTGTGATCCGGGTGGTACGCGAGCGGGATGTAAGTGAGGAAGCCGCCGGTCTCGTCCTGGAGCCCGCGCAACGCGAGCAGGTGGTCCACGCGGTCTTCCGTCGTCTCCACGTGGCCATAGAGCATCGTGCAGTTCGAGGGGATCCCGAGCGTGTGGGCCTCGCGGTGCACCGCCAGCCAGTCGTCGCCCGTGAGCTTCTTGTCGGCGATCGTGGCGCGGGCCGCGGGGCTGAACACCTCGGCGCCGCCTCCCGGCAGACTGGTCACACCGGCCTCCCGCATGGCCAGCAGCACGTCGCGCACGCTCAGCCGCTCGATGCGGGCGAGGTGGGCGACTTCGACGGCGGTGAGGGCCTTGATCATGACCTCGGGATGGCGCGCCTTGAGGCCGCGGAACATGTCGAGGTAGTAGGCGAGCCGGAGCTTGGGGTGCAGGCCGCCGACGATGTGGAACTCCCGCGTGGGGTTGTCCCGCGCCGCGTCCGCTTCGGCGAAGACCTCCTCGAGGCTCCGGGTGTAGGCGCCGTCTTCCTTGGGCATGCGCGCAAACGAGCAGAACACGCACGTGTTGCGCAGGATACAGACGTTGGTGGGATTGATGTGCTGGTTGGCGGCGAAGCAGACGCGGTCGCCGTTCCGGCGGCGGTTGGCGAGGTCGGCCAGCCGCCCGATCGTCAGGAGGTCGTGCGAGTCGAAGAGCGCCAGGCCGTCTTCGCGCGAGAGTCGCTCGCCGCGCTCGACCTTGTCCACGACAGGAGCGAGCGCTGGGTCCTGCCGTCCGCCCGACCGCCCGTCCCCCCGTCCGCCCATTACGCCGCCCGCCGGATGGCGACGGTGACGTTGTGCCCGCCGAACCCGAAGGAGTTCGAGAGGGCGACGTCCACGGCGCGCTTCACGGCCTTGTTCGGCGCCGAGTCGAG
>DASPXO010000005.1:0-10399 GCA_035637235.1 Gemmatimonadales bacterium | reverse complement strand
GGTATCTGGAGCGCCTACCGACTCCCCGGGGTCACGCGCCGCACGCTCGCGTTCCCCGACCTGCCGCCGGGCCTGGACGGCCTCACCCTGCTCCACCTCTCCGACCTGCATGCCGGCATCCACCTCGGCGAGTCCCAGATGCGGGAGATCGTGGCGCAGGTGACCCTGCTCCGGCCGGACCTGATCGTGCAGACGGGGGACATGATCGACATCTCGCCGTCGTACATCCCGCCCTACGTCCGCGCCTTCCGCGACCTCCGCGCCCCGCTCGGCGTGGTGACGGTGCTCGGGAACCACGACCGCTATACCGGCGAGGCGGCCGTGATCCGCGGCTGCCGGGACGCGGGGCAGGTGGTCGTGCGCAACGGCTGCCACGCGCTCGAGCGGGGCGGCGCGACGCTCGCCCTGCTCGGCATCGACGATCCCCACAACTGGACCCCGGACGACCCGCAGGCGCGCGACGTCGACGCCGCGCTGCGGGCCGCACCTCCCGAGGCGTTCAAGATCCTGCTCGCGCACCGGCCGGGCGCGTGGGACAGCGCGGCGCCACGCGGCATCCCGCTCACCCTCGCGGGACACATCCACGGCGGGCAGCTCTACGTCCCGCTCATCGGGTGGTCGGCCGGCGCGCTGATCACGAAGTACGTCATGGGGCACTTCCAGCGAGGCGGGAGCCAGCTCTACGTCAGCCGGGGGATCGGAGTGGTGGGAGTGCCGATCCGCGTGTTCGCGCCGCCGGAGGTCGCCTTCTTTACACTGCGGCGGTCTGGCGGTCGGGCGGACGGGCGGACAGGAACCGCCACAGACCTACAGACCGCCTGACCGCCCGTCCGCCTGACCGCCCGGGGTGGGGGAGGGCGGTGCGGCAATCGCATCCCACGCCGCGTCGAGCGCGAGCTGCACACCCGCGTGGTTCTCCGGCCACTCCTTGCCCGCCACCCGCTCGATCACCAGCGAGACAACGCCGAGCCACACGGCAGCCCACACGTCGGCCGCGCCAGGCTTCACGGAGCCCTCGGCTTTCGCCTGCGCGACCAGCGCCTCGAGCCCGAGTCGGAAGTCGCGCGCCACCTTGCGGCTCTCGTCGTCCAGCAGGTCGCCGTGCCGCTGGATGAGGAAGAGGCGCGCGACTGCCGGCTCCCGCGCGGCGCCCGCGACGAGCCCGCGCGCCAGCTCGGCGAGCTTCTCGCGCGGCCCCACGTTCAGCCCGTCCGCGTCCTTCACGAGCCGCGTCGCCCAGCGCCCGGCCGCGCGGTACACCTCGTTCAGAAGATCCTGCTTCGAGTCGAAGTGCCGGTAGATCGTGCCTTCGGCGACCCCGGCCTTCTTGGCGATGTCCGGAGTGGTCGTGACGCTGTAGCCGCGGGCGGTGAACAGCTCCAGCGCGGCGCGGACGAGCCGCTGGTGCGTGAGATCGGCCTGCGTCATGGGGCGCGAATCTAACGCGGCGCGCGCACGCCGGGGTTCCCTCGGATTCCGAGCCCCGCTAGCTTTCCGGCCGCTCGCTCATCCCGTCACGCTGGGGTTCGGAGGCCGTCGCGCGATGCGCATGTTGGTCTTGGGCACGGGGCTCCAGGGGTCCGCCTGCGCCTATGATCTGGCGCAGCACCCGGGCGTGGAGCGGATCACCGTCGCCGACGTGAAGCCCGACCGCGTCGCCGCCTTCCTGAAGCCCCACGTCGGCAAGCGGCTCACGCTCCTCAAGCTCGACGTGCGGGACGCCGCCGCCCTGCGCGAGGCGATGCGCGGGCACGACGCCGTGCAGAACGCGGCGCCGTACCACTTCAACCTCGAGGTCTCCCGGGCGGCGGTGGACGCCGGCGTCCATTGCGCGGATCTCGGTGGCAACACCGAGATCGTGTTTCAGCAGCGCAAGCTCGACGACGAAGCGAAGCAGAAGGCAGTCTCGATCATCCCGGACTGCGGCGTGGCCCCCGGCATGGTGAACATCCTCGCGGCCGAGGGGATCCGGCGCGTCGACGACGCGGAGACGGTAAAGATCTACGTGGGCGGCCTGCCGCAGCGCCCCGAGCCGCCCCTCAACTACCAGATCGTCTACTCGCTCGAGGGCGCGCTCGACTACTACACCACCCCGTCGTGGGTGCTGCGCGACGGGAAGCCGACGCGGGTGGACGCCCTCTCCGAGCTCGAGGAGGTGACGTTCCCGCCGCCCGTCGGCACGCTCGAGGCGTTCCATACCGGCGGCGGCATTTCGACCCTGCCGTGGGCGTACGAGGGCAAGGTCCGCACGATGGAGTACAAGACGCTCCGCTACCCCGGCCACGTCGCCATCATGCGGCCGATCCGCGAGCTGGGGCTGCTCGACCTCGCGCCGATGAAGGTGAAGGGCAAGGACGTCGTGCCGCGCGACGTGTTCATCGCCGCCGTCTCGCCCAAGCTCACCAAGCCCGAGGGGCGCGATCTCATCGCGCTGCGCGTGGAGGTGCACGGGCGAAACGGCGGGCGCGCCGCGTGGCAGCTGCTCGACTACTACGACGAGGCCCACGGCGTCAGCGCCATGATGCGGACGACCGGGTATTCGCTCGCCATCACGGGCCTGATGCAGGTGGACGGCCGCGTCACCGCGACGGGCGTGCGCACGCCGGACGAGGCGGTGCCGTTCGGGAAATATGTGAGCGAGCTCGCGAAGCGCGGGGTGGAGATCCGGGAGCTCTGAATTGCGGATTGTGGATTTCGGATTGCGGATTGGAAGTGGCCGATCCCTCGACGCTAGTCGTGCCAATCCGCAATCCGCAATCCGCAATTTGCAATTCTCAGAAGCTCCACGTCGTTCCCCACAGGAGCTGCCCGCCCTCGCTCCCCCGACCGTACCCGACGACCAGCAGGGAGTTGCGGAGGAAACGCAGCGCCAGCTCCCCGCCGCCGCTGGTGTGCAGCCCGCCGCTGGCGAGTCGGAACGCCTCACCCGGCCCGAACACCCGGCCCCCGTCACAGAACGCCACGACCTTCAGCTCGAGCACGCTGGGCGACCACACCACCGCGTATCGCGCTTCGACGCCGCCGAGCAGCTTGCCGCGTCCGGTGAAGCGCCCGTCGTAGTAGCCGCGCAGCGAGCGGTAGCCGCCCACGGCGACGAACGGGCGCTCGCTCGATTCCATCTCCAGCTGCGCCGCGAGCGGGGGGGTGCCGCCCATGCCTTCGGCGGCGAGCCGCGCCGCGAGGATCAGCTTGCGGAACGGATGCGCGTGGACGCGGGCGTGCGCGGTTGTGCGGGTGTAGCCCGAGCCGCCCGCGAACAGCGCCTCGACGAACAGCCCCGAGTGGGGATCGATCTCGTTGTCGCGGGTGTCGACGATCACCCCTGCGCGCACGACCTTGTCGGTGAACGGCACCGTGCCCGGGTCAACGACGCCCGACGCCAGGTCGCGCCGGAACACGCTCTGCCCCGGGAGCAGACGGAAGTCGCTGCGCTGGATGGCGGCGCCGACCAGCACCCGCACGGGGCCGACCAGGCGGCGCTGCAACGTCGCGCGGATGGTGGCGTGGGTCCGGCTCACCTTGTAGAAGTAGGCCCCGTTGGCGGTGACGCTGTCGGGGGAATAGGGCGTGTCGTTCCCGAGACCGTAGTAGCCGAACCGGTTGCCGCGCGCCGCCGCGAGCGTCAGGCTGGCGCGCCAGCCCTCCCACCACGCCGGCGCTTGGAGCTCGGCCACAAGGGAGTAGCTCCCCCGCGTGCTGGCGCCGGCGTCGAAGGCGGCCCAGGCCAGGCTTGGCTCGGGGCGCTCGTCGAAGCCGACGGGGCTGTAGCGGCCGTAATGGAAGGCGCCCCACAGCCCATCGATCGTGTTGTACCAGGCGTAGGGATAGAGATTGCCGCGCCACACGCGCTGCGCGGCGAGCGCGGGGGCCGCCGCGGCCACGAGCGCCAGCGCGACGCTAGCGGCTCGCCGCAGGCCGCTCGTACAGGTGCGCAGTGTCCAGGAGCTTCGCCTCGGTGCCGTCGTGCGCGGCGTAACGCCCCGGGTAGATCGAGGCGGCGCCGAACTCGCCGCGCTTGTTCACCGCGTAGAAGTTGAGGCTGAACGTCGGCCTGCCGTCGGGACCGAGCAGCCGCTGCTCGGTGAGCTGCACGACTCGCTTCAGCGTTTCGAGGCACGCGTCGGCGGGCTTCATGCCGCGCCGCATGAACTCGACCGTCAGGAACCCGCCGCACGCCTTGATGTTCGATTCGCCCCGCCCGGTCGAGCCCGCCGCGCCGACGTCGTTGTCGGTGTACTGGCCCGCTCCGATGACGGGGCTGTCGCCCACCCGCCCGGGAATCTTGAAGGCGAGGCCGCTCGTGGTCGTCACCGAGGAGACGTCCCCCTGCGGCGTGACGGCGTCGCAGTTGATCGTTCCCGTGGGCCGCACGCTCAGGTGCTCGCCTTCGGGGACGTCGAGGTAGTCGTCGCCGGGGTTCAAGTTCGCGCGCCAGTGTAGCCACACCTCGCGGGCGTGCTCGGTGAGCAGGTTCTCCTCGGTGAAGCCGTACTGCAGCGCGAACCGCTTCGCGCCGGGGCCCACCAGGAAGATGTGGTTCGTGTACTTGAGCACGAGCTTGGCGACCTCGGACGGCGTCTTGATCCCCTCGAGCGAGCCGACCGCGCCGGCGCGCTTGGTCGGCCCATGCATGCACGAGGCGTCGAGCTGGACCACGCCCTCGGCGTTCGGCAGCCCGCCGTAGCCCACCGAGTCGTCGTTGGGGTCGAGCTCCTGGATCTTCACGCCCTCGATGACCGAATCGAGCGTGTCCGCGCCCTGCATCAGCATGGCGAACGCCTTCTGGACCGCGCGCAGCCCGTTCGCGCTCGCGACGACCACCGGCTTCGCCGCCCAGCGGCTGGCGGCCGGCAGCGGCCGCGGCGGCCGCATCGGGTAGGGGATCTCCAGCGCCGTGCCGGCGGCCACGCCCGCGGCGGCGGACGCGAGGAACTCTCGACGCGACAGGAGCTCGGACACGCGCGACTCCGCTGACGCAAAGGGGTGATTGGTTTTACCCGCTCGGGCGGCCGCTGTCAACTTGCTGGACGTGAGGGGTGGCCCTACGTTCCGACCGTGAACCCCGCGGTTGACGTGTCGCTCGTCGTGCCCGCGCATGACGAGCGCGAGAGCCTGCCGATCTTGATCGCAGAGATCGGCCGCGCGCTCGGGGCACCGGCGGGTGGGGGGGATCGGGGGGGTCGGGGGGGCGGGGGGGGTTGGACCTACGAGATCGTGGCGGTGGACGACGGCTCGACCGACGGCTCGCTCGACGTGCTGAAGGCGCTGAAGCGCGACCATCCCGAGCTGCACGTCCTGGCGTTCGCGGCGCGCGCCGGGCAGACCGCCGCGCTCGCCGCGGCGTTCCGGGCCGCACGGGGCCGTGTCATCGTCACCCTCGACGCCGACCTCCAGAACGACCCGGCCGACATCCCGGCGCTGCTGGAGGAGCTCGAGCGGAGCGGCGCGACGGCGGTCGCAGGCTACCGGGTGGACCGGCGGGACTCGGGCTGGAAGCGGCTGCAGAGCCGGATCGCGAACGGGATCCGC
Organism: Gemmatimonadales bacterium; assembly: GCA_035637235.1. GTDB lineage: Bacteria > Gemmatimonadota > Gemmatimonadetes > Gemmatimonadales > GWC2-71-9 > DASUAL01. The sequence goes on along the minus strand of DASPXO010000005.1, from coordinate 4,870 downwards.
AACCGGCTGAACCGCGAGACGATCCGCGACACCGGGTGCTCGCTCAAGGCGTTCCACGCCGACGCGGTGCGCGCCGTGCCGCTCTTCAACGGGATGCACCGCTTCCTCCCGACGCTGATCCGGATGTGCGGTGGAACGGTGGCGGAAGTCCCCGTGGGGCACCGGCCGCGGCGCTTCGGCCGGACCAAGTACGGGATGTGGAACCGGGTGTTCCGGTCGTTCGCGGACGCCCTCGCGGTGCGGTGGATGCAGCGCCGCGCCCTGCGCTATCGAATCCGGGAAGAGCTTCCATGATGCATGAAGACTGGGCGCGGCAGATCGACCTGGACCTGGACGGCGAGCTCAGCCTGCCCGAGCGCGCGGCGCTGGCCCGCCATCTCGCCGGGTGCCGGCACTGCGCCGAAGCCCGGGTGAGCCACCTCGAGATGCGGGTGGCGTTCGCACGCTCCGCCGGGCAGCCGGATGCCCGGACCGTGCCCCGGCCGGCGATCCGCGGGCGGACGCTCGCGCTGTGGATGGTGATCAGCCTGGTCGCCGGGGCGGCGGCGGGCTGGTTCGCCCAGCTGCGATGGGGCCGGCCCGGCCCGGGCTCGCTCGAGGCCACGCGTGCGACGCTCGTGGCGCAGTAGCGCGCTCGCGGCGACCGCACTCCTCGCGGCCGCCCCGCAAGCGCCGAATTACCGCGTGACCTATCGCCTGCGTCTGCTCGAGCGCGCCGGCCCGGCCACGCGGCTGCTGGCGACGGCCGTCGTGAGCGGGCCGCCCGACACGGACCTCCGGCTGTCGGTCCGCACCGGCGCGGTCGAGCTGCAGGGGCTGTTCGGCACCCTCCCCGAGCCGGACACCGTGAACCTGGCGGGGCTGTTCTTCAGCCGGCGCCAGGTCGGCCGGTCGCGGCGAGGGCTGCCGCTCTGGGAGGAGGACAGCTACCGGCGGTGGGCGCGCGTCGGCTGGGGCGGGACCGCGCGGCTCTATCCCTTCGGCCCCGATCGGCCGGGCCAGCCCGGCGCGCTGTGGGTCGAGATCACGCTGATCCGCGAGTTCGCCGCCGGCCAAACCCGAGCCAGCGAAGAGATCACGCTCGTCGACAGCGCGATCGCCTTTCATGCCCAGGCGGTCGTCCCGCCCCGGCGCGTGCTGGTGCGGCTGTCGCTCGTGCGGGGGGATACCGCGTCGAGCGCGCGCGCGCTCGACCTGGTCCCGGAAGCGCCGGGGAGCCGCGTCAGCTTCGCCCTGGGCGGCGAGTCGTTCGCGTTCGACGTCGCGCTCGAGCGGCCCGACCCGCCCCGCACCGGTCGCGATAGCGCCTTCGCCGCGGACGCCGACGTCGTCTGCCTGCGGCTCCGCGTCCCCGACTCGGGCGGGCCGGCTCGCGTCCGCTGCGGGCGGCTCGACAACGTCGCCCGCCGGCTCGCGCTCACGGGCGGCGACACGCTCGTCGCCACGTTCGGCTGGCCCAGCGCGCGCTGAGCCCCATATTTCCCGTGATGCTCCGCAAGCCGCGGCTCGACCCCTCGATCTTCCATCTCCCCGTCGAGAAGATGCGAGAGGGCTACTACTCGGATAAGTATTTCGTGCGCACCCGGGAGCTGCTGCTCAAGGACAAGCATCGGCCCTGCGTGACGATGCAGGTTTTCGGCAAGGGGCACGCCTTCCTTGGCGGGATCGACGAGGCGATCGCCATCCTCAAGCTGTGCAGCGTCCAGTGGGAGGAGGTGCAGGCCTACGCGCTGTACGACGGGGACGAGATCGAGCCGTGGGAGACGGTGCTGCTGATCGAGGGGCCGTACGATGCGTTCGCGCACCTGGAGACGCTCTACCTCGGCGTGCTGGCGCGGCGCACCAAGGTGGGAACCAACACGCGCCGCGTCGTCGAGGCGGCGCAGCCGAAGCAGGTGATGTTCTTCCCAGCCCGGCACGACCACTGGCTGGTGCAGACGGGAGACGGCTACGCAGCCCACATCGCGGGCGCGATCGGGGTCTCGACCGACGCCCAGGCCTCCTGGTGGGGCTCCGAGGGGATCGGCACCGTGCCCCACGCCCTCATCGCCGCCTACGGCGGCGACACCGTTCTTGCGTCCCGGAAGTTCGCCCAGCTCATGGACCCGAGCGTGCGGCTCATCACCCTGGTCGACTTCGAGAACGACTGCGTCGGCACCACGCTCAAGGTGGCGCGCGCCCTGGGCGAGCGACTCTACGGCGTCCGGATCGATACCTCCGAGACGCTGGTCGACAAGTCGGTGATCCCCCAGATGGGGACGTTCAAACCCACCGGGGTCAACCCACAGCTCGTCTGGAACGTGCGACGGGCGCTCGACCGGGAGGGGTTCCTGCAGGTGAAAATCGTCGTCTCGGGGGGGTTCACGGTGGAGAAGATCCGGCAGTTCGAGGAGCAGGGCGTCCCCGTGGACATGTACGGGGTCGGTTCGAGCCTGTTCCGGGGTCGGTTCGACTTCACCGCCGACGTGGTGCGGGTGGAGGGGAAACCGTGCGGGAAAGTCGGGCGGCCGTACCGGCCGAACCCGCGCCTCGAGAGAGTGTAATAGCCTACTTACCGGGATGCCTCGCAGCGGGTCTCTTTCAGGGTGACGTTTGGCGCGGGAGCAATGCCGACCATGAAGCGCCATGGCTTCACGATCATCGAGCTGGTCATCGTGGTGGCGATCATGAGCGTGATCGCCGCCATCGCGATCCCGAGGATCACGGCGGCCAGGGGAAAAGCGCAGACCGCGGCCATGAAGAGCGACCTGCGAAACCTGGTGACGCACGAGGAGAGCGCGTTTGCCGACTCTCTCAAGTACACCACGACCCTGGTCAACTACGCCGTGACGAGCGGCAACAGGATGCCGGCGATCACGCTGACGCCGGACGGGTGGAGCGCGTCGCTCACGGACGCGCGTGGCACCCAGCTGTGCGCGGTCTACGTGGGGTCGACGCCGCTGGCCCCCGCGACCAAGGAAGGCGTCCCCATGTGCGGCCCGGTGGCCACGACCACGATTCCCGGGCCCTGACCGCGCCCCTTGCATTCCCGCCGGGAGTGCATATTTTTCCGTCAAAATGAATATTAATGCACCCGTCCCCGTCGGCGTCCTCGGGGCCTCCGGGTACGTCGGGCAGGAGCTGCTGCGGCTCCTGGCCCGGCATCCCGGGGCCTCGGTCGTCTTTGCGAGCGCGGAGTCCGCTGCGGGCCGGGTGATCGAAGGTCACCGGCTCCTGCGGGCCGACGACGCGCCGCTCGCTCGCGCCGAAGTCCTGCTGTCCGCCCTGCCGCACGGCGTGTCCGGCCGCTACGTGCACGCCGCCCGGGCCGCCGGCAAGCGGGCGGTGGATCTGTCGGCCGATTTCCGCCTGTCCCCCGAGGCGGTGTACGGCCTCACGGAGGTGACGCGGCCCCGCGTGGCGGAGGCCGAATTGGTCGCCAATCCCGGGTGTTATCCCACCGCCGCGCTCCTCGCCCTGATCCCGCTCGCGCGGGAGGGGGTGATCGACGCGTCGCGCGAGGTGGTGATCGACGCGGCGTCGGGGGTGACCGGCGCCGGCCGCGCGCCCAGGCGCGAGCTCCTGTTCGGCGAGGTCGCGGAAGACTTTCGCGCGTACGCGGTGGGCAACGGGCACCGGCACCTCCCGGAGCTCAAGGCGACGCTGGCGCGGGAGAGCGGCTTCACCGGGGACCTGGTGTTCACGCCGCACCTCCTCCCGGTGAAGCGGGGAATCCTGGAAACCATCCATGTCCCGCTCACCCGGGTGCTCGACCAGGCCACGGCGGAAGGGCTCTACGAGACCGTGTACGCCGACGAGCCTTGTGTGGTGGTCATGCACGGCTCGCTGCCGTCGCTCCAGGACGTGGTGTATCGGAACCGCGTGGCGATCGGCGTGGCGTCGGTCGCCAACGTGCGGCGCCCGCGGCTCACCGTGATTGCGGCGATCGACAACCTCGTGAAGGGCGCGGCGGGGCAGGCGATCCAGAACATGAACGTGATGCTCGGGCTGCCGGAGACCCTGGGACTGGCATGTTGAGCGTCCGCGTCGTCAAGCTCGGCGGCCGGGCGCTCGAGCGTCCCGATTGGCTGGCCGCGTGCGCGCGGGCCCTCGTAACGGCCGGGCACGTCGTGGTGGTGCACGGCGGCGGGCCGGCGGTGAGCGCGTTGTCCCGCCGGCTCGGCCTCCCGGTCGAGCAGCGCGAGGGGCTGCGGGTGACGAGCCCTGAGGTGGCGGAGGTCGTGGAGATGGTGCTCGCCGGGCCCACCAACCGCCGCGTCGTGGCGGCCCTGCGCGCCGCGGGGCTCGACGCCCTCGGGTTGTCGGGGGTGGACGGCGGACTGCTCGCCGCCCGCCCCGCGCCGGGTGGCCTCGGGCACGTGGGCGAGATCGTCGAGGTCCGGGCCTCGCTGCTCCACAGCCTGCTGCTCGCGGGTCTCACGCCCGTGATCGCCCCGATCGCCCCCGGCGCCCCCGGTTCGGAGGGCGGCCCGCCGCTCAACGTCAACGCGGACGACGCGGCGGCGGCGGTTGCGGGCGCGCTCTGCGCCGCGGAGCTGCTGTTCGTCTCCGACGTGCCCGGCGTGCGCGTGGAGGGCGTGGTACAGCCCTCGCTCGCGACCGGAGACGTCGAGGCGCTCATCGAGCTGGGGGCGGCGACCGACGGCATGGCGGCCAAGCTCCGGGCCGCGGCGGTCGCCCTCCGCGCGGGCGCCCGCGCCGTGCGGATCGGCGACCTGCACCTGCTCGACCAACCCGCGGCGGGCACCCGCATCCTCGCCGCCGCCGTCCAGCCCGCGTGACCGCCGCGCCCCCCGCGCCCCCGGCCGTTTCGGCCCTGCTCGGCGTGTACGCCCGTGTCGGCCCCGTCTTCGTGGCGGGGGACGGGGCG
>DASPXO010000004.1:0-37234 GCA_035637235.1 Gemmatimonadales bacterium | reverse complement strand
CATCGTTTCCTCCGGGCTTGCGAGGCGAAACTCAAGGAGGGCGCGACGGCCTCAGGTGAAACTGCCTTAGTGCTGACGTGGAGCCCGCGGCGCATCGTCCGGATTCCCCGCCGCGGGGGTACGCTTACATTCGCTCTCCGGGAGTGCGGGAAGCTGTGCGGCACGTCACGTCGTCCCGCAAGCTCAAGGGAGCCTGGCACTTACCGAACCGCGCCCGCACAAGCCGCCGCCCCAACACGTTCCCGGCTAGGACTTCCTGTACCGCCACGCCACGACGCCCGCGCCCGTCACCGTGATCTGGAACGCGTGGTTGCCGCTCGCGTCGATCGCGGGGACTTCCTGTTGCTGCGACGCGACCACGTCACCCTTCGCGCTCACGAACTCGAAGGTGATCGCCGTCGGCGCGCTCGGCTTCGACTTGAGATTGGTGAGCAGCCCCTCGACCTTGGCGCCCTTGTCGTCCGGGGCGAAGCCGCTCACGGTCACCTCGATCGGCATGGAGTCGGCGATCGTCAGGTAATACAGCGCCGAGTCCTTGTTCCCCGCGAGCTGCCACGCCCCGGCGAGCTTCGCGAGGCTCGAGCGGTTCAGCGGATCGATGGCGTGCAGCCGCTGCGCGATGGGTAGCACCTTCGCCGAGTCGCCCATCAGGTAGTAAATGCCCCCCAGGTTGTACAGCCCGTCGCGCTGGTACGGGTTCTTCGCGAGGCTCGCCTCGTACGCCTGCGCCGTCAGGCGATAGCGCGGTAAGATCGACGCCCGGAAGTCCTTGATGACGGAGTCCGTGGCGGTCTGGCACTTCGCCGCGATCTGCCGCACCGTGAGCGTCTTGCTCTTGGCCCGCGCCTCCGTCCGGCAGCTCGAGCCCAGCGGTGCGGTGTCCGGCTCACTCGGGATCGCGTTGAGGATCGCCTGGGCCGCGCCGAACAGGTCCGCCGCGTCGGCTGAGTCGGCGTGGTCGAGGATCTGGGTGTACAGCGACATCGCCTCGTCCCGCTTGTCCTGCTGCGAGTACACGGCGGCCAGCCCCGCCGTGGCCTGCACGTCGCCCGGATACGCGGCAAGGTATTCCCTGTACGCTTCGGCCGCCGCGTCCCAGCGCTGCTCCGCGTGGTACACGCGGGCCACGTTGAACATCGCGTCGCGCTTGTCCTGGGCGTGCTGCGTGTCCCGCGCCGCCGGCACGGCTTGCTTGAAGTACTTCGCGGCGGAGTCCGTGCGAGTGGCGAATACAATCGAATCTGTCCTGTATTTCGTTGAATCTGCCTGCCGCAGCGACGGGTCCGGAGCTGGACGATTCGCGAACAGCGTCCCGAGATAGATGAAGCCCGTCGGCTCGCCGTCGTAGATCGCGTTGGCGCGCCGGAAGCTGGCGATAGCCGAGTCCATGTTCCCCGCCTGGTAGGCCTTCACGCCATCGTTGAACACGGGCACCCAGAAGGCTCGGCGCCAAAAGGCGATGTCCTGCTGGCACGACGGCGCAAGCGCGGCGGCCTTCCTCAGCGCCGTATCGGCACCGACGAGGTCGTTCAGCAGCGCGTAATAGCGACCGAGGTAGTACCAGGCGGCCGGATTCTTCTCCTGCCCGCCGGTGGTGATGGCTTCCGTGAGCATCCGGTTCGCGTCCTTGAGGTCCTTCTGGCGCTTGTCCTCGAACTTGGTCTCCGACGCACTCTTCAGGTACAGCACCCCGCTGTTTACCTTGAAGTGGCCCGGCTTCAAGTCGCACTTGGCCGGCGTCCATTGCTGCGCGGCGACCGGCGCGGCGGCGGCCCCCGCGACGAGAGACACCAGCACCCCGACGGCGTACCTGACGGTCATGGTCTCTCCTTGGACTTGGCGACGAGCGCCTCGGCGTCGCGCTCCGCGGCGCGCGCGATCTCGAGCGGCGGCCGACCCAGGGCCCGGGCCGCCGCGAGGACGTCGTCGTACTCGGGTTTCAACCGGACACCGTCTCTCCCCGCATCGGGCTGCTCGAGCACCTTGACCCGTACGGAGACGTCAGGAGCGAGCTGCACGGTGACCTGGCGGCGTGGTAGCGTCGCCCGCTCCGCCACCCAGCGGCGCACCCCCGCCGTCGTGCTGTGTCGGAACAGCGCGGCGGTCACCTGCTCCGCCAGCTCCTCGGGCGCCATGACTTCCACGCGGAAGCCCGGCCGCCCCTTCTTCATCTGCACCGGCCATGTCTGCACGTCGAGCGCGCCCGCGGCGGTGAGCGCCTGGCGCAACGGCTCCACGTACTCAGGGCTCATGTCGTCCACGTCGGTGGCGAGCAACGCCACGCGCCCGGCTTCCGCCGCCTGCTCGGCGACGAGAATGCGCAGCGCGTTGGGATACTGCCGCGGATTGCGCTGTCCCGCCCCCCAGCCGCTCCGCACCAGGCGCCAGCGGCCGGGCGGGCTTCCCGCGGAGAGCGCCCGCAACAGCGCCGCGCCCGTCGGCGTCGTCGCCTCGCCCTCCACGGGGCCGCCGGCGGCGATGTCCAGCCCTTCGAGCAGGATCGCCGTAGCGGGCGCGGGCACGGGCAGCGTGCCGTGCTCCGCCTCGATCCATCCATTCCCCACCGCCACCGGCCAGCTGTAAATCGCCCCCTGATCGACGCCCAGCCGCTCGAAGCCCTCGATCGCCCCCACGATGTCGAGCACCGCGTCCACGGCGCCCACCTCGTGCAGGTGGACCTGCTCGGGCGGCACGCCGTGCACCCGGCCCTCGGCCTCGCCGATTAGGTGGAACGCGCGCACGGCCCGCTCCTTCACCCAATCCGAGACCGGGGCGCGCTCGACCATGCGCAGCAGCTCGCCCACGTGACGCCCGTGCCGGTCCGCGGGGATCGAGAACTCGATCTGCTTGCACCCCACCCCGCACCGCGCCGCGTCCCGGATCGTCACCGTGACGCCGTCCAGGCCGAGACGCTTGGGCAGTTCCTCGAGCCAGGACGCGGGCACCCCCAGGGACAGGAGCGCGCCCAGGGTCATGTCACCCGAGATTCCGGCGGCGGGGTCGAGAATCGCGATGCGCATGTGACCGAAGCGGCGGAATATTAACGGGTTAGCCCCGGTAGAGCCACCCGGCGCCGGTGTTGAACAGCACCACCTGTTCGTCCGGCTGGACGGCGCCGCGCGCCGCGAGTTCGAGCAGGCCGGCAAGCGCCGCGCCACCCTCGGGGCAGGCGTCGATCCCCGCGAGCGTCTGGAGGTCCCTGGCGGCCTCCGCGAGCTGGCCGTCGGTCACCGCCACGGCGCCGCCGCCGCTCTCGCGCAGCGCACGCAGCATCAGGCGGTCGCCCAACGGACTGGGGACGCGCAGCCCCGACGCGATCGTCCACGGCTCGGGCCACGGGCTCGAGCGATCGGCGCCCGCTTGGAACGCGTGCACCACCGGGGCGCACCCGGCGGCCTGCACGCTGTACATGCGGGACAGATGCCCACGTATCCAACCTGCGTCCGCGAGCTCGCCGAACGCCTTCCACATGCCGATCAATCCGGTGCCTCCACCGGTGGGATACACGATCACATCGGGCAGGGTCCAGGCGAGCTGTTCGGCCAGCTCGAGACCGAGGGTTTTCTTGCCCTCGATGCGGTACGGCTCCCGCAGCGTGGACACGTCCACGGCGCCGCGCTCGGCGGCATAGGCGCGCGCCGCCTTGCCGCAGTCGCCGATGTGGCCGTCGACGAGCTGCAGATCGGCCCCAAAGCTCTTGATCTGGGCCAGTATCGTGGGCGGTGTGCTCGTGGGCGCGTACACCCGCGCTGCAACGCCTGCGCGCGCCGCGTACGCAGCGAGCGCGATGCCGGCATTGCCGGCCGTGGGCACGACGAACCGCCGCGCTCCCGCTCCGACGGCGCGCGTCACCGCCGCGGCGAGCCCCCGTGCCTTGAAGGAGCCGGTCGGGTTCGTCCCTTCTTCCTTCACCAAGAGATCGCGGAACCCGTGCTTCGCGGCGATGCGACCCACAGAAAGCAACGGCGTGCCTCCTTCGCCGAGCGTCACGGGCGACTCCCCGTCCGCGAGCGGCAGCCATTCCCGATAGCGCCACATCGTCCAGCCGCGCTCGGAGAGCAGCGACCTCGCTTCGGGTGGTGGCGCGGACGCGTAGCGCACGAGATACGGCTGGCCGCAGTCGCACACGGTGGGCAGGCCTGCGGCGTCGCGGGTCTTGCCGCAGGCGGAGCATTCGAGAGACCAAGGGAGCGTCACGGGGTCAGGGGGTGAGGCCATGCAACCGCTCCAGGATCCGCTCGGCCAGCGTCGTCGAGAACCCCGGCAACGCCGCGATCTCGCCGGGCGTCGCGGTCTTCACCCCCGCCAGCGAGCCGAACCGCTCGAGCAGGATGCGCCGCCGATTCGGTCCGATGCCGGGGATGGCGAGCAGCTCGGACGTGATCGTGCGCTGCGCCCGGCGCTTCCGGGTGTAGCTCACGGCAAAGCGGTGCGCCTCGTCGCGGGCGCGCTGCAGCAGCTTCAAAGACGGACTGCGCCGCGACAGCCGCAGGGGGTCCGGGCGCGCGGGCAGGAATACCTCCTCCTCCTTCTTCGCCAGACTCACCATCGGGAGCGTCTCCCGCCCCACCGCGCGGGCCGCGTCGAGCGCGGCCCCGAGCTGGCCCTTGCCCCCGTCGATCACCAGCAGGTCGGGGAGCGCCTTCTCCTCGGTGATCCGGCGGCGGAGATAGCGCGTCACCACCTCGTGCACCGCGGCGAAGTCGTCCTGCGGCGCCCCCTTGATCTTGAAGCGGCGGTACTCGGCCTTCTTTGGCCGCCCCGCCTCGAACCACACGAGCGAACCGACCGTATCGCGTCCCTGGTTCGTGGAGATGTCGATGCACACGAACGAGCGCGGCACGGCGGCGAGGCCGAGGTCGCGGCCGAGGGCGAACACCGGATCGGCCGCGCGCTCGTCGATGTCGAAGCTCTCGATCTTCAGGCTGTCGAGCAGGTGGCGCGCGTTCTGATCCGCGAGCTCGGCGAGCCTCGCGTAGGTGCCGCGCTGCGGCACGTGCCACTCCGCATCCGGCGCGAGCAGCGCGAGGGGTTCCAGGTCCTCGGGCGCGAACGGCAGGAGCACCCGGCGGACGCGGGCCTCGAGCGGCAGGTAGCAGCGTACCAGGAAGGCGGAGAGCACGGCGCCCTCGCGCTCGCGCTCGACGTTCTCGAGGAACCGGTGGTCGCGCGCGATGAGCCGGCCGTCCCGCACCCGGAGGATCACGCCGCAGGCGTCGTCCCCGTCGCGCGCCAGCCCGATCGCGTCCGCGTCCCCGCCGCCCACGCGCTCGACCGTCTGCGGCCGCTCGAGCTGGTCCAGCCACTTGAGCGCGTTCCGCAGCTGCGCCGCGCGCTCGAACTCGAGTCGCTGCGCCGCCTCCTGCATGCGGTCGCGCAGCCGCGTTCGCACGTCCACGGTCTTCCCCTCCAGGAAGAGCAGGACGTCGTCGATCATGCGGCGGTAGTCCTCCCGGCTTTGCTGGCCCACGCAGGGCGCCCGGCAGCGCTCGATGTGGAAGTCGAGGCACGGCCGGTCGGGCGCCTCGCGCGGCAGGTCCCAGTGACACGACCGCACGGTGAAGATGCGGCGGACGATCTGGAGCGTCTGCCGCAGGATGGCGACGTCGGTGTACGGCCCGAAGTAACGCGCGCCCGTGATGTTCACCCGCCGCACGACGAGGACGCGCGGGAACGGCTCCCCCAGCGTCACGGCGATCCGCGGATAGCTCTTGTCGTCGGTGAGCCTGATGTTGAAGCGGGGCTTGTGCTCTTTTATGAGGTTGTTCTCGAGCAGCAACGCCTGCGCCTCGTTCGGCACGATGATCGTCTCGAGGTCCGCGATCTGGCGGACCAAGGCAGATCGCTCCGGGGTGGATTCCGCCTCGGGCCCGAAGTAGCTCGGCACCCGGGAGCGCAGGCTCTTGGCCTTGCCGACGTACAGGATCTCGCCCGCGGCGCTTCTCCAGAGATACACCCCGGGCTTGTCGGGGAGAGCCTGGAGCTTGCGGGTGATCAGGTCACGAACTTCCACAGGCGCTGCGCGTCGGGATGTTTCAGGGCCAGCGTGACGACGAGGTAGACCATCCCAAAGATAGCGAGGGTGAACAGGGCCCGGGGAATCGGCGCCTGGCCGGCGGTGAGCGCGGCGACCCCCGCGCCGGCGCCCGCGGCGCCGAGCGCGGCGCCGAAACTGCTCGCGGAGGCGCGCCATTCGACCCGGCCGAGCAGGGCGCCGATCCGGTGATCGAGGTCACGCAGGTGCAATACTACGTTGACCCAGGCGCCGAGCGAGGACCCGAGCGCGATCCCCGCGGGGCCGTAGCGCTGCATCAGGAGCGCCGCCAGCGCCGTCGAGAGGAGCAGCGAGGACGCGGCGATCTTCACCGGTGTCCTCGTGTCCTTGAGGGCGTAGAACCCCGACGCGAACAGCTTCACGGTGGCCTGGCCCAGCAGCCCCACGCCGTACGCCGCGAGCACGCCGCCCACCAGCTCCGTGTCCGACGCGTCGAACCGTCCGGTCTGGAACAACGCGCCCACGATCACCGGGCCGAGCGCCGCGAACGCGAACGACGACGGCACGACGAAATAGAAGATCCGCCGGAACCCGGTGCCCAGCCGCGCCCGCAGCAGCTCGTTCGGCGCCGCCGTCACGGCGTCGCGCGACAGCTCGGGAAGGGAGACGGCGGCCACCGACACCCCGAACAGGCTGATCGGCAAGACCTGCAGCAGCTGCGCGTACCCGAGGCTCGACAGCCCGCCCGGGCCGGTGAAGGAGCCGAGGAAGGTGTCCACCACGCCCGAGATCTGCGCCACGCCCGCGCCGAGCACGAGCGGCGCCCAGGCGACGAGGACGGGGCGCACCCCCTCGAGCCGCGTGCTGAACCGCAGCCGGATGCCCTGCAGCAGCGTCCAGCAGGCGGGCAGCTGCACGGCGATCTGCAGCACGCTGCCCGCCACCGTCCCCCACGCGAGCGCCAGCGCCAGGCGGTGCAGCTGGACATCGCCGGGGAGGGCGCGATTCGGGAACCAAGTGCCCGCGCCGACGAGCGCCACGATCCCGGCGATGTTCCAGAGCGCGGGGGCCGCGTACGGCAGGAAGAAGCGCCGGTGAGTGTTCAGGATGCCGAGGCACCAGGCCGACACCACCATCAGCCCCGTCATCGGGAAGAGGACGCGGACCAGCGTCACGGTGAGACGGCGGCGCGGCTCGTCGAATCCCTGGGCGATGATCGTCGTGATCGCCGGCGCGAAGGCGATGCCGAGCAGCGCCAGGACCCCGGAGGCGAGCACGAGCAGCCCGAGCACGGCGCCGGCGAGGGCCCGCGCGGCGGCCCGGTCGGCGCGCTGGTTGAAGGCCGCATAGACCGGGATGAACGAGGCGGAGAGCGTGCCTTCACCCAGCAGGTTCCGGATCGCGTTCGGAATCCGCAGCGCGGCCCGGAAGGCGTCAGCCGGGACGCTGGTATTGCCGAAGTAGTAGGCGAACACGCGCTCCCGGACGTAGCCGAGCACGCGGGTGAGGAGGATGCCGGCGGCGACGTGGGCGGCGTGGCGCGCCCCGCCCCCGCCCCCGCCGCGCGGCTCCGCCACCGTCAGGAGGGCTTCTTCTTGTTCGGGTCTTCCAGCAGGCGCTGCACGAATTGGATCTCTTCGCGCATGCCGGTGAGGGACCGGGTCACGTCCTCCAGATCGGTCTCCAACACCTCGACCCGCCGTTGCAGCTCGCGCACGTCGGCTCCCGCCTCGTCGCGCTGTCCCTCGAGCCGGCGCGCGATCGAGCGCCCCAGCGGCGAGTCGAGCAGGATGGCCGTGATGGGAATCATCAGTGCGATGACGAGGACGACGACGAAGAGCCACATAGCAGGGATTCTACGAAGCGTCCGTCCAGCGCGCCACCTCCCGCCCGAGTGCGTCCAGCAAATCTGGCCCGTAGCGGATGAGGAACGACGCGAGCGTGAGCACCCGCTCCTGCGGCTGCCCCCGGGGATAGACCGCCGCGCGAGCACGGGTGATCTGACGGACCAGCGTCTCCCCCTCCAGCCGCTTCAGGCTGGCGACGAGCTTCTTCTCGATCGTCTGCGCGCCGGCGAGCGCGGCATGGCGCGCCGACTCGACCGTGCGCTCGAGCGTCGGATCGATCTGCACGACGGACCGGACCAGGCGGCCGTACTGCTCCTCAATGCCGCTCCGCAGCGCGGCGAGCGTCGCGACGGTCTCGGGCGGCAGCTCGTGACGCACCAGCCGGGCCTCCAGCTCGCCCGGTTTGCCGTCGAACGCCGCCAGATCGAGTCCGTAGCGTTCCATCAACTTCTCCACGCGACCGTCGACGATCACCCCGGACCAGCGCGGCACGGGCGCCTGGCGCGTCACGCCCAGCGTTTCGTACAGCGGCGCCGCGTCGGGCAGGTACCCGAGCTCGGCGGGGCCGGCGGCGTAGGCGACGGTGGGGAGCAGCGCCGCCTCGACCACCGGGCGCAGCAGCACGTTGGGCGACAGCCGCTCGGGCGTCTCCGCCGCGATCCGCTCCAGGTCCGCCCGGGTAAAGCGCTCCCCGCTGCGCCGCGTCACGAACGCGTCGCCGTCCGCCTGCAGCCGGTCGCGACCCTGCCGCGCTTCCACCATGACGGGGGTGTAGCCGTCGGCGAGCGTGACGGCGAGTCCCTTCATCACCCAGGGCGCCGCCACGCGCTTCGCGGCGCGGTCGTGCGCGCACAGCACCGCCAGCCCACGCGGGGCGAGCAGGGCGTTGAGCGCTTCGGCGAACGCCGCGGCCAGGGTCGCGTCCGGCCGGTACCATCGCTCGAGCCAGGCAAGCACCCCGGCCTTGAACTCCGAGTCCGGCGTGCCCGCGCGCAGCTGCTCCAGCGCCGCGCCCACCTCGGCGCCGCACGGCTCCCGTGCGAGCGGAGCCAGGGCGGCGTCCGCCGCACGCTCCCGCAACACGATCCGGACGAGGTCACCGGCGGCGTTCACGAACCAGGCGTGGTTCGCCTCGGCGAAGTCGTGGTCGTCGCCGGCGACCCAGAAGACGGGGACGACGGGCGTGCCTCGCTCGCGCTCGAGACGCGCGGCCAGCGCGATGGCGGAGAGCGCCTTGTAAATGGTGTACAGCGGCCCGGTGAAAAGGCCGGGCTGCTGCCCGGTCGTCACGGCGACGACGGCGCCTCGCCCGAGCTTGTCTCGTCCCGGTCCGGGGAGCGTCGCGGCCAGCACCTCCGGCGCAACCCGCCGCGGCTCCCCGGGCCGCCCGGGCAACTCAAGCGGCGCGATGGGAGTGGTCACGATCTTCGGCATCACCCTGCCCCCTTCCCCCTTCCCCCTTCCTGCGTCACGTGCTTCACGCTTCTAGAACCAGTCGGTCATTCGCCGAACACGTCCGCCTGAAACGTGAGAACCTCGGTGTCCGGTTCCCGCCACGCGTCAGGCGGGAGCCCGGCCTTACGGCACGCCGCCGCGAGGAACGCCTCGGGTCCCCAATGATACTCGGTCGCGACCTGCGGCAGCAGCAGACCGACGTGGCGGCCTCGCCGCACCACCAGGCCGTCGCGGCCCACCACGATGTGACGCGGATCCACCGGGGTCGGGCGCAATGGAATCAGCGGGGTCAGCACGGAGATCTCGAGGGCGAGCCCGGGGAGCTCCTCCGGAGCCACGGGCGCGAACCTGGGGTCGTCCCGCGCCGCCGCGACCGTCATCTCGCGCACCACGTCGCCGAGCGGGCGATCGTCAGCCATGTGGCCGATGCAGCCGCGCAGCGCCCCGTGCGCGGTAATGCTGACGAAGGCCCCTCGCTGCAGCGCCGCGCCGGTCGCCTCCGGCAGGGCTGGGACCGGCCGCGCCCCGAGGTGCGCCTCGAGCGTGGCGCGGGCGAGCCGCAGCAGCGCGGCGCGGTCCGCCGCGGTGAGCTCAGGGTCCTCGATGGTACGGCTCCCCCCGGCGGATGGTGTACGCGCGGTACAGCTGCTCGTACACCAGCACGCGCGCCAGCTCGTGCGGAAAGGTCAACCGGGACAGGCTCCAGATCCGCTCGGCCCGCCGCAGCACGGGCCCCGGCAGCGCGTCCGCGCCGCCGATCGCGAAGACGACGTCGCGGCTCTCCATCTCCCAGCGCGCCGTCCAGTCGGCGAGCTGCCCCGAGGTCCACTCCTCCCCCGAGCGCGACAGCGCGACGAGGCGCGAGCCCTCGGGGATCGCCTCGAGGATTCGCGCCTCGTCCTTCACCTCCCGTTCCTCGGCCCGCGTGTAGCGCCTCAGCCGGTCGAGATACTCGTCACACGCCGCCCGAAGCGCCGCGTCCTTCACGCGGCCCACGGCGACGACCCGATAATGCATCAGGCATACATCCCACGCAGCCGGTGCATCGCCGCCACGCGGTCCACGGCGAGCATGTAACAGGCGATGCGGGTGCTCACTTTGTGCTTGTCCACCATCGCCAGTACCTCGCGAAACGAGCGAGTCATGATGGTCTCGAGGCGCTTGTTCACCGTCTCCTCGTCCCAGAAGTAGCCGCCGCGGTCCTGCACCCATTCGAAGTAGCTCACCGTCACCCCGCCCGCGTTCGCCAGGATATCGGGGATGACGAACACCCCCTTCTGCTCGAGGATCTCGTCGGCCGCCGCGCTGGTGGGGCCGTTCGCGCCTTCGCAGATGATCCTGGCCTTGATGTCCGGAGCGTTCTTGCGGGTGATCACGTTCTCGGTGGCGGCGGGGACCAGCACGTCGCAGTCCAGCGTGAGGACCTGGTCGCCCGGGATGGCTTCGGCTTCGGGGTACCCGGCGAGGTGGCGGCGCTCGCTCACCCACTTGAGCATGTCCGCCACGTCCAGCCCCTTCGGGTTGTACAGCCCGCCGGACTTGTCCGCCACCGCGACGACGGTCGCGCCCTCCCGGGAAAGGAGGTCCGCGGTCACCGAGCCCACGTTGCCGAACCCCTGCACCGCGACCCGCGCCCCCCTGAGCGACATGCCCAGCCGCGCCAGCGCCTCCCGCGAGACGATCGTGCACCCTCGCCCCGTCGCCTCGCGCCGGCCCAGCGAGCCGCCCATTTCCACCGGCTTTCCGGTCACCACCGCCGTCACCGTGTGGCGCTTGTGCATGGAGTAGGTGTCCATGATCCACGCCATCACGCGCTCGTTGGTGTTCACGTCCGGCGCCGGGACGTCCGAGTCGGGGCCGAGGGTCTCGATGATGCTCGCGGTGTAGCGGCGGGTCACCCGCTCGAGCTCGCTCATCGACATCGCCGACGGATCGCACACCACCCCCCCCTTCGCGCCGCCGAAGGGAATGTTCACGAGCGCGCACTTCCACGTCATCCACGCCGCCAGCGCCTTGACTTCTTCGAGCGTCACGTTGAGGTCGAAGCGGATGCCGCCCTTCGCCGGCCCGCGCGAGGTGTTGTAGAGCACGCGGTACCCGGTGTAGACCTCCACCTCCCCGTTGTCCCGCACGACGGGCACGGAGACGATGATCTGCTTCTCGGGGTTGCGCAGGACCTTGTAGAGGCCCCGATCGAGGCTCAGGAGCTGCGCCGCGTGGTCGAAGCGCTCCATCATCGCCTCGAACGGATTCCCCTCGGAGAGGAAGGTGTCCTTCTCGGGCCGGATGACGGCTGGTTGGCTCATAGCCTTCGGTGTGTGAACCGGTCTCAGGCACGGCCGGCCGGGGCAAGCAGGGCGTCCAACGCCTGCTCGAGCGCCCGGCCGTTCCGTTCCCAACGGACCGCAAGGCCCACGACCAGCGGCTCAGGGGCGGTCCCCGGCCACCGGCCGCGCAGCTTCACGGCGTCCTTTTCAGTGACTACAACATAATCCGCCGCGGCCGCGGCCTGCACGAGACGCTCCACATCATCGTCGCCGTAGCGGTGATGATCTTGATACGCAAGGAGTTGCACGCTGGCTCCAGCGCGCTCCAGCTGCGCCGCGAAGCTGTGCGGGTCGGCGATCCCAGCCGCCGCCACGACCCGGCGACCGGCGAGCACCGCCGGCTCATGGTGTGTCCCAGACTGCATCCCTTCAACGCGGTCGAGGGCGAGACAGGTCGTGCATACGGGCGCCCCGGGCCGGCGCTCCCACAGTCGCTGGGCAAGGGCGTCGGCCGCCTCGGCTGACGCGCGCTTGCGGGTGACGACGATCAGGTCCGCCCGATCGAGCGCGTCCCAACGCTCCCGCCATGGACCGGCCGGGAGCGGCCACCGCGAGCCCTCCGCGCTCTCGGCGCTCACGACGGCGACGTTGAGGTCGCGCGCCACCGACAGCAGCTGGAACGCGTCGTCGAGGATCAGCACGTCGGCGCCCCCGGCCCGCGCCTCGCGCGCCCCGGCGATCCGATCGGGATTCGCCACGACGACCGCCTCTGGGACGAGCAGCCGGTGCACCAGTGGCTCGTCCGCCCCTACCCCGCGGAGCAGGATGCCCGGACGGTGGCCCCCTTCTTCGTAGTGGCGCGCGATCCAGGCCGCCAGCGGCGTCTTCCCCGTCCCCCCGACCGACAGATTGCCCACCGCCACCGCCGGCAGGGGCAGCCGCTCGGTGCCGAGCCAACCCCATTGGTACGCCCGCGCCCGGAGCTTCGTCACTCCCCAGTAGAGCGCCGCGAACGGGACGAGTGGGAGCTGCGCCGCGCGGGCCGAGGGGCTCCCACCCCACAGCCGGTGCGCTATCCCACTCGCGCTCACGTCTCGTCTCCGCGGGTCACTTCGCGCAACGCCCGCTCCACGTCCGTGATGCCGCGACGCAGGCCTGCTTTCCCGTCCTCCACCGCGAACGGCGCGCTGTAGGCGACCTCGACCGTGGCGAACGGCCTGGGGATACAGAAGCGATCCCAGGACCGGAGCCACCACGCCGCGGACGCACGTGCGCCCACGGCGATCACGAGCGCCTGCGCGTGCTGAGCCGCGGCGATCGCACCGGGCTTGACCTGTTCTGCGGGCCCGCGGGGGCCGTCCGGCGTGAGCGCAACCTCGGCGCCGCTCCGCAGGCAGCGCACCAGGCCGAGCAGGCCGACCTCGCCGCCGCGCCGCGACGAGCCTCGCACGACGCGGTAGCCCCAACGCCTCGAGAGCTCCGCCAGGTAGCCGCCGTCGCGATGCCGGCTGACGAGCAGGCCGACGCCTTCCCCGCGCCGGCTGTAGAGCAGCGGCAGGATGCGGCTGTGCCACAACACGTAGACGATGGGCCGCCCCCGCGCCCGGGCGGCCCGTACGTGCTGCCACCCGCGGATCCGGTAGCGCCAGGTGGCCGCGAGGAGGCGGAGCAGCGCCGCCCCGAGCACCGCCGCCAGCGGCTCGACCGCGCGCAGCTTCACGCCAGGAGCTCCACGGCGAGCGCCGCGACCCGGTCTGCTGCGCCGGGCGGGCCGAGCCGCTCGCGCACGACGGCCAGGCCGTCCCGCTGGCGCCGGGCCGCGTCGCCCTGTGGGTCGAGTAACGCGAGGGCGGCGGCGGCAAGCGCCGGCGGCGTCACCGCGCCTTGCAGGAACTCGGGGGCTACCTCGCCCCCCGCGATCAGGTTGACCAGCCCGACGTGCGGCACGCGCAGCACCCGCATGGCGATCGCGTAGGAGACCGCGTTCAGCCGGTAGGCGATGACCATCGGCAGATCGGCGAGGGCGGCCTCGAGCGTGGTCGTGCCCGACTTGCAGAGCCCGGCGTCCGCCGCGCCGAACACGGGGCGCGGGTCGCCCAGGTGGATGCGGATCGCGCCGGGCGCCTCGTAGCGGCCACGTGGCGTGCCGGCGGCGACCACCTGCACGTCCGGCCGCTCGACCGTCACCGCGGCCGCCGCGTCGCGGAACGCGGGCCACAGCCGGGCGACCTCCTGCGCGCGGCTTCCGGGAAAGAGGCCGAGCACCGGACGTCCCGGCTCCAACCCAAGGGCGCGGCACGCCTCGGCCCGCGACACCGGTGCCGGGCGGTCCTTCAGCGGGTGTCCGACGAACGTCGCGGGCACTCCCCGCTTTCGGAAGAAGTCCTCCTCGAAGGGCAGGATGACCGCGAGCCGCCGCACGGTCGCGAGCTTGCGGACCCGCCCCGACCCCCACGCCCACAGCTGCGGCGCGATGTAGTAGAGCACCGGGATCCCCGCCGCGTGAGCCGCTGCCGCGGCCCGCAGGTGATAGCCCGGGTAGTCCACGAGGATCACGAGGTCGTAGCGCCCGGTGCGGAACGCCTCGCGGACGCGTCCCAGCAAGCGGAAGTGAGCCGGGATCTTGCGCAGCGCCTCCACAAAGCCCACGACGGAAAAGTGCTCCATCCGCTCCACCACGCGGGCGCCGGCGGCTTCCAGCCGCGGCCCGCCGAACGCGTCCACGGCGGCGTCGGGGAGGCGGCGCTTCAGGGCCGTCACCACCGCGGCCGCGTGCGCATCCCCCGACGGCTCCCCCGCCGACACGTAGATCCGCGGCGGGCGGCTCACGGCCGCGCGGCGGCGAGGGGCGAGGCCTGGACGGCGTCGGCGACCCGGCAGGCGAGCGCCAGGGCCTGCGCCCCGGCCGCGCCCGACACTACCACCTCCTCTTCCCCGCGCACGGCGCGGACGAAGCTCTCAAGCTCGAGCTCGAGCGACTCCGCCTCAACCGCCTCCAGACCCACGTGCTCGATGACCTGCTCGAGCGTGGTGGCACCGAAGCCCTGCCAGCCGGGCTTCAGCCGGTAGAAATCGCCCGTCCCCTGCGCGAGGTCGAGCGAGAAGTAGCCCGTCGGCTGGAAGATGCGGAGCTTACGGGTGCGGTCGCGTGACACGCGGCTCGCCGTGACGTTCGCGATGGCGCCGTTCGCGAACTCGATGCGCGCGTTCGCAATGTCGACGTGCGGCGTGAGGATCGCCACGCCCGTGGCCCGCACGTCCGTCACCTCGGAGCGCACGAGCTCGAGGACCAGGTCGAGGTCGTGGATCATCAGGTCGAGGATCACGGCCACGTCCGTCCCACGCGGCTGGAACGGCGCCAGGCGGTCGACCTGGAGGAAGCGCGGCTCGTCCAGGTAGGGCGCTGCCGCCCGCACCGCGCGGTTGAACCGCTCCACGTGACCCACCTGCAGGACGACGCCCCGCTCGCTCGCCGCCCGCACCAGCCGCTCAGCCCCGGCCATCGTGTCCGCCAGCGGCTTCTCGATGAAGACGTGCACCCCCCCCGCCAACGCGGCCAGGCCCACCTCCCCATGGGCGGGGGTCGGGACGGCGACCGTCACCGCGTCGATCCGGTCGAGCAGGGCCGCGAGGGACGGGTGGGCGACCGTTTCCAATTGCTGCGCCACCTCGGCCGCGCGCGCCGGGTTCTTGTCGTAGATCCCGGCGAACTCCGCTCCCGGCATCCGCCCGAGCAGCCGCGCGTGATGGAACCCGAGCGCCCCGGTGCCGATGACACCCACCCGCACCGGGCTCCCCCGGACCGCGCGGCTCCCGCGCCTGCCCGGCGCGCTCACACGAGCACTCCCCGGTGCGATCCCTCGATGAACGTGAGGAAGGTCTCTACTTCCGGAATGTTCGGCAGCTCGGCGCGCGCCTTGGCGATGCCCTGGCTCACCGTCATGTCCGAATTGAACAGCAGTCGATAGGCGCGCTTGAGCGCGAGCTTCACGTCGGGTGCGAACCCGGCGCGCTGCAGCCCCACAGAGTTGAGGCCGTACAGGTGGACCGGGTTGCCGACCGCCTTGGTGTAGGGCGGCACGTCCTGGTTCACGCGCGAGCCGCCCCCCACGAACGCGAACGTCCCGATGCGCACGAACTGGTGGATCGGCACGAGGCCCGAGATGACGGCCCGGTCGTCCACCGTCACGTGTCCGGCCATCTGGACCGCGTTCGCGATGATGACGTCGCTGCCGACCACGCAGTCGTGCGCGACGTGGACGTACGACATCAGGAAGCAGCGCTGCCCCACCGAGGTCTTCCCCGTCGCCGTGGTCCCGCGGTTGATCGTGCAGTACTCGCGGATGACGGTCGCATCGCCGACTTCGACCCAGGTGTCTTCGCCCCGGTACTTCAGGTCCTGCGGCTCGTTGCCGATGACGGTCCCGTAGCCCACCTTCACGCCCACGCCGAGCTTCACGTTGCGCTCCAGCACCGCGTGACCCGCGATCTGGCAGCGGGCGCCCAGGGTAACGCGCGGCCCGATGACGGCGTACGGGCCCACGGCGACGTCCGCCGCGAGGTGCGCGGTGGGGTCGACGAGCGCGGTGCGGTGAATCACCGCTCGGTCACCATCGCCATCATTTCCGCCTCCGCCACGACCTGCCCGTCCACGTAGCCGACGCCCTTCATTTTGCAGGTCTTGCCCCGAAACTGGACCATCTCGAGCTCGAACCGAATCTGGTCGCCCGGCACCACCGGCCGGCGGAACTTGACGTTGTCGAGCGACATGAAGTAGACGACCTTGTCCGAGATGTCCTGCCCCTCGAAGTGGCTCATCAGGAGCATCCCCCCCACCTGCGCCATCGCCTCGATGATCAGCACCCCGGGCATGATGGGGTGCCCCGGGAAGTGCCCCTGGAAGAACGGCTCGTTGATCGTGACGTTCTTGATGCCGACGATCCGCTCTTGTCCCTCGACTTCGATGATCCGGTCGACCAGCAGGAACGGATAGCGATGCGGCAGGACGTCCATGATGCGACCGATGTCCATCGTCGGAGCCCCCATTCGGCTGGCGGCCCGGGAGAGGGCGCGGGCGAGGGCGACGTTGCCGCCGTGGCTCGGCCGCGTGGCCACCACGTGGGCGCGGATGCGCGCGCCCGTGAGCGCCAGGTCGCCGATGATGTCGGCGGCCTTGTGCCGCACGAACTCGTCCGGCCAGCGCAGCTTGCCGCCGTTCGCGAGACCCCGCTCATCGAGCACGATGGCGCTGGCCGCGGTGGCTCCCTTGATCAACCCTTTCGCCGTGAGCGCGGCGACTTCGCTCGCGAATCCGAACGTGCGGGCGGGTGCGAGCTCACGCGCGAAGGTTTCCGGGGTCACCGTGTAGCTTCCCGACTGCCGCCCGATGAGGGGGTGCGGCCACTCGATCGTCACGGTCAGCCGGAACTCTTTCGCCGGCGCCACGACGTAGCTCGAGTCCCCTTCGGTCACGGTGAACGGCGCCTGCACGGTGAGGACCGCCGGTTCCCCACCGACCTCCACGGGCTCGGCCTGCGCGAGGGCCTCGAAGTAGGGCTGGACGCTGCCGTCCAGGATGGGCGGCTCGGGCCCGGTGAGCTCGACCGTCAGGTCGTCGATCTCGTGAGCCGCGACCGCCGCGAGCAGGTGCTCCACGGTGTGGATCGTGGTCTCGCCCTTGCCGATCGCGGTCCGGCGCTCGACCGCCTCGACCTCGGCGAGCCGGGCGGGGATCTCGGGCCGGTCGGCCAGGTCCGTCCGCCGGAACACGATCCCCCGCCCGGCCGGCGCGGGGAGAAACGTCGCGCAGGTGCGGGCGCCCGTGTGGAGGCCCGTCCCCGCCACGGACGCCTGGCGCCGGATGGAGCGCCTAGGGGCTGCGCTCATCGCTCCGCCGCACCAGCGTCTCGAGCTCGTCCACGATCTTCGCCAGCCGGTACAGCGCCGCCTGGGCTCGGAAGAATTCGCGATGCTCCCGCGCGGGAAAGCCGCTCACGGTCACGCCGGGCGCGATCTCTCCGATCACCCCACCCTGCACCGTCACCCGCGCCCCCCGTCCGATCGTGACGTGGTCGGCGAGGCCCGCCTGCCCGGCGAGGAACACGTCGTCCCCGACGTGCGTGCTGCCGGCGATGCCCGCCTGCCCGGCGATGATGCAACGCGCCCCGATGCGGCAGTTGTGCCCGATTTGCACCAGGTTGTCGATCTTCGTCCCTTGACCGATCACCGTGTCGTCCACGCTGCCGCGGTCGATGGTCGTGTTCGCGCCGATCTCCACGTCGTCTCCGACGATACAGCGGCCGACCTGCGGGATCTTGCGCGGGAGCTCGCCCCCCTTGCCCGGGATGTAGCCGAATCCGTCGCTCCCGAGTCGGGCACCGGCGTGCAGGATCACCCGGTTCCCGATGACCGTGCCGCTGTAGCAGACCACGTGCGGATAGAGGTGCACATCGTCGCCCATCTCGACCCCGTCTTCGAGCACGCAGGCCGGGCCGATGCGCACGTTCTTGCCCAGGCGCACGCCGCGCCCCAGCACCGCGTACGGCCCGACCGCGACAGGCTCCTGCCACACGGTACTCTCCCCAATCACCGCCGTCGCGTGTATCCCGGTCTCCCAGGCGGGCTCGGGATAGAGGACCGGAATGACCGACAGCAGGGCGACGTGCGGGTCGCGCACCAGCACGCGGCAGGCAGGACCACCAGGCTCGGCTGCTACCAGATCCGGCTGGCAGAGCACGACGGCTGCGCTAGACTGTTGAAAGTACGGGAGATAGCGCCTGCTGGCAAGAAACGACAGATCACCCGGGCCGGCCCGATCGAGCGGTGCGATCCGGCTGACCGTCACGTCCGGGGGGCCGACGAGCTGCCCGTTGGTGAGGGCGGCGATGTCGCGGGCGCTGATTCGGCGCCCGCCGCCCCCCATCTCCCCCCGCCCTCCCCTCCCCCCCCGCTCCGCGTTCCCGGCACCCACGGGCCGCCCCGCTACTGGGACTGCTTCAGCCGCTCGAGCACCCTGCTCGTGATGTCGAGGGCCGGGTCCGCCGCCACGATGTTGTTCCCCGGCGCGTCAGAGTCGAAGATCAGCGCGTAGTTGCCTTCGGCGCGCAGCCCCTGGATCACGGCGTTCACGCGCGACTGGATCGGTTGCAACAGTTCTTGCTCGCGCTGCGCCGCCTTGCCTTGGAGCTCGTTGGACCGCTGCTCGAACTTCTGCTGGAGCTGCTGCAGCTCGCGCTGTTTCGCCTGCTTGGCGGTGGGCGAGAGGGCGATGGACTGCTGGTCGAAGGCCCGCACGGCCGAGTCGAGCTGCTGCTGCAGCTTCTGCACCTCGCCGCGGAAGCTCAGCACTTCCCTGTTGAACGTCGACTCCGCAGCCGCGTATCCCGGCGTCAGCTGCAGGATCTGGCGGGAGCTGACGAATCCGATCTTGAGCGAGGGCTGCCCGGCCTGCGCCCGCGCCTGCGCCGCCGCGGGCGCGAGGCTGATCAGGCCCAGCCACGCCCACACTGTCAGTGCACGCCTCATTGCACGTTTTCCCCGAGAGTATTCCGTAGAGGTGGTCCCGCGGCGTCCGCGGGAGCTTGCGAATCAGAAGAAGTTGCCGAGTTTGAAGTGCAGCTTCCACCCGGGCGCCGGCCTGCCGAGCACGTCGATGCGGTCGAAGCCATACGCCCAGTCGATGCCGATCGGTCCCAGGGGCGAGATGATGCTGACGCCGACGCCGGCGCCCCGGAACAGCCGCGTGGGATTGAACTGGCCCGCCCGCGCCCACACGTTCCCGGCGTTGTAGAACGCGCTCACGTAGAACATCTGCGACAGCCGCGCCCCGATCTCGCCGCTCACCAGCATGTACGACTTGCCGAAAGCGCTGGCGCGCGCCGAGGAGGTGTGCGCCGTGGGGTCGAATCCGTTTGGGGTGACGGAGAACTCGTCGTAGCCGCGCAGCGGGATGCCGTATTGCGTGCCGCCCATCGTGAACAGCTGGTCGATGAACGGCGCCGTGCCGAACACGAATCCGGACCGCGCCGCGAGGCCCATGACGAAGTGCACGGACGACGTGCCGGTCCGCCCCCCGGCCTGACCCAGCGGCGCATACCAGCGGCCCTCCAGGTCGAGGCGCTGGAAGTTGCCGGTCCCGCCGAGCGGGCCGCCGCTCTGCGAGAGGCCCACCTGGTGCATGGTCCCGGCGGTGGCGAACGGCAGGTCGATGCGGGTGTCCCGCAAGACCGAGACGCCGACGGTCGAGCGGACGCAGTTGCTGCAGCTCAGGCTGGCGAGGCTCACGCTGGAACCGGTGAATGTCTGGTCGTCGATCCCGTACGAGACGAACAGCCGCGTGTAGCGGTCGTTGAGAATCGGGAAACCGAGCTGCAGGCTGCCGCCGCGGCGCTTCAGCTGCCCGAAGTCCTGAAAGGTGTAGCGCAGCCGCGTGTTGTGCACGTTGGCCGTCGCCGAGATCCGCGAGTCGCGCACCGCCGGGTCGGTGTACGTCACGTCGAAATCGTTGATGTTCTTCCCGAACTGCCACTGGAACCGGCCTCGCTTCCCCTGCCCGAACAGGTTCGGCTCGTCGAGCCCCAGGAACCCACCCAGCCCGGTGCCCTGCCCGAGGGAGGCGCCGAAATTGATGTTGCCGGTGCGCTTCTCGGTGACCCGGAAGATGACGTCCACGTCGCCCTGGTCGTTGGCGGGCCGGGTGTCCGGGAACGGCAGCGGCTGCTGGAAGAAGCCGAGGTTCGCGATGTTCTGGTAGGAGCGGATCAGCGCGTCCTGGCGGAACACGTCGCCCGGGAGCAGCACGATCGCTTCGCGGATCACGCGCTCGTGCGTCACGTCGTTTCCGACGATCTCGACCCGGTTGACGACGGCTGGAGCCCCTTCGCTGATCGCCCACCGCAGGTCCACGACCGGTTTGGCGTCCGGCCCCGTACGCCGGATCACCTCCGGGTTGACGTGCATGTAGATGTAGCCGTTGTTGTAATACCACGTCTGGAGCTTCTGGGTCGCGCCGTTCCACTCCTCCTGGTTGAAGTACGCGGGGCCGTGCTGCACGCCGCCCATTCCGAGCAGCCCCGTGCGCCGCTCGCCCTTGAAGGGGAACAGCTGCTCGAGCTCCTCGGTCGAGAAGCGGCGGTTGCCCACGATCTCGAACGTGCCGACGCGGTGGGGCTCGCCCTCGCTGACGCGCACCTCGAGCGTCGCCTTCCCGCTGGTATCGTCGACGATCAGCGTGTCGCCCAGCACCTGGAAGTCGACGTACCCCCGGTCGCCGTAGAACTTCGGCAGCCGATCCTGCAGGTCCTCGCGCAGCTTGTCGTCGTCGAAGTCGCCGGAGCGGAACCACCAGAAGCCTTCGGGCCGGCTCTTCATCTTCCCGGCGAGCTCGCCGTCGGAGAAGTGGGCATTGCCGTCGAACCCGAGCCGCGCGATCGCCACGCGCCGCCCCTCGTCCACGTCGAAGACGACGCGCACACGGGCCGAGTCGTCTTCGTAGACGTGCAGCGCCCGCACCCGGGCGAGGGAGTACCCCCGGGCGCGATACAGCGAGTCGATGCGGCCGCGCGAGCGCGCCACCGCCGCCGGGTCGATCGGGCGGCCCTCGAGCAGCTGCACCTTGTCGCGGACGCCGCGCTCGCCGAGGCGGCTGACGCCGCGCACCGCCCACTTGATGAGGATCGGTCGCTCGCGCACGCGCACGATGAGCAGCTGGCGCCCGCCCTGCTCGGCCTGGTCCACGCGCACGTCGTCGTACTGGCCGGTGGCGTACAACGCCTGGATGGCGCGCTGCACGTCGCGATACCCGAGGGGGCGATCGGGCGCGAGCCCACCCTGGTCGAGCACGACATGGCGCTCGACGCGCCGGTTTCCGAGCACCACGATGGAGTCGGGCACGACGGCGGCGGGCTCACCCTGCGCGCGCGCAGCGCGCGGGACGAGCCCGACCGAACCGACGATGAGGAGCGGGAAAAGCTTGCGGATCACGCCTTCGAGCCGGAGAGCGCGCGGAACGCGAGCCGTTCCTTGTCCGGGGCCACGTCGACCTCGACCTCGTCGCCCCGCGCAAACTCGCCGACCAGGATCTTCTCCGAGAGCGGGTCCTCGACCCACTTCTGGATCGCACGCTTCAGCGGGCGCGCCCCGAAGTGCTCATCGTAGCCGTGCTCCACGAGGAAGTCCGAGCCCGCGGGAGTCAGCCGGAGCGTGAGCTCCTCCTCACCCAGCCGCCGCTGGACGTCCTTGAGCAGGATCGCCACGATCAGCGCGATGTGGTCGCGGGTGAGCGGGTGGAACACGATGACGTCGTCCAGCCGGTTCAAGAACTCGGGGTTGAAGGTCTTGTTGATCTCTTCCCTCACCTTCTCCGCCATCTTGTCGAACGTCGCCCGCGTGTCGGGCTGCGCGAACCCCAGGGCCTTGCCCTTGACCATGTCGCGCGCGCCGACATTCGAGGTCATGATGACCACGGTGTTCTTGAAATCGATGAGCCGCCCGTAGTTGTCCGTCAGGTGGCCCTCGTCGAGCACCTGGAGCAGGATGTTGAACACGTCAGGGTGCGCCTTCTCGATCTCGTCGAGCAGCACGACCGAGTAGGGCTTCCGCCGCACCGCCTTGGTGAGCGTGCCCGAGTCCTCGTAGCCCACGTAGCCCGGGGGCGCGCCGATGAGCCGGCTCACCGAGAACTTCTCCATGTACTCCGACATGTCGACGCGGATCAGGGCGTTGGTGTCGGCGAACAGGAAGCGCGCGAGCGCGCGGGCGAGTTCCGTCTTTCCCACGCCCGTCGGCCCCGAGAAGATAAAGGAGCCGATCGGCCGCTTGGGATCCTTGAGGCCCGCCCGGCTCCGCCGGATGGCGCGGGAGATCACCGTGATCGCCTCGTCCTGGCCGACGACGGTCTGGTGCAGCTCCTGCTCCATCCGGAGCAGCCTCGCGGTCTCCGCCTCCTGCAGCCGCGTCACCGGGATCCCGGTCCAGCGAGACACGATGAAGGCGACGCCTTCCTCGCTGATCGTGGGCCGGTGCGTGGCGCGCTCCTTCTCCCACGCCTCTTGCTTGCGCCGGATGTCGGCCTGCAGCTCGCGCTCCTGGTCGCGCAGCCCCGCGGCGCGCTCGAAGTTCTGGTCGCGGACCGCGGTCTCCTTGTCCGTGTTGATCTGCTCGAGCTTGTCCTTCAGCGCCGCAACCTCGGGGGGCGGCACTTGCGCCGCGAGCCGAGCCCGCGCGCCCGCCTCGTCGATCACGTCGATCGCCTTGTCGGGGAGGAAGCGGTCGGTGATGTAGCGCTCGGACAGCTTGGCCGCCGCATCGAGCGACCCGTCCGGGATGACCACGCGGTGGTGGTCCTCGTAGCGCTTCCGCAACCCCTTCAGGATCGCGATCGTCTCCTCCACGGTCGGCGGATCCACGATCACGGTCTGGAAGCGCCGCTCGAGCGCGCCGTCCTTCTCGATGTACTTGCGGTACTCGTTGAGCGTCGAGGCGCCGACGCACTGCAGCTCGCCGCGCGCCAGCGCCGGCTTCAGCATGTTGGAGGCGTCCACCGCCCCCTCCGCCGCGCCCGCGCCCACCAGCGTGTGCAACTCGTCGATGAACAGGATGATGTTCCGGTTCTGCGCGATCTCGTTGATGATCGCCTTGAGCCGCTCCTCGAATTGGCCGCGGTACTTCGTGCCCGCGATGACCGCCGCCATGTCGAGCGACAGCACGCGATGATCCCTGAGCGCTTCCGGGCACTGGCCGCTGGCGATCAACTGCGCGAGCCCCTCGACGATCGCCGTCTTGCCGACGCCCGGCTCGCCGATCAGCACCGGGTTGTTCTTCTTGCGCCGCGACAGAATCTCCATCACGCGCTCGATCTCCTTCTGCCGGCCGATCGTGGGATCGAGCTGGCCCTCGGCTGCGAGCTGCGTGAGGTCGCGGCAGAAGTGGTCGAGCGCCGGCGTCTTCGACTTCTTCTCGCTCTTGGGGCTGGCGGGCTGGGTTCCCGCACCGGACGGCGCGGGCCCGGAGGGCATCTCGCTGCCGAGCAGCCGCAGCGTCTCCGCGCGGGCCTGCTCCAGGTTCACCCCGGCGTCCGTCAGCACCTGCGCCGCGATGCCCTTCTCCTCGCGCAACAGCCCGAGCAGCAGGTGCTCGGTGCCGACGTAGGAGTGGTTCAGCTCGCGCGCTTCGCTCATGGCGAGCTCCAGCACCTTCTTCGCGCGCGACGTGTAGGGCAGGTCGGGCCCCGCTGCCGCGGCCGCCTTGCCCTTCTTGACCGTCTCCTCGATCTTCTGCTGGATCTCCTCGAGATCGACGTTGAGGTTCGTCAACACCGCCGCCGCCACGCCTTCGCCCTCACGGATCAGGCCCAGCAGGATGTGCTCGGTTCCAACGTACTCATGATGCAGCCGCGCGGCCTCTTCCCGCGCCATCTGCAGGACCTTGCGCACACGGTCCGTGAAGTTATAGCCGTTCATCGCCCCTCGCCCCCTGCCTCACACCGCTTCCGCTGCGAGCACCCGGCGCACATACGTCGCGCGCACCGCAGGCAGCTCGGGATCGCCGCTGGCACGCCCTTCGAGCGCCCCCAGGTGCGCGGCCTGGGTGAAAATCAGCAGCTTGTTCAGCGTATATACACTCAAGCCGGGAATCAGATGCAGCCCGACGCCCAGCCGCACGCCGCTCAACAGGTTCATCGTCTCTTCGAATGTCAGGCTCCGCGCGTACTTGAGCAAGCCGTACGCCCGCCACACCTTGTCCGCGATGATGGTCGGCGCGTCCCGCACGAGCACCTCCCGGGCCTGCACCTCGTACTCGATCACCTGGCGCACGATCTTGCCGAGGTGATCGAGCAGCTCGTCTTCGGACTTGCCCAGGGTCGTCTGATTCGACAACTGGAAGAAATTCCCGACGACCTCGCTGCCTTCCCCGTACAAACCCCGGAAGGTCAGCCCCACCTGAGCGAGCCCTTGAAGCACCTTCCCGATCTCCTTGGTCAAAACGAGGCCCGGCAAGTGGATAAGCACGCTCGCGCGAAGCCCCGTTCCGGCATTGGTCGGGCACGAGGTAAGATACCCAAATTCCGGGTGGAATGCGAACGGCAGCAGGCGCCCCAGATCTGCATCTACCGCTTCGACTTCAGCATACGCCTCTTCGAGCGCGAATCCCGAGCGCATTCCATGCAATCGGAGGTGATCCTCTTCGTTGACCATCACCCCCACGGCACCCTGGACCAGGAGCGCCGCCCCCGGGCGCGGCCGCGCCTCCCGGTCGAGTCCGGCGAGCTCCTTGCTCACCAGGTGTCGCTCGTGCAACAGCTGCCGCTCGGTCCGCTCCAGGTCGTCCAGCCGGAACGCCACGGCGCCGGCCATCCGGTCGCTCGCCTCGCTCGCCTCCGCGACGCGCGCCAGCACCGCCGTGCGGTCGGCGTCCCGCGCCCGCTGGCTGAACACGTAGCCATGGAGGTTGCGGGCGAGGCGGACTCGCGTGGAGAGCACGATGCTCGCTTTGGGACCGGACGCGTCGAGCCAGCCGATCCCCCCGTCGGGGAGGAGGGAGAGGTCGATCATTCGAGCACCTTGATGCGGTCGCGCAGCTCGGCCGCCAGCTCGAAGTTCTCGCTGTCCACCGCGCGGCGGAGCTGATCCTTGAGATCGAGGAGGTGGAGCCGTGGGTCGGCCGCGCCGGCCGCGCCCGGGACCACATAGCGCTCGCCCACGTGCTGACTCGAGCCGTGCAGGCGGCGCAGCAGGTCGCGCAGGTGGGTCTCGAACGACGGGTAGCACTGGGCGCAGCCGAGGCGCCCGGATTCGCGGAAGTCCCGGAGCGTGCTGTCGCAGGCGGCGCAGCGCAGCCCGTCGGCGGGCGTGGGGAGCACGGTGCCCCCCTTCCCCATCGCCTGGATGAAGCCGCCGAGCGGCGACTTGAGGATCGAGTCCCCGGTCTCGAACCCCTTCTGCTGGGCGCACTGCTTGCAGAGGTGGAGCGTCACTTTCGTGTCGTTCTCTACCTTCGTGAGGTGGATTTCCACCTCCCGTTCCTTGCAGTTATCGCACAGGCTCATGGTATCGCGTCCACCGAGCTGACCGCGGCGAGCCGTCCGTCCTCGAGCAGGAGGATCCGGTCCGCCCGGCCCGCCAACTGCCGGTTGTGCGTCACCACCACCACCGCCGTCTCGTACTCCCGCGCCAAGCGGAAGAACACTTCGTGCAGCCGTTCCGAGTTGACGTGGTCCAGGTTCCCGGAGGGCTCATCTGCAAGAACGAGGCCGGGATCGTGAACCAGCGCTCGCGCGACGGCGCAGCGCTGCTGCTCTCCTCCCGACAACTCAGCGGGGCGGTGCGACATCCGCCCGGCCAGCCCGACGAGAGACAGGACCTCCTCGGCGCGCGACTGGGCCTGGCGCGGCGCCATCCCCCCGATCAACAGGGGCATCATCACGTTCTCCAATGCGGAGAATTCCCGCAAGAGATGATGGAACTGGAAGACGAAGCCCAACTTGCGGTTCCGGAGCTCGGCCAGGCCGGCGGCGTCGAGGTCGGCGTAGCGGGACCCCTCGAGCCAGACGTCCCCGGCCGTGGGCCGATCCAGCGCGCCGAGCAGGTGCAGCAACGTGCTCTTGCCCGCCCCCGACGCGCCCACGATGGCGACGAACTCGCCGCGGTGCACCTCCAGTTCGACGCCGCGCAGCACTTCGACCGGCTGGCCGTCCCCGCCCGCATACACTTTGCGGACTCCGCGGGCCTCGACCGACGCGCTCATTCGTAGCGGATCGCCGGCACGGGGTCGAGCCGCGCCGCCTGGATCGACGGGTACAGCGGGGCGAGCGTCGCCACGATCAGGCTCGCCGCGATCACGAGCAGCACGTCGAGCGGCTGCGTGTGCACCGGGAGGTGGTCGATGAAGTAGATCGACGGATCGATCGGGATCCAGTGCCCCCGGTTCACCATGCCGCCGAACACGAGGCCGAGCGCCACGCCGAGCCCCGTGCCGGTCAGCCCGATCAGGACACCTTGGGCGAGGAAGATCCGCCGGATCGAGCCCCGCTTGAGCCCCATCGCCATGAGGATGCCGATCTCGCGGGTCTTGTCGCGCACCACCATCGTCAGGGTTCCCACGACGTTGAACGCGGCCACCACGCAGATGAGGAACACCACGACGGCCATGGCGAGTTTCTCGAGCTTCAGCGCCGAGAAGAGCGACTGGTTCTGGGTTTGCCAATCGAGCGCCCGGTAGGGATAGCCGAGCTGGCCCTCGAGCTGGAGGCCGAATTCGCGCGCCTTCCAGGGATCGGTGAGGCGGACCTCGACGCCGGTGACGGCGGTGTCGAGCCCGGCGAAGCGCTGCGCGGTGCGCCGCTCCATCGCCACGAAACTGTTGTCGTATTCGTACATCCCGGTGTCGAACAGCCCGGCGACTTCGTAGCGGCGGAACTGCGGCACGTAGGCGCCGAGGCTGGGGTTGTAGCGCGCGCCGGCGGGCGCGACGAGCGTCACGACGTCGCCCGGGTAGGCGGACAGCTTGGCGGCGAGCCGTGCGCCCAGCGTGATCCCGCCCTCCACGTCGGCGCGCGTGGTGCGGAAGCGGAGGTCGCCTTTGGTGAAGTGCTGGGCGAGGCTGGTCACGGCGCGGGCCCCGGTGTCCGCCTCGACGCCCAGCACGACCACGCCGTCGGTATAATCCCGCGTCTTGTAGATCATCGCCTGGGTGAGCACAAAGGGCGCCGCGGCCTCGACGCCCGGCGTGCGGCGAACCTGCGCCAGGACCCGCTTCCAGTCCTCCAGGCGCAGCCCCTCCCCGTACGTGAGCACCCGCAGGTGCGGATTGGCGACCAGGATCTTGTCGCGCAGGTCCGCCTGCAGGCCGTTCATCACGCCCAACACGACGACGAGCGCCATCACGCCGACCGTCACGCCGCCGACCGCGATCACGGTGATGAGCGACAACAGCCGCGACGAGCGGCGGCTGCGCAGGTACCGCAGGGCGATGCCCAGCTCCAGCCGGGACATCATTCCGGGCGGAGCATCGGGAACAGGATCACGTCCCGAATGTTCGTCTGGTCCGCGAAGATCATCAGGAGCCGGTCGATGCCCAACCCCACCCCGCCGGTCGGCGGCATGCCATACTCCAAGGCCCGGAGGAAATCCTCGTCCAGCTGCTGCGCCTCCTCGTCGCCTGCGGCGCGCAGCCGTGCCTGCTGCTCGAAGCGGCGGCGCTGCTCCTCGGGATCGTTGAGCTCGCTGAAGGCGTTCGCGATCTCGCGCTTCTGGATGAACAGCTCCCACCGCTCCACCCGCGTCGGATCGCCCCGCTTGAGCTTCGCGAGCGGCGACAGCGCGACCGGATAGTCGAGCACGAAGGTCGGTTGCACCAGCGTGGGCTCGACCTCGGTTTTGAACACTTCGTCCACGAGCTTCCCGCCGGCGTACCCGTCCGCCTCGGCGACCCCCTTCCGTTTGAGCGCCGCGCGTAGCTCCGCATCGGTCGCCCGGGTCAGGTCGATCCCCGCCGTCTCGCGCACCAGGGTGTAGTAGTCCTTCCGCGCGAACGGGCGCTCGAACGAGAGGGTTGCGCCGTGGCGCTCGAGGGTCGGCGTGCCGAACAGGTCCTGCACCATTCCGGCCAGCAGCTCCTCCATGAGCTCGAGCATCACCTGATAGTCGGCGTACGCCGCGTACCACTCGGCCATCGTGAACTCGGGGTTGTGGAAGCGCGACAGTCCCTCGTTCCGGAAGTCGTGCCCGATTTCGTACACCCGCTCGAGCCCCCCCACGATGCAGCGCTTCAGGTACAGCTCGTCCGCGATGCGGAGGTAGAACGGCGCGTCCAGCGCCGCGTAGTGCGTCTTGAACGGCCGCGCCGTCGCCCCGCCGTACAGCGGCTGGAGCACCGGCGTCTCCACTTCGAGATAGCCCCGCGCGTCGAGGAACTTCCGGACGCCGCTCACGACGCGTGCCCGGAGCCTGAAGACCTCGCGGACTTCGGGGTGCACCGCGAGGTCTGCGTAGCGCTGGCGCGCGCGCAACTCGGGATCGGACAGCTCCCCATGCCGGACGCCGCTCGCGTCCTCCTTGCCGAGCGGCAACGGACGGAGCGATTTGGCGAGCAGGGTGAGCCGCTCCACCCGCAGCGTGACCTCGCCGGTCTTGGTCCGGAACAGCGGGCCCTCGACGCCGACGAAGTCCCCGAGGTCGAGGAGCTTCACGACCTCGTACGCCTCCGATCCGACCAGGTCGACTTTGAAGTAGACCTGGATCCGGCCCGATTGGTCCTCGAGGTGGCCGAAGGTCGTCTTGCCCATCGGGCGGCACAACACCAGCCGCCCGGCCAGGCGGTGCACCGTCGTGTCGCCCTCGCGGAACCCGTCGAGAGCCCCCTGGGCGGTCGTCGTGCGGTCGAACCGATACGCGTACGGGACGACGCCTCGCTTCACGAGCTCGCCGATCTTCTCGCGCCGCGCCGCCTCGACGTAACTGGTCACGCGGCCCTGCCTCCAAAGCGCTTGAGATACGCCTCGATGAAGGGGTCGAGGTCGCCGTCCATCACCCGCTCGACATCGGACACCTTCAGCTCCGTGCGGTGGTCGTTCACCATCGTGTAGGGCTGGAAGACGTAGGAGCGGATCTGGTTCCCAAAGGCGACATCCGTCTTCTGTTTGTCGTGCTCGGCTTTCTTCGCATCGCGCTCCTGCACGGCACGCTCGTACAGACGGGCCTTCAGCATCTTGAGCGCGGTGGCCTTGTTCTTGAACTGGCTGCGCTCGTTCTGGCATTGCACGACGATGTTGGTCGGGAGATGCGTGATGCGCACCGCCGACGACGTCTTGTTGACGTGCTGGCCCCCTTTGCCCGACGCCCGGAACACGTCGATCCGCAGGTCGTCGTCCTTGATCTCGATCTCGATGTCCTCGTCCACTTCCGGATACACCATCACCGATGCGAACGAGGTGTGGCGCCGCGATTGCGCGTCGTAGGGCGAGATCCGCACCAGCCGGTGCACGCCGATCTCCGCGCGAAGCAGCCCGTACGCGTACTCGCCGCGGACCTCCATTTCGGCGCCCTTGATCCCCGCCTCCTCGCCTTCGAGCAGGTCGAGGATCGCGACCTTGAAGCCGTGCCGTTCCGCCCAGCGCAGGTACATCCGCATCAGCATCTCGGCCCAATCCTGCGACTCGGTGCCGCCGGCGCCCGGGTGAATGGCGAGCAGCGCGTTCCGCCGGTCGTCCGGGCCCCGCAACATGTGCTGCAGCTCGAGGGCCTCGAGCTGCGTGGCGATGGCGTCCGCCTCCTGCTCGAGCTGGCGCTGCAGGGTGAGGTCCACCCCGGTCTCCGACTCGAGCAGCTCGTTGAGCTCGCGCCCCTCCGCCACGCGCTTGCTCAGCGCGTGATACGCCTCGACCCACCGCTTGAGAGTCTTCACCTCTTCCACGGTCTGGCGCGCCTTCTCCGGGTCCGCCCAGATGGCGCCCTCCGCCATGGCGTGCTCCAGCTCGCCGAGCCGCGTCGTCTTCCCGTCTACGTCAAAGAAAGCTCCGCAGCTCGCTCGAACGTCGGTCGAAATCCTTGAACCGCTCCGATAGGGTCATGATCGTCCGCCCTCAGAAAATCTTGTTGCCGCCCGCGAGGATCTCGTTCAGCGCTTCGGTCCAGAACCCCGTGTTCTTGGCCATGTCCATGCCCACCTGCTCGACGTACTCCTGCCAGCTCTTACTGATCTCGTCCCGGAACAGCTGCGGCAAGGTGCCGTCCCGGAGCCCCTGCTGTCGCTTCTCGGGATGGTAGACCACGAGGTCCGAGACCAGCGCGCGGGCCAGCCGGCGCGCCTTCTGCTTCGGGTCCTGCACCATGAACGGATTGACGGGACGGAGGGGTCCCGTCATGCGCTGCGCGGGGACCGGAGACGCGGCGGGCGTAGGCGTGGTCGCCCTGCCGGGGTTGGGAAGGGCCGCGGCGGGAGCCACGGGTCGCTGCGCGGCGCCGCCCGCCGGGCGTGCCACAGGCGCCACGGCCGGACGTGCGGCGGACGCGGGCGGGGGTGGAGGCGGCGGGGGGGCCGCGGGGGCCGGGGCGGCCGGAGCGGCCGCGAACGTCGCCACGGGCGCCGCGGGCCGAACAGCAGGGCGCATGACCGGCGCTGCCGGCGGCGCGACGCGCGGCAGGACCGCAGGTCGTGCCGGCGTGGCCGGGGGGACCGGGGGAGCCGGGGAAGCGGGCGTCTGCGGCGGACGTGGGCGCGGCGCAGGAGCGACGGCGGGCGCCGAGAAGCGCGGCATCGCCGGGGGAGGCACGGCCGGGGCCGGAGGCGTGGCAGCGGGAGAGGCTGGCACCGGTGTGGTGGCGGAAGGCGCGCCCTCCCAAGCGGCGGGCGCCCGCTGGGCTGCCGCACGGGGGGGCGCAGCTTCCGCCGCAGACCCCGCCACCGCGAACACGTTGCTGCAGACGGCGCAGCGCGCACGCACGCCGCCCGCCGGGACCTTGACGGGGTCCACGCGATACACCGTTTCGCACGACGGACAGGTGACGTTCACGCGGTGCTCCCCGCCCCTTTCCTAGCGCGCATCGCCGTTCTCCAGCCCCGGATCGTGGCGGCGGTCGACCACGAACACCGAGCCCGGCTGGGTCTTCGCGTAACTCTTCATTTCGGTCGCCAGCTCGCTCACCTGGGCCGGGTGGGCGAAGCGGCGGTACTGGTTCGTCACGATCCCGATCGACAGCGTCATCAGCGGCACGCGGTGCAGCTGGCCGCGGCGATCTTTGCCGAAGTAATAGCCCGCCCGGCGGTCTTGCTCGTTGTACTGGTACGGGATGAGGGTGTCGAACACCTCCAGCACTTCGCCGCACACGTCGGTGATGGCGGCGAGCGGGATGACGCAGATGAAGTCGTCGCCCCCGATGTGCCCGACGAATCCCCGGCTGCCGATCATCCCCTTCACCACGTCGTGGAGGATGCGGGACAGGATGTAAATCACCCGGTCGCCGTCGTTGTAGCTGTAGCGATCGTTGAACTCCTTGAAGTGATCCAGGTCGGCGTAGCACACGGCGAACAGCTCGCCGTTCTCCATACGCCGCCGGATCTCACGCTCGATCTCCGTGGTCCCGGGCAGCCGCGTGGATGGATTCACCGCGACGTCGCGGGCCGTGCGCGTCATCAGTCCGTCGAGCCGGCTCGCCTGCTCCTCTGGCTCGAACAGGGGGGTGATCACCTCGTCCGCGCCCGCCGCGAACCACCGTTGCACGCGCTCCGTCGCGTGCCGGCTCGCCAGGATCGCGAGCGGCACGATCGCGGAGTACGGATCCGCCTTCAGGCTGCCGCACAACTCGAGTGCCTGCGGGCCTCCATCGGCGTCGATCACGACGAGCCGCGGCAGCGACCGCAGCACGATCTGTTGCACCAGGCTCGGGTCGGGGACCGGGACAATCGTCAGGCCGTTACCGTCCACCCACCGCGCCAGCACGTCAGGTACGGAACGGCCGGTCGGCGAGAAAAACAGAATCGTGGGCCGTGGATCTCGCACCTGGCTCCTCGCGTAAGGGGCGAGCGGACTTAAACTTAGGCCGCGTGTCCCCGGGTGTCAAATAAACCACACCGCGAGCGCGATCAGCCCGTAGGCGGCGAGCAGCTGAGCTCCCTCAAACCAGTGCGATTCCCCGTCGAGCGCGATCACCGTCACGATCAGCGATGAGAGCCCGAGGGCGACCACCTCGAAGGTGGTGAACACGAGGTTCATCGGCCGGCCCAGCAACATCCCCACCGCGACGAGCACGGGGGCCACGAACAAGGCCACCTGCGTGCTCGAGCCAAGGGCGATATGCAGCGCCAGGTCGGTCTTGCCGCGGTTTGCCGCGACCACGGCCGTCGCGTGCTCCGCGGCGTTACCAACGAGGGGAATCACGATGAGCCCGAGGAACAGCTCCGACAGGCCAAACCGTGCCGCGACGGCCTCGGTCGCATGCACGAGGATTTCGCTCTCAACGGCGACGAGCGCCGTCGCGCCGCACAAGATCGCCACGGCGGGGCCGGCGGCCGGTGCGGCCGCGTGGGCCTCCGCGTCGCCGCGGAACAGCTGCCGGTGGGTGACGAGCGAGAACACGAGGCTCAGGGCGTAGGTGAGGCCGAGCACGACGGCGACGCCCGCGGACAGGTGGAGCGCCGTCTCCGGCGCGGCCGCAGGGTGCGCGACCGCGAACAGCGCCGGCACGACGAGGCCCACGACCGCGAGCAGCAGCATCGCGCCGCTCATTCCGGCGGCGGTGCGGTTGAACGTGAGCGTCGGGCGCTTGACGCCGCCCGCCACGAGCGCGAGCCCGAGGATGAGCAGCAGGTTGCCGAGGATCGACCCGGTGAGCGACGCCTTCACGAGGTCGATCAAGCCGGCCCGCAGGGCGGCAATCGCCACGATGAGCTCCGCCGCGTTGCCGAAGGTGGCGTTGAGTAGTCCGCCAACGGCGGGCCCGGCGCGAGCGGCGAGCGCGTCCGTCGCCTCCCCCAGCTCCGCCGCGAGCGGCACCACGGCGAGCGCCGCGACGAGGAAGACGGCAAGCGGAGACGCGCCGAGCCAGGCGAGCACCCACGACGCGGGGACAGCGACGAGGATCCACCGCATCCAGCGCATCTCTGGTGGACCGGCTCCTAGAAGGCGAGAGACACCCGCACCACGGTCGGGCGGCCGACCGTGGTGCGCAGCCAGGCGCGGCGCCCGGCGGCGGCGGACAGCCGGCTGGAGATGAGCGCGTCGACCGCGCTCGCCACATGGTTCGCGAGCAGCACGCCGAGCAGGCTCTGGGCGCTGCGAAACGCGTCGTCGCTGTTGCGGATCGTCTCGCGGAACACGCCCTGCTCGAGCGAGGCGCCGCGCCACGACCACAGGAAGTTCGGCCCGACCGCGTGATCCTGGTAGAACCGCACGGCGCGCATGTACTCGGGCGAGTCCGGCGGAGGCGGGGCGGCGGGGTCGGGCCAGAACGTGCGCCGCGCGAGCAGCCACACGGCGCCGTTGTAGGTCGCGGGATCGCTCTCCGGCGCGAGCGCGGGGCCGGCGTCCCGGTCGTACAACCCGCTCTCGGAGAAGCGCTCCATCGTCTCGAAGTACTCGAACACCGTGTCGCGGTGGATGGGGCCGAACGCGCGCCGCGCGACCGCGAACGCGAGGTCGCGGTAGCGCCCCCCCTCACGCCGTCCTTCGTGATGCAGCTGGACGAGGCGCGCCAGCGAGTACAGCTCGACCGCGACGTACACGGCGCCGCGGCCCTGGGCGGCGAGGAATTGCCCGGACCCGGGCACGACGAGCGAGGCGGCGGGCCGCCCCCAGACGCGCGCGCCCCGCGGGGGGGCCGAGTCCCGCTCCTGGGCGGCCGCGCGGCGGCCGGGCGGCGCGAGAGCGAGGAAGATCAGGAGCGGGCGCAGCGCCCGGCTTCCGCCCCGCACCGTCAGAACACCACGCGGAACGAGAAGAAGGTCGGACTCTGGGCGACCAGCTCGGAGCCGGTGAGGAACGTGCGCGCCAGGTCGATGCCGATCGACCCGCTCGTCACACCCATCCCCACGCTCGGCCCGGAGAGGCCGTCGCGCACGAAGGCATAGCCCCCCCGCAGCCGTAGCAGGCGCTGGTACCCCAGGTCGACGCCCACGCGCATCCGCGAGTCCCCGTAGCTCCCCCAGGGACTGTCCACGTCGGCCGCGACCCGCAGGTCCAGCCGGTCGCCGCCCCCGGCGCCGACGGGGCCCGGAAGCAGGACGCGGTACGTCGCACCCACCACGAGCCGCGCGGGTAGCGCGTCCGCCTGGTCGCGGTTGTTGACCTGGAGCTTGAAGCCCACGTTGCGCACGGCGATCCCCACGCGCAGCGCGCCCGCCGGCCCAACGGCGACCTGGCCGCCCAGGTCGAGCGCGTGCGTCACGCCCTGGCCGCTCGGGAAGTCGCTACAGTCGCCCGAGCAC
This sequence comes from Gemmatimonadales bacterium, assembly GCA_035637235.1. Lineage (GTDB taxonomy): Bacteria > Gemmatimonadota > Gemmatimonadetes > Gemmatimonadales > GWC2-71-9 > DASUAL01. The sequence goes on along the minus strand of DASPXO010000004.1, from coordinate 2,753 downwards.
TCGACCACGAATTCGACGAGCTTGTAGTTGATGCCGAGCACAAACGATCCGGCGAGGGCGGTCGCGTACGACGCGAGGAGCTCGAGATTGCGCGGCGCGACGCGCGCGATGGTGCTGCCGCCCGAGTCCGTGCGCTCCAAGTCGCCGTAGTCGACGAGGTAGACCGCGCCGCCCAGCACCCCCAGCCCGCGCGAGGGGAAGTAGACCGTGACCGCGTGGGTCGCGCCGGCCGCGAGGCCGGCACTGTTGAGCGCCAGCTCGGCGTGCTCCAGCGTCGCCAGCCCCGCCGGGTTCCAGAATGCGGCCTCGCCGCGTCCCTCGAGCGCCGCCGCCGTCTGACCCATCGCCACCGCCTGGGCGCCCACCGGAAACAGGAGAAAGAGGGCCCCGGCGTTGTTGGTGAGGTCTTGGGCGGTCAGGCGGTCGGGCGGTCGGGCGGTCAGCAGCAGTGCGATCACGAGCCATCGACCGCCTGACCGCCTGACCGCCCGTCCGCCGTCAGAAGTGCTTCGCCTCATCGATCAGCATGATAGGAATGTCGTCTTCGACGGCGTAGATGAGGCGGCAGGCGTGGCACACGAGCTCTTCCCGGGCCGCGGGGGGCGCGGCGCGGTACTCGAGCGGTCCCTTGCAGTTGGGGCACACCAGGATCTCGAGCAGGTCGGGCGCGAGGCTCATAGGGCGTACCCCAGGCGTTTGAGCGACGGTTCGTGACGCCGCCACTTGGGCAGCACCTTCACGTGCAGCTCGAGGAAGACGCGCGCGCCGAGCAGCGCCTCGATCTTGGCCCGGGCCGCCTGTCCGAGCGCCTTGATCGTCCGCCCCCCCGCCCCCACCACGATGCCCTTCTGGCCGTCCCGCTCGACGTAGACCACCGCCCGAATATATACCGGGCTCGCGTCCTCTCGGAACTCGTCGATCTCGACGGCGACGCTGTAGGGCAACTCCTCGTGCAGCAGCTCGAACGCCGCCTCGCGCACGAACTCCGCGGCGAAGAAGCGCGTCGGCTGGGTCGCCATCTCGTCGGGGGCGTAGTGGAGGGGGCCTTCGGGGAGGTAGGCGCGCAGCGCGGCGAGCAGCGGGTCGAGACCGGCGCCGGTGAGCGCGGAGACCACCACGGCGGCGGTCAGGCGGTCAGGCGGTCGGGCGGTCGAGGGAACCAGATCGGCCTTGGTGTACACCGTGACCAGGGGAGCGCGCGGCGGCCGCTCCAGCTTCGCCACCCGCTCGAACGGTGGCGCCGGAGATTCCGACAGCGGGTGCAGGTAGGCAATCACGTCCGCGCGGGCGATGGCGCGCACCGCGGCCGCGCGCATCGCCTCGTGCAGCTTGTACTCGGGCTCGAGCAGTCCGGGGGAGTCGGTGAAGATGAACTGAGTGTCGTCGCGCGTCAGCAGGCCGACGACCGGCACGCGGGTGGACTGGGGCTTGACGGAGACGATCGCCAGGTGCTCGCCGAGCACGGCATTGAGGAGCGTGGACTTGCCGACGTTGGGGCGGCCGGCGAGGACGACGGTACCGCAGCGGGGCATGACCAGAAAGCAACCAGGTCCCGGACGAACGTCAAGCAAGGACCGGGCGAAGGCGTCGGAGCGCGCCAGGCACGCAGTTTGCGAAAGGGAGGGCCAGTCCTCCTTACGGCTCGTCGCCACGCCCGCGCAGATCGCCGGGACTATGGCGAAAGAGCCGAAGAGCCCACGCAACGGCCCGGACCGGGCGACTGGGCGGCGGTGGTCGGCGGGGGCTGGCCCGGGAATCGAAACAAGGGGATGCACATGATGCCTCATGCCGAAGTCACGCGTGCCTCGCTGCCGAGCGAGGAGAAGCTCCGGCACATCGTGCGGGAAGTCGTCGGGGATGTCCTGGCCGCGCAGCAGCAGGAGCAGCGGCCCGCGCCACGGAGGCGCGGCCCGCGCTGGATCTTCATCGGACTACCGCTCGTGCTCGCTGCGGCGGCGTGGCCCGTGTTCGGGGCCGGGACCTTACGCCCGGCCGCTTCAGTCCCCCGGGAGCTGTGGGGAGTCTGGACGGCGGCGGCTCCGGGTCAAGCCCAACGCCCCTTCGCGATCACCCAGCGAGCGGTGACGTTCTACACCGGCGGATCGGACTCGAGCACGCTGCCGATCCGGAGCGTCCGGGCCGACCGGGACGCGCGGGGCACGCAGTACGTGCTCGAATACGTGCTGGTGGGCGAGCCGTACGAGTTTTCCTTCTACCACAGCCCTGAGCGGGGGGGCGTGATCTACTTCGCGAACCACCGCGAGCTCGCCTGGCGGCGCGGCGGGCCGGCACGCGCGGGCTCCCACCCGAACGGAGCACCGTCGAAGCGGGCCGCCGGCGGCGACTGACCAGATAAAGCGCCGGCGTCACGCAAGAACGTCACGCATGGCCGTAGCGCAAAAGGCGTCACGCAGAACCGCGGTGCGGTTTCGCGTGACGCCTTAGTGTTACGTTTCCGCGCGACGTCGTTTGGGTTTCGGAAGCTGGCGGCGGCCTCCTCTAGCGCCAGGCGACTTGCGGCGGCAGTCAGTGCCCGGTCATCCCGCCGCCGGATGCCGGCGCGCCCAGGCGTCGTACCGTCGCAGCGTCGAGGCCTCGTCGCTGTACCACAGGTAGCCGCGGCGCCGCTCCTCCCCGATCTCGCGCAGGTCGTACCGGATGACGCCGTCGCGGTCGCTGAAGATCGGCCGGTTCGTGCCGATCTCGTAGAAACGCGCCCAGAGGGGTCCGGCTCCCTCCCTGGCCGCCAGGGC
>DASPXO010000003.1:0-13704 GCA_035637235.1 Gemmatimonadales bacterium | reverse complement strand
CCGACGAGGTTTCCGCCAAGGATGCGTACCCAGGCGAGCTGCCCGAGGCCGAGATGGGACAGCAGCACGGTCAGCATGGCGAAGGCGAACTCGACGATCAGAAACCCGAGCGCCACCGCGCTGACCAGACTCAGCTCTCGCTCCGCGCGGTGGATCGCGGACAGGACGGCGACCCCGCATGTCACGTTGAGGAAGTAGTGCACCAGGGTAAACCCGGCGACACCGCCGAGCACGGTGAACGTGTGCAGTGGCTCACCCGCCACCACGTCCACGCCCGCGATCCACAGCCAGATGCCGGTCGCGACGACGAGTCCGAGCCGGGCACCCTCCGCCCAGGAGTTGTGGGTGTGCGGCATCGAGGTCCGGTCAGGTTTCCACCGCGCTATCGGCCCGCGACGGACGGTGTGATTTCCAGAATCCCCGACAGGTCGCCGTTCACGAACCGACCTGTCTGCTGGACCCAGGCGCCCTTCATCCACCCGGAGGTGACGACTCCGCCGAGCCGGGTGGCGCCGGTTTTCCAATCCACCATGCCCTCGAGGTCGCCGGTGAACGAACCCATGGCGGACCCAGTCTCGACGGTCCAGCGCGCCTGAACGTGCCAAACCGGTCGTGCCGCCTCGAGTGGGCTTTCAACCTGATGCAACGTCACCCGCACGCGTCCGCCCGGTTGGCCGCGAACCTGCCCGGCCCACGCCGAGCCGGCGTTGCTCACCCCGTCGAAGGTGGCCGCGAACGGCAGCCGCACGCTCTGCATCGAGGGACCGGTCGCGGGCCCGAGACCGAGGGCGAGCAGGCCGATCGCGATGAACAGAGCCCCGGGGTGCGCGATGCGAGTCATGACGCCTCTAACACACCATCTGGTCTCACGGTTCCCCTTTCCTTCGGTTTCGTCTGCTTCTAGGTTTCAGGTTGCGCCGGGTCGGGACGTTCGCGTGTCCGCCGGCGAACTCCTGCCACTGAAAACCGCTTGGGTCTGGGACTGAACACGGCTGGTTGACAGGTCTGGTATCGGTGTGGCGGTGTGGGGCGGTGTGTGGCAGTTCGGGGCGTAGCGCAGCCCGGTTAGCGCGCCTGGTTCGGGACCAGGAGGTCGGTGGTTCAAATCCACTCGCCCCGACTCGTCAATTGTGGATTGCGGATTGCGGATTGTGGATTGCGGATTCCAGGAACGGACAGCAGGTCGAGCTCACCAATCCGCAATCCGCAATCGCCAATCCGCAATTGAGACGCGCCAGTAGCTCAGCTGGATAGAGCGTCGGCCTCCGGAGCCGAAGGTCGTGGGTTCGAATCCCGCCTGGCGCATGGAGTTACGAAGAACAGGACCGAGAACAGGACCAGATCAGCCCCGATGCGGAACGACCCGTAATTCCAAGCACGCGGCGGATCCTTCGAGCAGTCGGGACGGCGGGATTTGAACGCGCGACCCCCTAAACCCCATGCGATCGTTACTCGGGCGAGTTACGACAACTGTAGCACTCATGCAGTGTTCTGGGCATCGGCGCTGTGACTCGGGCCCCGAAGATCAACCGGGAATCGTAGCAGCATCACAACGCGACTCACAGCACGTGGCGCCCGTGTCGCCGGCTAGGGGATCCCGAGCACCTTGTGCGTCTGGAGACTGAGCCGCCACTGGGGATGCGCGAGGCAGTAGCGCACTGCCAACGCCGTGTTGGGCGCGCGCTCGGGCCCGTCCATCGGCTGGAGGAAGAAGTGGCCGAAGGCGAGCGCGACATAGCGCTCGGGCTCGGCGCCTCGTTGAGGGAATACGAGCTTGAGCTCGTCGCCGCTTCGCACGACGAGCTCGGCGCCGGCCTTGGGGCTGACGCAGATCCAGTCGATCCCGGGGAGGACCGCACGCGTCCCGTTCGTCTCGATAGCCACTTGGAACCCGTTGCGGTGCAGCGCCGCGATGAGCGGCACGTCGAGCTGCAGGAGCGGCTCGCCGCCGGTGCAAACGACAAATCGCCGTGCCGGCGCGGTCCCATCACCGGGCCACGCCGCCGCGACCGCACCGGCGAGATCCGCGGCCGTGTCGAAGCGCCCCCCTCCCGGGCCGTCCATACCCACGAAATCCGTATCGCAGAAGCCGCAGACCGCATCGGCGCGGTCGGCCTCGCGCCCCGACCAGAGGTTGCAGCCGGCGAACCGGAGAAAGACCGCCGGGCGGCCGGTGTTCGCGCCCTCGCCCTGGAGCGTGTAATAGATCTCCTTGACGGCGTAGCTCATCGGTCGGGCACCGCATCCGCGGCGTAGCGCGCGGGATCGCGCAGGCCCGCCTCCGCGAATCCCCTCTGGCGCAGCCGGCACGAGTCACAGCGCCCGCACGCGTCTCCCCCAGGCGACGGGTCATAGCAGCTTATGGTAAGCCTGTAATCGACGCCCAGCGCAAGCCCCTGCTCGATGATCTCGCGCTTCGACAGACCGATCAAGGGCGTGTGAATCGTGAGCCGCTGTCGCCCCTCCACGCCTGCTTTGGTCGCGAGGTCCGCCATCCGTTGGAACGCGGCGATGTACTCCGGCCGGCAGTCGGGATAGCCGGAATAGTCCAGCGCGTTGACGCCGATGAAGACATCGCTGGCGGCCAGGACTTCCGCCCACGCGAGTGCGAGCGAGAGAAAGATCGTGTTGCGGGCGGGGACGTAGGTGACGGGAATCCCTCCCTCGTCGCGGGCGCGGTCCTTGGGGATGACGATGGCGTCGTCGGTGAGCGCGGAGCCGCCGAACTGTCGCAAATCGAGGTCAAGGATCGCGTGCTGGGCGGCGCCCAGATCGTGCACGATCTGGCGCGCGGCGTCTACCTCGGCCGCGTGGCGCTGGCCGTAACGGATCGTCAGCGCGTGGAGGGCGAACCCGTCGCGCCGAGCGAGGGCCAGTGTCGTCGCGGAGTCGAGCCCCCCGCTGAGCAGTACGACCGCCTTGGGGGGGGGACACGTTTGAGATTTCACGGGATGGGCCGTATGGTTAGCCCTAAAGCTATGAGCGCATCCAGGAGTCGAGAAGCGCCGCGGTTACCGCGGACTGGACCGCTGCCGCGTCCAACCAGCCCCGCCGAGGCGCGTGAATACCTGAAGGCAGAGGCGTTTGCGGCGCCCAACGTGCAGAGCGTCGTCTTCACGGCGACGGAGTTCACTGCCGTCTGCCCCCGTACCGGGCAGCCCGACTTCGGGAGCGTGGTCATCGAGTACACGCCCGCGGAGCTCTGTCTCGAATCCAAGGCCCTCAAGGTCTATCTCTGGTCATACCGCGAGGAGGGTGCGTTCTGCGAGGCGCTCGCCGCCCGCATCGCCGACGATATCGTTCGTGCGATCCAGCCGCGAACCCTCCGCGTCGAGGTGCACCAGAACGTGCGGGGCGGCATCGGACTCGTCGCGACCGCCGTGCGCGGGAGCCGGCCGTGACGGGAACCGCCGACCGTCATGCCCAGGCGCTGGCGGGGCTGCGCTACTCACAGCACGCGATTCGTTACAACGGCACCGAAACAGTCTTGAGCTCCTCGCCCTTTGCGAGCGCGACTTCGGCGACGGCGCGGCCATCCTTCAACGATGGTGTGACGCTGACTGCGCGGAAGCCGGCGTTGCCTCGCAGGGCCTGCGCCACCGCTGCCCGCAGCGAAACCTTCGCCTTGGCCATCGCCGCGCTCTGGCTCTGTGCGGCGGTGTAATCTTCGCCTTCTCCAATCGGCTCGGTCTTGACGACCGCACCGCTGTTGGGATCGACAACCACCTCGAAGAACTTTCCACCCGTCGCCGTATAGACGGAGAGCTGTAACTTGCTTTCTTCCATCTCGAACTTGGCGGAAATCGCCTGGCCATGACTAGCGCTCGCCGCCAGCCCACGCGCGAGGGACACCCGAGCACTCAGAGCCGCCTTTGCCACCGCAGCCTGGTTCCCTTCCTGTTCGTGTTCGTCCTGGGCCGCGAGCGTGCTCCCCCAGCCCACCGCTGCCGCGGCCAGAACCGGGACAAGCCATGCCGTCCTCGTCGTGTTCATGTGATGCCCCCGATCTCGGTGTCGTGAACTGATGCCCTAGCCCTCTCGAACTATCAATGATACACTTGTTATAGTCAACCACGGTGCTTTCCACCGAGCCGCGAGGTTCCCATGCGATGGATTACTCGTGAGCGTCCGAAAATCGATCGCGTGGCCTGCCCGTGGCTGATCACCCGATTCATCGACCCGCAGGCCGAGTTTCTCTTTGCACCATCTGCAGAAGTCCTCGTACGCGCCACCGAACTCCATGCGATTCCGTACGATGTAGAAGGCGTGGAACTCTCTCACGATGGGCCCCGCTGCAGCTTCGACGCCTTCCTCCACAAGTACGCATTGACGGATCCGGCCTTGCACGAGCTGGCGGTTATCGTCCGCGGGGCCGACACGGACCGCCTCGACATTGCACCGCAGGCGGCGGGATTGCTCGCCATTTCCCTGGGCCTGTCCCACCTCTTCCCAGATGATCACGAGCTGCTCGCCCGTGGGTTCGTCATCTACGACGCGCTGCATGCATGGCTCCAGCACGCCAAGGGGGAGCGTCATACCTGGAACCCGCAGCGCGTCCCCGCCCCCGCCTGACGTAATGAAAGACTTCGCGGCTGGGCGTTGGCTCCTGTTGTTCCACCAGATTCCGCCGAAGCCCGACTACTTCCGGGTGAAGGTGTGGCGCAGGCTGCAGCGCATCGGCGCGGTGCCAGTCAAGAACTCGGTGTGGGTCCTCCCTTACAACGATCAGGCGGTCGAGGACTTTCGCTGGCTGCTGCAGGAGATCGTGGCAGGTGGTGGCGAGGGGTCAGTGTGCCGAGGGGATTTCGTGGACGGCCTGAGCGACCGCGATGTCGAACGGTTATTCCAAAAAGCTCGCGCCGCGGATTACGCGGCCATCGCGCGCGATGTGAAGTCCCTTGCGGGCAAGGCGGCGCACGCTGAAGTGGCGCGTCTCAATCACAGGCTGGCCGAGGTCGCAGCGATCGACTATTACAACGCTCCTAACCGGCGAGCGGCAGAGCGGGTGGTGACGCGCCTCGAAGCGCGCGCGCGCCGGGCCGAACCGGCTGGCGATCGCAGCGCCCGTGCTGGTCTCCGAGCCGGGCGGACCCACGGGCGGACCTGGGTCACTCGTCGGGGCGTCTTCGTGGATCGCATCGCCAGTGCGTGGCTGATCAAGCGCTTTATCGACCCGGTGGCCCGGTTCAAATTCGTGGCTCCCGAGGGCTACACCCCACGCAAGGGTGAGCTGCGCTTCGACATGTTCGAAGCCGAGTACACGCACGAGGGCGACCGCTGCACCTTCGAGACGCTGGCCCGGCGGTTTCGGCTGCGCGACCCCGCGCTGCGCGCGATCGGCGAGATCGTGCACGACATCGACTGCAAGGACGCGAAGTTCGGCCGCGCGGAGGCTACAGGTGTCGAGCGTTTGCTCGCGGGAATCGCCCGGAAGCACGCCACCGACGCCACGCGGCTCCGACGCGGAACGGCCGTGTTCGACAACCTCTATCAATCATCGCGATGAAGCCCGCGGCGAACGGCGCAGGTCTCTGGGATTTCGTCCTCTACTTCCTCCAGCTCGGCACGTTGGGGTTCGGCGGACCGATCGCGCTTGCGGGCTACATGCAGCGCGATCTCGTGGACGAGCGTCGCTGGATCGCGCCAGACGACTACAAGCAGGGGCTCGCGCTCGCGCAGCTCGCGCCGGGCCCGCTCGCGGCCCAACTCGCCATGTACCTCGGCTGGGTGCGTGGCCGCGTAGTGGGCGCGACACTGGTAGGGATCGCGTTCGTGGCGCCGTCGTTCCTCATGGTGCTCGTCCTCTCGGCGCTGTACCTCAAGTTCGGTGGGCTCGCCTGGATGCAGGCGCTGTTTTACGGCATCGGAGCCGCGGTCATCGCAATTATCGCGTGGAGCGGCGTAAGGCTCGCGCGCACGACGCTGGGGCGGGACCGACTGCTCTGGGGAGTCTTCGCTGTGAGCCTCGCGGTCACCGCTTGGACGGCGAGGGAGATCATCTGGATTCTCGTGGCTTCGGGGTTCATCCCGCTGCTCGCCCGCGCCCGCGTACGCCCGTCAGTACCGACCAAGGCGCTGCTCGTCGCGCCGTGGCCAGCGTGGCTCTTGCCGGGGCTCGTCGGGGCAGCCTCCGGGGGCGTGCTCTCGAAGGTGTTCTGGTACTTCGCCGCAGCGGGGTTGTTCGTATTCGGGAGTGGGCTCGCGATCGTGCCGTTCCTCCATGGAGGCGTTGTCGAGCAGTTTCATTGGCTCACGGAGCGGCAGTTCCTGGACGCGGTCGCCGTCTCGATGATCACGCCGGGTCCGGTCGTGATCACCGTGGCGTTCATCGGCTACCTCGTTGCGGGACCATTGGGTGCGACCGTGGCGGCCATTGGTGTGTTCGCGCCGGTGTACTTCGTGACCGTCCTTGCGGCACCACACTTTCGCCGATTTGCCGAGAGCGCGCGCATCAAGGCGTTCGTCAACGGAGTCACGGCGGCCGCCACCGGTGCGATCGCCGGGGCGGTGATCGTGCTCGGCCGGCGCGCCCTCGTCGATGTGCCGACGGTCCTGATCTGCACGGTCACGCTCGGTGTCATTGTGAGGATGAAGCGCGTTCCGGAAGCCGCGCTCATCGCGGCGTCCGGAGTTGTCGGCCTGCTCCTGAAGGGTGCGTTGTAGGGGCAACATCAGCCATCACGGAAACGGAGGAGATTCTCTGTGAGAACGGTCCTGAAGGGAATTGTCTTCCTGTGTCTCGTCGGCGCTGGAGCGACCCCGGCGCTCGCGCAACAGCAGCCCGCCGCCGTTTGGGATTCGGTCGGCCGTATCCTCGGAACGCCCGCGACGAGCGCGGCCGGCTACATCCGCTTCAACCTGCCGCGCCGCGATCTCACCGTGCACATTGGAGACGTCACGGTGGCACCGGCCCTCGCGCTCGGCACCTGGGCCGGGTTCAGCGGAGCGCCCAGTGACGCGACCATGATGGGCGATCTCGTGCTCACGGCGGCCGAGGTCGGCCCCGTGCTCGCCGAGTTGGCGCACCAAAACATCGCGGTGACCGCGGTCCATAATCACCTCGTCGGGGAACAGCCCGAGATTGTCTACGTCCACTTCCTCGGGCAGGGGAACGCGCTCGACCTGGCGACCCGGCTGGATCGCGTGGTGACCCGAACCGGCACGCCGCGACCCGTCGCCGCTGCACCAGCGGCCGCGCTAACAATTGACACGGCCGCCGTGTTCGAGGCCCTGGGGCGTCGCGGCACGGCGCGCGGCAACGTCGCGCAAGTCGGATTCATGTTGGTCCCGGGGACGGTCACCATGAGCGGCCGCACGTTGGCCCCGGCCCTCGCCTACGGCTCGCCCGTCAACATCCAGATGGTGGGCCAATCGCGCGCCGTCGCCACCGGCGACTTCGCGGTGCTGGATGCCAGCGTCGCCGGCGTGGTCGGTGCGCTCGGCGCGCACGGGATCACCGCCACCGCCGTGCACAGCCACATGATCGGGGACTCGCCCCACGTGAACTACATCCACTTCTGGGCCGACGGCCCGCTCCCGGACCTACTGCGCGGACTGCGGGCGGCAGTCGATGCGGGGCACGGACCATGAGGTCGACAGACGCCAGTCTCCCGATTCTCGTGGCCCTGAGCCTCGCCTTGATCGGGGCGAGGGCCACAGGGTGCACGAGTCGCAGTGCCGACCAAGATGATGACGACGACCCGGCTCCCGCGCTGAATCCCGCGCCAGGCGCCGTGCAGGCCGCCACCATCTGGACATTTGACAGCTCGAGCATCGGGCAGCCACCCGCCGGCTTCTCGTTCGGTCGGACCGGGTCGGGGCGCCCCGGCCGGTGGGTCGTCCGCGCCGCAGCCGACGCACCCAGCGGGCCCAACGTGCTCGCGCAGGAAGACAGCGACCGGACAGACTACCGCTTCCCCATCGCCGTCGCTGATGGGCCCACGTTTGGGGACGTGAGCGTCGCGGTCCGGTGCAAGCCGGTGAGCGGTCGGGTGGATCGCGCGTGCGGCATCGTGTGGCGGTACCAAGACGACAGCACCTACTACCTCACGCGGGCGAACGCTCTCGAGGACAACGTCTGCTGGTACTACGTCCAGCATGGCCGCCGCATCGAAGTGAAGCGCGTGCACGTGCCCGTCGCATCGGGGGTCTGGCATTCGCTGCGCGCGGACATGCGCGGCGATCACGTCGAGGTCTACTTCAACGGCAAGAAGGTGATCGACGTCCACGACTCACGGTTCACTGCGCCGGGCAAGGTTGGCGTGTGGACAAAAGCCGACTCTCACACTCTGTTCGACGACCTCACCGCCACCGCGCTCGCGCCCTGATGCGGGCCTTTCTCGTACTGGCATTGTTGGTGCCGGTCCGAATGGCGGCACAGCAGATCGCTGAGGCTCGCACTGGCCAGACGAGGAGCGACTTGGAGGCGGCGGCGCGCCTACGGGTCGTCACCGCGACCGTCCCGCTCTCCCTGGACGGTCGCCTCGGCAGCCCAGCGTGGGCCAGCGCGGACTCGATCACCGATTTCCGGCAGCGCGAGCCATCGGCAGGTGCTCCCGCGAGCGAGCGTACGGTGGTCAAGGTGTTGCGGGACGCTGCGGCGTTGTACATCGCGGTGCGCGCGTACGACGGCGACAGGTGGCACGTGCGGGCCAGCGAATTGCGGCGTGACGCGGACTTGTCGAGTGACGACAACGTCCAGCTGGTGATCGACAGCCTTCGCGACCGCCGTGGGGCCTTCGTCTTCGGCACCAATCCGAACGGCGCGATGTGGGACGCCCAGCTCGTCGGGATCGACAATCTCAACCAAGACTGGAACGGCATCTGGAACGTGGTCGTAACGCGAGATTCAGCCGGTTGGACCGCCGAGTTCCGAATCCCGTTCCGCACGCTTCGCTTCCATCGGGGGGGCGACCTGCGATTCGGCTTCAACGTGCGCCGGTTCATCCGGCGCAAGAACGAACAGGACCTGTGGCGCGCCTGGGGCCGGGCCGAGGGACTGTACCAGCTGCTGCAGGAAGGCGAGCTGACCGAGCTGGGCGCCTTGGACCGGGTGCGCGACATCGAAGCGTACCCGTATTTCCTGGCGCGTGCGACCGAGGCGGACCACGACAGCGCCGGCGCGAAGATCGGGGACGGGTTTCTTGGGGGGAAGGCCGGCCTCGACGTGAAGGTCCCGGTGACGCCGACCGTGACGGCCGATCTCACCGCCAGCACCGACTTCGCCCAGGTCGAGGCCGATCAGCAGGTGATCAACCTCACCCGCTTTCCTTTCTTCTTCCCCGAGAAGCGGGAGTTCTTCTTGGAATCGAGCGGCCTGTTCGACTTCGGGACGCCGAGTCGGGTGCAGGTGTTCTACTCGAGGCGGATTGGACTCGATACGGCAGGTGCCGCGGTTCCGATCATCGCGGGGGGGCGTGTGACCGGGCGCGTCGGGCCGTGGCGCCTCGGGCTGCTCGACGCTCAGACCGGCGGCGCCGACCTGGCCAACGACGCGGTACTCCGGGTGCAGCACGACCTGTTCGCGCGATCCTATATCGGCGCCATCGGAAGTCTGCGGACTGTCTCCAGCGGCGGCGCTCAGGCTGCCGGCGGCCTCGATGTCGACCTACCGCTCGTGGTCCATGGACAGAACGTGGAGCCCAAGTTCTGGATCGCGGGCAGCCGGACGCCCGGCGTGCCCGGCACCCCGGTCGCGTGGCGCCTCTCCACGGACAACCCGAACGACTTGTTCGACAACTTCGTGTCCTTGTACCGGATCGACCCGGGGTTCACGCCGCCGCTGGGGTTCGTGCGTCGCACCGGGATCTGGGAGACGACGGGCCACACCAACTTCATGCCCCGGCCCCACGCCCTGGGCATCCGCCAGCTCGATTTTAAGCTGATCCCCGAATGGGACATCATCGCGAACGCGACCGGCTCGCTCGGCCGCCCGGAGGACTGGCAAACGGCATGGTTCGAGTGGCGGTTCCTCGGTGGGGACCGGGAGAATGGAGACCGCTTCGAGGTGAACGTCCAGCGCTTCCTGGACGCGCCGACCGACACGTTCGACATCTTCCGGCAGGTGAAGATCCCACCCGGCCGATACTGGTGGTCACGCTACGAGCTGCAGTACTTCATGTCCTCGGGTCGGCCCCTGGGCTTCGGCGCGTTCGCGAACTGGGGCGGGTTCTATGGCGGGCGCAGCGCGGACGTGGAGCTGCAGGGCGTGTGGCGCGGCGGCGGACACGTGATCGTCAGCGTCGACGTGACCCGCACGGCCGCGCGGCTGCCCACCGGCGCGTTCACCGCCCTGCTGGCCGCGGGCCGCGTCGAGTACGACTTCAATACGCGGACCAGCTTTCTTGGCTTCGTGCAATACAACAACGACGCGCAGCGGGCGGACTTCAACCTGCGATTCCACTGGATTCCCCAGATCGGAGACGACGCTTTCCTGGTCTGGAACTCGGGGTACACGACCAACCGCGCAGCGACCCACCGCTTCCCCGCGGCCCGATCGCTCGCTCAGCCCTTGAACGGCGCACTCATGCTGAAGATCGTCCACCGCCTTGCGCCATGAGAAAGGCATTCTGATGCTTGCGTTCTGGCTCACCGCGCTCATCCTCGTCGCCGCCCGACAGGCGCCGCCGGCTGCCTGCACGCTCGCCGGGCCCTCGGTCGAAACTCACTGGACTGGCAGTATTCCAGGAGCGCCGACCGCCCCGGCACGACTCCAGCTCGTTGAGGACCTCCCTCTGCCCGGAAGCGCCTCCCGTTTTGACTATCAGAGCCTCGAATCAGCCACCGGGCGGCTGTTCATCTCGCACATGGGGGCCGGGCAGCTCGTCGTAGTCGACGTCCGCGCTGGGCGCGTCATCGCGAATCTGGACCGGTTCCCCACGGTCACGGGCGTCCTGGCCGTGCCGGCCGAACACCGGGTGTATGCCTCCGCGACAGGCGACCACGCCGTCGTGGTCGTCGACGATTCCACGCTCCAGATTGTGGCGCTAGTCCCGGGGCCGCAGTTCCCGGACGGGATCGCGTATGCTCCAGAGGAGCGGCGGGTGTTCGTCTCGGACGAATCGGGGCGGCGGGACTTTGTGATCGATGCGACGACGAACTCCGTGGTGGCGCGGATCGAGCTTGATGGGGAGGCAGGCAACACGCAGTACGACACCGGCTCGCACTGCGTGATTGTGGCGGTCCAGACCACGAACCAATTGGCAATCGTCGATCCAGCGACCGCCAGAGTCGTACGGCGCATCACGCTCGACGAGGCAGTCCGGTACCCGCACGGCGTCTACATCGACGCGCCGCACCGGTTGGCATTTATCGCGGGCCAAGAGAGCGGGACGCTGGGCGTGCTGGATCTCCACACCCTGCAGCTGCGTCAGGTGCTTCTCATCGGGAGCGATCCTGACGTCCTGGCGTTCGACCCGGCGCTCGGACGGCTGTACGTAGCCGCCGAGTCCGGCGTCGTGGCGGTCTTCGAGGAGCGGGACGGAACGCTCGCCCGGCTCGGGTGGTATCGGGCTCCGGGGGCGCACTCGGTTGCCGTCGATCCCAACACGCACAGAGTCTACCTGCCCCTTGCCAACATCGGCGGTCGCCCCGTCCTCCGAGTTCTAGAGCGCACAGATTCCCATTGAGCAGCGATCCAGGGCGACGGAGCGATCCTCTGATGCACGTCCGGGGCGGGCTGCTCCAACACATTGACGGAGAAGCGACCCGTGGTAACTGGTGCCTGGACGATGTTGGCGCGCCTCGCCGCCCGGTTGGCGCGCCTGGCCGCCCGGCCGCAGGGCGAGCGGCGCGCGCCGGGCGCGCGGCCCGCGCCGGCGGCCGAGGAGCTGCCGGCATGGGCGCAAACCGGGAAGCGGCGCCGCGCCCACGTGGAGCGAGTCGCGGAGCTCCTGGAGGAATGGGCGGAGGAGATGGCCGTGCCGCGGCGCGAGCGCAGCCGCTGGCTCAGGGCGGCCTGGCTGCACGACGCGCTGCGGGATGCGCGGCTCAGCAACGGGACGACGCACGGCGCCGCGGCAGCCGATCGGGCCGCCTCGGACGGCGAGGCCGACCGCGGCGTGCTCGATGCCGTCCGCTATCACAGCGTGGGCTATGCGGGGTGGGATGACGTGGGGAAGATGCTCTTCCTCGCCGACTTCCTCGAGCCCGGCCGCAGGAGCCGGCGCAAGCAGCGCGACAAGCTTGCCAAACGCGTGCCGGAGGACCGCGACGCCGTCTTGCGGGAGGTCGTGGCGCAGCAAATGCGGTCCCAGCTGCGCCGCGGCCGGCCGATCCACCGGCTCACCCTGGAATTCTGGAACTCGCTCGTCGCGCGCTGACCGACGAGCGTCGGCCAGAAGGAGCCGTGGGAGGCCCAACCAGAGGGATTAGGTGACGCCTCTCCTGCTACGCTTCTGAGCCTTCGGCCTTTGAAGTTTCCGCTTCTGAACGTTCCGCTTCTGAATCCTCGGCTTCTGAATCCTCGGCTTGTCAACCTTCGGCAGCGGCGCCGCCGGCTCCGGCAGAACGGGGGGAGGAATCGCCGCGGCGGTGAGGCTGTCCGCGAGCGCACGCAAGTCTTCGGCGAGCGCCGCCAGCGGCCCCGCTTTCCACTCCGCTTGCAAACGCTGGAACAACTCGTCTCGTGACCGGCCGGCGAGTTTCGCGAGCGCCAGCAACCCGGCTGTCGCCGGTCGCGGTCCGGCCTGCTTCGCCCGGCCTTGCGCCTTGGTCGCGTCGAGCGCGACCGCGTGCAACCCGCGCGCACGCTCGGCCGCCGCTTCGCCGACCAATTCGCCCAGCTCGGCCACCAGGACCTGGAGATCATGCAGCTCGCCGAGCAAGGTCTGCAGCTGTTTCAGTCGGGCGACGGCGGCGTGCGCCGGCTGGCTTGCGTCCATCAGCGGCTCGAGCAGGTAGCGGAGTCGCTTGGCGGCGATACGCGCGCGGTGGATGGCCTCGTCGTCACGCGCCGCATGGCTGGCGGCGAGCTCCTGCTCGAGCGCGGCGACGTGCTCACGGATCAACATTGCCACCGCGGCCGCGAAGGGAGGCTCAGAGGCGCGCCCGTCGGCGCGCGCCGCATTGAGCGCGCGACGCAGGCGAAGCTCGAGCTGTCGGAACTCCTGTGTGGTCTCTTGCTGGAGCTCCGCGTAGGCCCGATCGCGCCGGTCCTCGAGGCGAGCAACCAACCACGGCAGACCTGGGCGACTTCCCAGCTCGGCCAGATGGCTCCGGATCCACACCAGTTGCACCTCGGCGTCGCGGCCGGCGTTCGTGGCGCGGGCGACGTCGCGGAGCCGGCGCTGCAGTCTTTTCGGGACCGTGCGACCGAGCGTTTCGCGAAAGCTGCGGAGCACAGTGCGCAGGCGGCGCAGCGCGACACGGAAGTCGTGGAGGGCCTCGGCGTCCCCCGGGTCACCCAGGCGGCCGCACCCCTGACGTGCCTCGTCCAGCAAGGTGAGGCTGAGCTGCGCCGCGGCGGCGAATGCCGAGCCGGAGAGGAGGTCGGCGGAGCGGCTAATCACGGCCGGACATGCGGCGCAGGTGCTTGGGGCCGAGCAGCCAATCCAGCGTCGCGCTGGCCCGACCTACCGGACCCGCGAACTCCAGCAGGCAGGCGCCACCCTTGCCAAGCTCGAGGAATGGTCCGTTGGCGCCTGAAAGAACTGCGCACACCAACTGACTCAGGTCGGGCTCGTGCCCGACGACGGCGACCGTGCC
>DASPXO010000002.1:0-7630 GCA_035637235.1 Gemmatimonadales bacterium | reverse complement strand
CGTCACGCTGAGCATGACGTAACGTCCGGAGGGCACGTCCGGAGCCGGTGGGTCCAGCGCCCCCGGGAGCTCGACGTCGGCCGTTTCGATGGCCAGTCTCCCACCCCGCGGCATGGCGTCTCGGGCGTTCAGCGCCAGGTTCACCAGCACCTGTTCCATCTGTCCGGCGTCGACCCGCACCGTGCCCAGCTCTGGACCGAGGGCGGTCGTCAGCTCGACGTCCTCGCCGATCATCCGGCGCAGCAGCTTGCCCAGGTCTCCCACGAGGCGATTGAGGTCGAGGACGGTCGGCTGGAGCACCTGGCGCGCGCTGAAGGCGAGGAGCCGGCGAATCAGATCCCTGGCGTGCTCGGACGCGTCCCGGATGATCTCCAGTTCCTCCCGGGGCTTGGCACCCGGCGGGACGTCGAGCATCAGGAGCTCGACCGAGCCGATGATCGCGGTCAGCACGTTGTTGAAGTCGTGGGCCACTCCGCCGGCGAGCCGGCCCACGGCTTCCATCTTCTGCGCTCGGCCTAGCGCCTCCTCCAACCGGCGCCGCTCGCGCCATACGGCGGCGCCCTCGACCGCCCGGACGACGGCGGGCGCGAGGCGCTGCAGCCGGTCTTTCATGATGTAATCGGTCGCCCCGGCCTGCATCGCCGCCACCGCCGTGTCTTCCCCCACGCTGCCGGAGACCACGATGAACGGCACGTCCTGCGCCCGCTCCCGGAGCTGGGCGAGCGCACTCGGCGCGTCGAAGCTCGGCATTGAGTAATCGCAGAGTACGATGTCCCACGGCTGCCGCTCCAGCGCCGCGCGCATCGCTTCGGCGGTGTCGACCCGCTCGGGCAGGGGCTCGAGGCCGCCCTGGCGGAGGGCGCGGACCACGAGCTCCGCGTCGGCCGTCGAGTCTTCCACGATGAGCACCCGCAGGGGGGATGGGGTCACGGCGTTCAAGCTCGGGGCGCAGGCGCGACTTTGCAATGGACAGTGCGGCGTCAGGCCAGGTCCTGCAGGTAGCCTCCCGTCGTCGATTCCGGAAGGCGCGCCACGTCCTCCGGGGTCCCCTGGGCCACGACGCGCCCACCCGCGCCGCCCGCGCCGGGGCCCAGGTCGATGACCCAGTCGGCGCGCTTGATGACGTCCAGGTGGTGCTCGATGACGAGCACGGTGTGCCCGGCGTCGACCAGCCGGTCGAGCACGCGGCACAAGGTGCGTACGTCGTCGAGGTGCAGGCCCGTCGTCGGCTCGTCCAGGATGTAGAGCTTGCGACCGCCCCGCCTCGCCCCGCCCTGCGCCAGCTCGCGCCCGATCTTGAGGCGCTGCGCCTCGCCCCCCGACAGCGTCGTGGCGGGCTGGCCCAGGCGCAGATACCCGAGCCCCACCTGCTGCAGATGCCACAGGGCTCGCGCGAGGCGGGGGCGGCGGCGGAACCGCTCGAGCGCCTGGTCCACCGTCCACCCGAGGACGTCCTCGATCGAGCGGCCCTGGACTTTCACCTCGAGGATCTCCTTCTTGAACCGCTTCCCCTGGCACACGTCGCACGGGACGAACACGTTCGCGAGGAACACCATCTCGACGAGCACGTGACCCGCGCCCTCGCACGCCTCGCAGCGGCCGCCCGCGACGTTGAAGGAGAAAGCGCTCGGCGCGTAGCCGCGGGCGCGCGCCAGCGGCTCGGCGGCGAACAGGGCGCGTAGCTCGTCGAACGCCTTGATGTAGGTGATGGGGTTCGAGCGCGGGGTACGGCCGATCGGCGCCTGATCGATCAGCACGACGTCGCTGATCGCCTCCCAGCCTTCGAGGGCCCGCACCTCGCCCACCGGCTCGCCGAGGTGCTGCTTCGCGCTGTGAGCGCCCGTGAGCCGGGCCTCGAGCTGGCGGTAGAGGACGTCGTGGACCAGCGTCGACTTCCCCGAGCCCGAGACGCCCGTGACCGCCGTGAGCGTGCCGAGCGGCACGCGAACGTCCACCCCCGTGAGATTGTGCAGGCGCGCTCCGGTGACCGTCAGCCAGCCGCGCGCGGGGCGGCGGGCCGACGGCACGCCGATGCGCTTCTCCCCGGAGAGATACTGGCCCGTGAGGGTCCCGGCCATGCGGACGCTCGCCGCCGCCCCCTGGTAGACGAGCTGCCCACCGGCCTCGCCGCTCCCGGGGCCGAGCTCGATCATCCAGTCGGCGGCGCGCATGGCCGCCGGGTCGTGCTCCACGACCACCACCGTGTTGCCGGCGTGCGCGAGGCGGCGCAACAGGCCCAGCAGGCGGTCGATGTCGGACGGGTGCAGGCCGATGGACGGCTCGTCGAGGACGTACACCGTGTCCACGAGATGCGCGCCGAGGGCGTTCGACAGGGCGATGCGCTGGGCCTCGCCGCCCGAGAGGGTGCGCGTCAGGCGGTCGAGCGTGAGGTAGCCGAGGCCCACGTCGGTCACGAACGACAGCCGCGCACCGAGCTCCGCGAGCAGGTGCGCGGCCACCGCCTGCTGGAACGGCGTCAGCTCGAGTCGGGCCACCCAGTCGCGCACCGCGCCGGCCGTCAGGCCGGCGACTTCCGCGATCGTCTTGCCGCCCACCGAGACCGCGAGCGCCTCGGGCTTGAGCCGTGCGCCGCCGCAGGCGGGGCAGACCTGCGCCAGCTGATACTGCCGCAGGAACACGCGGATGTACTGCTTGTAGCGCTTCGCCTCGAGGCGCTGCAGGAACGGAAACATCCCGAGGAAGCGGCCGCTCGCCCCGTGGAGCAGGAAGTGGCGGTCGCGCTCGGGGAGGCTGCGCCACGGCGCGTCGAACGGGATGTCCCGGGCACGTGCGACCTCTCGCAGGATGCGACGCCGCCCTTCGTAGCGCGGCTTGGTCCACGGATCGAGGGTGCCTTGGGCGAGCGGGCGCCGCGGGTCGGGGACGATGAGCGACTCGTCGTACTCGAGCACGGCGCCGAAGCCGTTGCAGCCCGGGCAGGCGCCGCGCGGGTTGTTGAACGAGAAGAGGATCGGGGACGGCGCGGGCGCCGACGTGCCGCACCGCGAGCACGTCGGGTGCTCGGAGAAGCGCCGGCGGCCGCCATTGTCGAGCGCCACCGCTACCCCCTCGCCCTCGTTGAAGGCCGTCGCGATCGCGTCGGCCAGCCGGCCCCGACTCGCCTGCGCCGCCGCGACCCGGTCCACCAGCACCAGTACCTCCGTCGCGCCCCGCAGGCGCAGCTCGGCATCGGGTTCGTCCAGCCGCATCACGGCCCCGTCGAGCTGGGCGCGCACGAACCCGGCGGCCCGCAGCTGGGCGGCTACCTCCACGTCCGGGCGGTGCGCGGAGGCGGGGAGGGGGAACGCGACGACAATTGCGGATTGTGGATTCCGGATTGCGGATTGGACCGACGCTGCGTTCGTCGACTCCGCAATCCGCAATCCGCAATCCGCAATCAATTCGTCCACCACCTCCTGCACCGTATCCGCCCTCACCTCGTGCCCGCACCGCACGCAGTGCTGCGTCCCGACGCGGGCCCACAGGAGCCTCAGGTAGTCGTAGATCTCCGTGGCGGTGCCGACGGTCGAGCGGCTGCTCGTCGTCGGGTTCTTCTGCTCGATCGCCACCGCCGGCGAGATGCCCTCGATCGCGTCCACCAGGGGCTTCGGCATCCGTTCGAGGAATTGCTTGGCGTACGTGGAAAGCGACTCGATGTACCGGCGTTGACCTTCGGCGTATAGGGTGTCGAAGGCGAGCGTGCTCTTCCCTGACCCGGACGGCCCCGTGATCACGGTGAGCGCGCGCCGCGGCAGCTCGACGGTGATCCCCTTGAGATTGTGCTGCCGCGCGTTGCGGATGATGAGCCGGTCTGGGGACGACGGCATAACCTGGGAAAATAACAGGTGCTGGGGACTAGGTGCTGGGTGCTAGGGGGACCATCAGCACCTGGCACCTAGCACCCAGCACCTGTAGTTTCGCCCCAACCCATGGCGCTCGCCCTAACGCCGCGTCTGCTTCGCCGCGGGCTGGAGCTGTTCGCCGCCATCTCCCTCGTCGGCGTCGTCGTGGTCCTCGTCTTTTTCGGCGAGGACATCCACGCCTTCCTCTCGGCGCTGGCGCACCTGCGGTGGGGCTGGATCGTCGTCGGCCTCGGGCTCGCCTCGATGGATTGGATCGGCGGCGGCACCCGACTGTGGGTCGTGGCCCGGCACGTTCACCCGGGCGTGCGGTGGAGGGCGATGGTCGTCGCGGGCGGCATGAGCGCCTGGGCCGCCTACCTCACACCGTTCCAGACCGGCGCGGGGCCCACGATGATGTGGGTGATGCGTCGTTCGGGCGTGCGGCTGCCGGAGGCGGTGACGTCCACGTTCATGACCTTCGTGGCCACGGTCGCCTTCTTCGCGCTCGCGGGCCCGCTCGCCATCTCCCTCGGTGCCGGCAAGTCGCTGGCGGAGCACAACGTGGTGCTGGGCATCACGTACTACGACTTGTTCCGCACCAGCCTCACGATCTTTGGCATCCTGGGCGTGCTGATGCTCATCGCCATGGCGTTCCCGGTGTGGCTGCGCGACGCCGTGCACTGGCTGGCGACGCGGCTCGAGCGGCGCAGCCATCGGGTTGCGGAGCGGATCGAGCACCTCCGCGCGGGGATCGACCGGGCACACGAGTGCATGGTCGCATTCGGCAGCTCGAAGGGCTGGGTGGCCTTGTGCTGGGCGGTGCTCTTGTCCGGGCCCTCGCACGCGAACAAGCTGCTCGCCGGATACGTCGCGCTGCGCGCCCTCGGCCTCCATGCCAATTTCGTCGACATCCTACTGCTCCAGACGTTCATCACCTTTCTCCTCTACTTCGCCCCGACCCCCGGGTCATCCGGTCTCGCCGAGCTGCTCTCCGCGGCGGTGATGAAGATCTACGTGCAACCTGGCGAGCTGCCCACGTACACGCTCATGTGGCGCTTCATTAACAGCTACGCGACGGTGATCGTGGGGTCGCTCTTGTTCTGGTATTGGCTCAAGCGGGGCCTGGTCGGGCGCGAGGAGGCGGTCGCAGCGGACACGCGGGCGTGACGCCGCGGCGTCACGTAACCCGTGTTTCCTTGCGCGGTTACAAAGCCGGGCGTAGCTTGCGAAGCAATGTCGCGGCTAGAATTCGGTGGCGCGAAGTTCACCATCCCGGTCGGGGAGGTGGCGCTCGGCAGCGATGCATCGTGCGCCGTTGTCCTCACGGGCGTTGGGATCCTGCCGCGACACGCCCTGCTCCAAGGAGAGAGCGACGGACAGGTGATCATCCGCAAGGCGACGCCGGCGGCGGAGCTGCTCATCAACGGCGTCCGCCTGGGAGCCGAGCCGACCCCCCTCCTGCACGGCGACAAGGTCGATATTGGGAGCCTCGAACTGACCTTCGTGGACGAGAGCCGCTCGGGCAGTACGCGGTTCGTGGAGAGAGCGCAGGTGCCTGGGGCGCCGGTGCGGCCCGGCGGCTCGCCCGCCGTGACGGCGAACACCGGTGGGCGAATCGTGAGTCTCACCGACGGGCGCGAGTACCTGGTCACGGCGCCGCCGCTGGTTTTCGGGCGGGACGCGGGGTGCGACGTAGTGGTTGCCGGCAAGGATGTCTCGCGGCGGCATGCCGAAATCGTGCTGACGCCGAGGGGGTATCTGCTGGTGGACTCGAGCACGAACGGCACGTTCGTGAACGAGGAGCAGGTCCAGGGCCAGCGGATGCTCCAGCGGGCCGACGTGATCCGGATCGGGGACGAAACCTTTCGCTTCCACGCCGACGTGCCGCCCCGCGCGGCGGCCTCCGCAGCGCCTCCTCCCGGCGCGGCGGAGCGCCTCGAGCACGGCGGGCACGGCCTGGAGGCGGTGCCGCGCGGCCCCGGTCCGCTCGCCAGCTTCCTGTTGAAGAGCGGCGCGCTCGAGGGCCAGCGGCTCCAGGTGTGGACGCCGGTGGTGAACATCGGACGCGCCGACTACAACGACCTCATGCTCCCGGATGCGTCCGTCTCCACCGCCCACGCGAAACTCCAGCGCCGCGAAGGCGTCTGGGTAATCGTCGACCTCGACTCGACCAACGGTACGTTCGTGGACGGCGAGCGGGTCAAGGGGGAGAGTCCGCTGGCGCCGGGCACGATCGTGCGCTTCGGTACCGTGGACGTGGTGTTCGATCCGATGGACGACCTGCACGGCGTTGCGCTGGGCGGCGGCACGAAGGTGCTGGGGACGGCGCAGCCCGCGCCGGCGCCGCACAAGGCCGCTCCGCCGCCAAGGCCGGAGCCGCGGGCGAGGAGCCCGGGGTCGGTCCCGACCCGGCCCCGCGCGAAGCGGCCCGTGGCGCGGCAGGCGGAGAAGAAAGGGAAGGGCTGCGGGGCGAGCGCCGCGGCGCTCCTCCTTGTCGCGGCGGGGGTCGTGGCCTTTCACCGGCTGCTCGCCTAGCAGCGCGCCGTGCATATCACCTGCGCCGGCCGCACTGACGTCGGTATCATCCGCTCCGGGAACGAGGACAACTACCTCATGGTCCCGGACCGCGGGATTTTCGTGGTGGCCGATGGGATGGGGGGTCATGCGGCGGGCGAGGTGGCGAGCGAGATGGCGGTGCGCGTTGTGGCGCGCGAGCTCGGCTCCCTGAAGGGTTTGTCGGACGACCAGGTGGCCGACCGGATGCGCCTGGCGATCCGCGCGGCGAACGGCGCCATCTTCGACCGGACCCTCACCGAGCACGACAAGCGGGGCATGGGGACCACGGTCACGACGCTGGTCCTGTACGACACCCGCTTCCTGATCGGCCAGGTGGGCGACAGCAGGGCGTACCTGTTCCGCGACGGGAAGTTGATCCAGCTCACCAAAGACCATTCCTACGTGCAGGAGCAGGTGGACGCCGGCTACCTGACTCCCGAGCAGGCCCGGTCACACCCGTACAGCAACGTGATCACCCGCTGCGTGGGCGCCAACAGCGAGGTGATGCCGGACATCTACCTCGGGACCGCGAAGCCGAAGGATGTATTCCTGCTCGCCTCAGACGGCCTCACGGGGATGCTGGAGGACCGCCAGCTGGCCGAGTTGCTCGCGCCGACCCGCATGCCGCAGGAGCAGGTGGACGAGCTCATCGCCGAAGCGAACCGTCACGGCGGGCTCGACAACATCACGGCGATCATCGTGCGGGTCGATGCGGTGGATGCGGTGGTCGCCGACGCGACGCAGATCACACAGACGGGGGCGAGGCCGCGGTGAGACGGGTGTTAGGTCTTGGGTGCTAGGTGCTAGGGATGCACTCCCGACACCTAGCACCTAGGACCTAGCACCTGTAGTACTTAGCCCGCCCACGCCGCCACCGCCTCTCGCGGCAGCATCACCAGCTCCGCGATCCGTTTCGCCTCCACGCGCGCCTCGCCCAGCACGAACACCCGCAGCCGCCGGGCCGAGCGGTACAGCTCCGCGGCCACCCGCGGCAGGCCGAGGTGTGCGGCGGCCTCCGCGCCGGCGAGGTGGGTCACGGTGCCGTCGCGCTTCACGAGCGGCATGTCGAGCGCGAGCATGTCGGGCTTCGCGGGGAAATCCAGGAACAGCGCGCCGGGCTCCAGGCCCACGTCGCGCGCCAAGCGATCTTCGACCCGCTCCACCAGGCCGGGGTCGTCCGCGGGCCAGGAGGGCGTGTCGGCGGGAAGGGCCGTGGCCGCCAGGTCGAGCGC
>DASPXO010000001.1:0-6249 GCA_035637235.1 Gemmatimonadales bacterium | reverse complement strand
CGTTCTTCCCTTGAGGAATCGCGCCAGCACCCCCTGCGGGCCGACCTCCCGCAGCTCCTGCGGCGCCGCCCCCGCGACGCGCCGGGCCGCGCCCGCGAGATGGCTGGGCGACGCATAGCCGAGGATCCGGACGACCTGCTGCACGGAGTACCCGGGGTTGCCGAGCAGGTCCGCGGCGCACGCCGTGCGCGCGAGGTCGATCACGCGCTTCAGGTTCGGGGCGCCGCCGGCCGCGAACTCGCGCGACAGGTGCTCGCGCGTGACCCTGAGCTGCCGCGCCACGTGGGCGGTCTGGGTCGGGACCCCGATCCGGCGCAGCACCTCGTCCCAGGCCGCGAGCTGCAGGCGGTCGGTGAGCCGCAGCAGCTTCGGCGCGTCCGCCAGCGCCTCGCGGCGGGCCGTCTGGGCGGTCCGCGCCGCGATCCACTCGCCCGCGACCGCGGTGTCGACGCACTCGACGAGGACGCCGGCGAACCCTGCCGCATGGCAGGACGCGAGCAGCACCCCATCGTCGGGGCGGAACGCCGAGAGCGCGTACATCGGGATGCGCGGGAAGCGGGCGGGCAGCGCGAGGGCCAGGGCGGGCGCGGTCTTCACATCCAGCACGACGGCGTCCACCAGGCACTGGTACAGCAGACGCTCGACCGCCTGGAGGCTGCGGCACAGCCGCACCCTGCCGGCGCCGCGCGGGTAGCCCTGCTGCACCGCGCGGCGCGCGGCGCTGCGCGGGTGGAACACGGGCACGACGGCGGTCGCGGCCGGAGCCGCGCCCGTCGGGCGCCGCACGGGGGCGGCCCTAAGGCTCGTCGGCTTGCGTGGATTCAGGGGCCAGGGCCTGCACCATTTCGGCCGCGCGCTCGAGCACGCCGCGCGCGTTGTCGTAGGAAATCGTCTGCCGGGCCTGCTCGAACGGGTGCCACGCGCAATCCGTGATCCCCTCCTCGGCTTGCGGCACGGGATCGCCGCGCTTCGACTCGAACAGAAAGAAGTGGCAGTACTTGTGGATCGTCTTGCCGCGGAACCGGAAGTACCAGTCGATCACCCGGATGGGCCCGTGGACGATGAGGTCGCCGAGCCCGGTCTCCTCGGCCACCTCGCGCCGCGCCGCCTCGGCGGGCGGCTCATCCACCTCGAGGTGCCCCTTGGGGAAGCCCCAGTTCTTGTAGGAATCGCGGATCATGAGGAAATGGGGGACGCCCTCCGCACCGCGGCGGAACACCACCCCGCCGGCGGACGTCTCCCGCTGGGCCCGCGGCCCCCGTGCTCTCCGCGCTCCCCGCGCCTGCCGCTGCTCTCCCGCCATCCGCTCTCCTCTAGAACACGCTGAACGTGAAGTACCGGCGCGGGTTCGCCTGGATGTCGGACAGCAGTTGCCGCAGCTGGATCATCGTGAGCGTCGTCTCCTTGTACAGCGTCGAATCGGAGACGAGCAGGCCGAGCGTGCCGCTGCGGTGCGCGATGCGCCACAGCACGCTGTCGGCCGAGACGAGCACCCGGACCAGGCTCTCCTGGTGCTTGTGCGTGGACTCCAGCAGGTCCTTGAAGTCCCCCGACGCGGTGCGGAGGTTCGCGCTGGTCGCGGCGGAGTTGTCGAGGATGGTGGCGAGCTGCCCCTGGTTGGTGGCGGAGTCGACCCGGCCGAGCGTGTTCTGGAGGGTCGTGGCGGTGCGGGCGAGCACGTCCGAGCCCCGGCGCAGGTTGGTGCCGACCGAGCCGATCACGTCGGCCTGCTCGTTCGTGATCTTCGCCAGGCGGTCGGCGATCCGGCCGAAGTCCTTGACGGAGCGCCGCAGCTCGTTCACGGCCTCGGAGTCGAACGCCGTCTGCACCCGGTTCGCGACGGCGGCGATGTCGGTGGCGATGCGGCTCGCCTGCGCGGTGAGCTGGCCGATGTCAGGGAGCGTCGCGCCGGGCCACTTGCCGCCTGCGCCGGCGAGCGCCTCCTCGAGCGCCTGCCGCACGTTGGGGTCGGCCGGGGGCGGCTCGCGGGAGATGAGCGTGGCCGCCCATTCGCCGAACAGCGACGCCGAAGACGCGATCACGGCCGGCTTCGCGGGCAGCGTGACACCCGCGTAGACCTTCAGGTCGGCCTCCACCCAGTTCCCCGGTGCGAGGCGAATCGCCTCGACGCGCCCGACCCGCACGCCCCGCAGGACCACCGGGTCGCCGACGCCCAGCCCGCCCACGGTGCGGAAGCGCGCGCTGAACACGGCTTCGGTCTTGCCGAAGTGGGCGCCCGATAGCCACAGGGCTCCGCCGACCACCACGGCGCAGGCGGCGATGACCACCATCCCGACGGCGAGCTCGTTCTCGCGCTTCACGCGGCGCGCCCCTCGATGAACTGCCGCACCACGGCGTCCTCACTCCGCTGGATCTCCTCCACCGTACCGACCTGGCGCACCCGGCCCTCGTACAACATCGCGATGCGGTCCCCCACGGTGTAGGCGCTGCGCAGGTCGTGGGTCACGACGATCCCGGTCACCCCCAGATGCTCCCGGGTGCGTACCATCAGCTGGTCCATCACCGCCGAGGTCACCGGGTCGAGCCCGGTGGTGGGCTCGTCATACAGGATGTAGCGGGGGTGGAGCGCGATGGCGCGGGCGATCCCCACGCGCTTGCGCATCCCGCCCGACAGCTCGGCGGGAAAGCGGTCGTCGGTCCCCGTCAGGTCCACGAGCGCCAGCGCCTCCCGCACCCGCTCCGCGATCTCGTCATCCGGCAGCGCGCGGCGGCGCAGGCCCAGCGCCACGTTGTCCGCGACCGTCAGCGAGTCGAACAGCGCCGCGAGCTGGAACACGAAGCCGATGTCACGTCGCAGCTCGGTGAGCCCCGCGCGGTCGAGCGCCGATACCGCGCGGCCGTCAACAATGACGTCGCCGGCATCGGCGTGCAACAGCCCGACGACGTGCTTCAACGCCACGCTCTTGCCGGCGCCCGAGTAGCCGATGATCACCATCGTCTCGCCGTCCTTGACCTCCAGGGTGAAGCCGTCGAGGACGCGCTTCGGGCCGAACGTCTTGTGGACGTCCTGGAACCGGATCATCGCAGCAGCACCATGGCCCAGAAGGCGTCCAGCAGGAGCAGCAGCACGGCCGAGTAGACCACGGCGCGCGTGGTGCTCCGGCCGACGCCCTCTGCGCCGCCCCGCGTCGACAGCCCCGCGATGCAGCCCACGAGCGTGATCGTGAATCCGAACGTCGCGCTCTTGAACAGGCCGAACCAGGTGTCCTTGAACACATAGAAGAGCTTCAGGCCCTTCATGAACTCCTGGGTGGAGAGGTCGAGCAGCACGAGGCTCGCGAGCCAGCCCGTGAGGATGCCGGTGAGGATCGCGAGCGCCACGATCACGGGGAACATCGTGGTCCCGGCCAGCACGCGCGGGACGACGAGATAGCTCTGCGGGTCGTAGGCCAGGGTCTCGAGAGCATCCACCTGCTCCGTGACCTTCATCGTGCCGAGCTCCGCCGCCATGCTCGCCCCCACGCGCCCGGCGAGCGCCAATCCCGCGAGCACGGGCCCGAGCTCGAGCATCATGGTTTTCCCGACGAGCGTACCGACGAAGTACAGCGGGACGGTGCCGGTGAACGTGTAGGAGGCCTGCAGGGCGAGCACCACCCCCGTAAACGCGGCGATGAAGAGCGCCACGGGCAGGGAGTCCACGCCCACGCGTCGCATCTGCAACAGCGTCAGCCGGCCCCAGATCGACACGTCGGGCAGCGCGCGGGCCAGGTCCTGCACGAAATGGCCGAACCGGCCGACGGCCTCGATGCCGGCGACGGTCCTTCGACCGACTTGTGCGATCACGGGCCTAAGCTACAGTCGCACGTTGCACGACGCCACGTTCCACGAAACGAAAATGGCCGGCACCGAATCTTGCCGGCCACTCTCGTGCGTCGTGGCGTCGTGGCGTCGTGGAACGCGTCAGGCCGCGAAACTCGCCAGCGCCTTCCCCACGTCCCCGTCCCGCAGCCGCTTCAGCGCGCGATCCCGCAGCTGCCGCACCCGCTCGCGGGTGACGCCCAGCATGCCGCCGATCTCCTCGAGCGTGTGCTCGCGGCCGCCGTCGAGCCCGAAGTACAGCCGCAGCACCTTGGCGTCGCGGCGCTGCAGCGTGTTCAGGGCGGTCTCGATCTCGTCCGACAGGAAGCGGTCCATCGCCTTCTCTTCCGTGTCGGGGACCTCCTCGGAGATGAAGCGCTCGATCAGCGAGCGGTCGCCGTCGGGGTCGAGCGGCGCGTCGAGGCGCACGTCGCCCGTGTTGAGGGCGGCGAGCGACTGCACCACCTCCAGCGACAGCTTGGTCGCGTCGGCGATCTCCTCCGGCGTGGGCTCGCGCCGCAGCGTCTGCCGCAGGTACTCCGCGGTGCGCACGATGCGCGACAGATCCGCCGTCCGATTGAGCGGCACGCGCACAGTGCGCCCCTGCCGCGCCAGCGCGGCGAGAATCGCCTGCCGGATCCACCACACCGCGTAGGAAATGAACTTCACTCCCTGGTCCGGATCGAACTTCCGCGCCGCCGTGAGCAGCCCCACGTTCCCCTCGCCGATCAGGTCGGTCAGGGGGAGCCCGCGATTCTGGTACTTCTTGGCGACCGAGATCACGAAGCGGAGGTTCCGCTTCACGAGCTCCTGCATGGCGTCCTGGTCGCCGGCGCGCACCTTGCGGGCGAGCGCGATCTCCTCCTTCTGGGTGAGCAGGGGCGTCTTGGACACCTCGTGGAGGTACTGGTCGAGGATGTCGCGCTCGTGCTCGTGGTGGGCGAGGTCGGAGAGCAGACCCCGGCGCCGCCCGCGCTGCTTCGCAGCCTTGGGCTTCGCCCCCGGGGCGGCGACGACCGCCGCGACCGCCGTGGCGGACCGGGTGGCCGCACGGGGCTTCGCCCGGGCGGGGGAGGTGGTCTTCTTCCGTCGACTGTGCCTGGCCATTGGGTATGGTCCGAAATTGCCCCCTGATACCCGCCGGGGGGGCAAAAAGTTCACGTAAAAGCCTGAAAACGCTTGACATCCCCAGAACGTCCCGATAAGATGCCGTGTTCCGGCCGGGACGCCTTGGGGGGCCCAATATAATGGGGGCGTAGCTCAGTTGGGAGAGCGCGTGAATGGCATTCACGAGGTCAGGGGTTCGATCCCCCTCGCCTCCATAACTGCTAGGCACACAAGGGGCACAGGGGCGACGGGCGGGTGGGGCGAACCGCGGCTGGCGGACATGCTACCCAACCGAGCGGTGAGGGATGTATTTTGGGGAGGCGACGGGACGGGCGGCGTGGGCGCCTGAGCCGCTGCGCCTCTGTGCCTCTAGTTGTCTCGCGGGAATAGCTCAGTTGGTAGAGCACAACCTTGCCAAGGTTGGGGTCGCGGGTTCGAGTCCCGTTTCCCGCTCTGCCGATTGCGGATTGCGGACTGCGGATTGCGGATTGTGAGGGGCGCTTGGCTGAGGCGTCGCGCCACCGACATCACGACGCAATCCGCAATCCCAAATCCGCAATCCGCAATGGAACCGACGCGGGGTGGAGCAGCCTGGTAGCTCGCCGGGCTCATAACCCGGAGGTCGTGGGTTCAAATCCCACCCCCGCTACTGAGGGCGGTCAGGCGGTCAGGCGGTCTGGCGGACGGAAACGGCCGGTTCATCCGGAGCCCCTGTCCGCCCGTCCGACCGACCGCCTGACCGCCTTCGTTAGGGCGGTTAGCTCAGTTGGTTAGAGCGCCACGTTGACATCGTGGAGGTCACTAGTTCGAGTCTAGTACCGCCCACTGCTCGAGATTGCGGATTGCGGAGTGTGGAGTGTGGAGTGCGGATTGGCGTGCCTGAGTCGACTCCCGCCAGTCAGACACCCGATCCGCAATCCGCAATCGCCAATCCGCAATAGCCCCGGCGCCCATAGCTCAACTGGATAGAGCGCTTGACTACGGATCAAGAGGCTGGGGGTTCGAGTCCTCCTGGGCGCATCCGCTTCGCGTAGCGTGCCGCTCGCCGGGCTGGCCGGGGAACGCTACTTTGACCTCTTCGTTCTCCGTCTTCACTCGTTTTCCTCTTCGTGTGTTTCGGCCTTGCGCAGCTCCGCCGCCAGGGGGTGTCGTCGCGAAAGCACCAGGAGAGCGATCGCCACACCGACGAGGTTTCCGCCAAGGATGCGTACCCAGGCGAGCTGCCCGAGGCCGAGATGGGACAGCAGCACGGTCAGCATGGCGAAGGCGAACTCGACGATCAGAAACCCGAGCGCCACCGCGCTGACCAGACTCAGCTCTCGC